>JAIXXP010000064.1 GCA_027490665.1 Cryomorphaceae bacterium | reverse complement strand
GCTAAGATGGTTTTCATGCTCGCTTCAGTAAGTTCTAAGCTTCTGTTGCCATTACCGTAGCCGTCGAGGCGCGTAATTTGCGGCGACGAACCGTAAGCGATGAGTTGGGCTGTGCCGCCTGCCTCCGGCATTGGGTTGTGTGGGATCACTTCAATGGGTTTGACTTCACCAACTGCAGCTTTGCGGCTGGCAATGTAGCGTTTCTTTTGGCCGTCGAGAGAAAGTGGGTCGTTGGGCGAGTATTCTTTGAAATTGTTGTGCGCATAGGCAATAGCCATGTAGTAATAGCGCTTGAAATTGACGAGTTTTTTGTCGCCTTGGGCAAATTGATCAGTCTGAACGCGGAAGCTGTGCTGAATGCCCTTGTCTTCGCCATTGACGCGCTGAACTGGAATGGACGCGCCGAGCTCGTCGCTGAATTCAAAATTGATGATTTTGCCGATGCCATCTTTGATATCGCATTGGGCCACCAAACGGGCTTGATCTGGGTCTTGGAGTTCTGAGCTCGAGACTTTCGAATTGGCCAACTGATAAATTTGGTAACCTTGGAAATTGTAGGTTTTGTCGGCGTTAGGGTCTGAGGCTACAATAAATGGATCGAATTCTTCGTATTGTTCTTTGTAATTATTTGAATTCACTGGATTGGACAACATGATGATCACTTCATTGGCCAATTCTTGGGTTTGCACATCAGGTGCGTGCGGTCCGTCGAGCACTTTAAAGCAGTTTTCAAAAAGCGCTTGTGCTTTGTCATCGGCCCTGCGCAGCGTTTCTACCGACGCAAAGGGGTCGCCGTTACTGGAGCGCGCCCAAACAACGCCAACTGTAATGTTGTTGACAGCTCCGGGTTTCAGGATAAATGGCCCGGCTGACTGCACAAAACGGCGGTCGTTGGGGGTGTTGTTGGCGGTTTGTTCGGTCCAGTTGGCTTGCGGGTTACCGCCAGTGCCCCAACCTTGTGGGTCGGTATTGCCCGGGAACATGAAGTCACAGGGCATGTTGGGATCTGCCTCAGGGTCTGAGATATGGCCACTACCACCATAAACGAATTTGGTGCCATCTTTCCAAAATCCGCGCAGGTAATTGTAGTAATCTCCTGCGTTGACAGGGTCGGTCTGATTGGGGTTAGCGCCATTTGTAGTGTTGGAATAATACAAAAAGCGGCGCATCCCAAAGCGTTCGTTGTCTACAACGCCATCGCCGTAGCCAATTCCATTTAGTGCTTCGTTATCCCAGATGCCAAAGGCGTTGTCTATGCCGTCGTTGTCTTGGTACGGGCCCTCAAAGAAGTCGACACCAACTGCTGGCGGTGAGTAGCCGTAGCCTTTGAAACCGGAGTTGTCGCCGTCGTAGTTGTCGCCGTTGTAGTAATAACCTAAACCTCGGTTGACATCGCAACCCACGTAGTCGTCGTAGGGGTCGCCGAGCGCGCCGTCGGTAAAGAATCCGAAATAAGTGTTGTAAAGCGTTTGGGTGCCGCGGTTGATGAGTTCGTAGTTGTAGAAAGTCATGTTATTGACTTCGTCGTTGGAAGCGAAAGCAAAGGCTTGTGCCCTGATTTCCATTCCGATCGGGTCGGCGCCGGTTTCGGTGTGGATGTTGCCCTTGTCGTTCATGACCCACCAGTAGTTGAGGTCGCCGTAGAGCGAGATTTTGCGATCGGTGCTGCAATCTTTGGTTTTTTTGATGTCGTACCATGGAAAGTCGCCGTCTTGCCAGTTGTAGGTGCCGTCGTTGTTGTAGTCGAAGAAAGGAGCGAGGTAGTAGTCTTGGCCTTGCGATACATCACCGTGCGCAGGCCATTCTTTGATGATTTTTGGAACGGTATAGTTCGGGAAAAGATCACCTTGCGTATTGGTGCCGTTCTGCATATCATAAACACCAGCTTCGTACCAGGCATTGAATTCGCGGATTTCATCTTGGCTCGAGATGAAATGTTTGTCGAACTTAGAGCAGTTGTCGTAGGTGGTTTCGGCGAATACTTTTGAAAGTGGCCCCGTCCAGTAGTCTTGTCCATTTCTATAGCGCAAGGCGGCTAGTTTCAGTTGGTTGTTGACGTCCGTGCCTCCCAGCCAAAGTGCAGCAGTAAAGAGCGCATTGATACCTGAGTTTTTAGGTACCTCATACATTGAATAGTTTTGATTTGGTATCTGCCATAAATTGCCCGCGGTGTGGACCATAGCACGCACGTTATTGAGTTCCATGAAAGTGCTGTGGTTGGGAGGCGGGCAGTTGGCGCCTTTATTTTGGGTGTGAACAGTTGGCTTTTGCTGCCCCGTATAGGATTGGGCAGAAACAATATGAGGTAAGGCAAAGCCTATTAAAAAGAATGATAATAGTTTGTACATTAGGTTACTAAAGTACGCAAAAAATCGCAGTAAATTTGACTATGAAACAACTCGAAACCGCTGAAGACATCCACCAACTTGTTTCGGTGTTCTATGACAAAGTACTCCAAGACACTTTACTTTCGCCATATTTTGCTAGACTAGATTTCTCGGCGCATTTACCCAAAATGGAGCAATTTTGGCGTTTTGCGCTTTTGTCTGAGGCAGGTTACACCACTAATGTCACCGAAAAACACCTGAAAATGCCGCTCGAAAAAGTCCATTTTGACCGTTGGCAGGCGCTTTTTAACCAAACTATTGACGAGTTATTTGAAGGAGAATTAGCTCAGCAAGCCAAGCAACGCGCAGCTGTCATAGGCTGGACTATCAACGCCAAAATGAATCCATCACACTAAATAAACATTCGAATCTTCAAAACTAAAGTGGGGGAGGGTCTTGGCGTTGCAAACTTGCGCTTATTTTTGAATCATGGCAAATAAAGCAGACATCTATAGCAAGCGCGGTATTCGTACCGGTTATGTTTCTACAGTTATCGGAATTTCCTTGGTTATTTTCATGATTGGGTTGGTATTGGGCGGCATTTTCGGATTGCGCAGTATCGAAAAACAAGCCAAAGAAAATATCCAAGCTGATATCTTTTTTAAATCTGAACTCAACGATGCCGATATCAAGCAAATAGAAGAACAACTCAAATCTTGGCCGGAATTTTCGGACGTTTTCTTTATTTCTCCGGAGCGCGCCATCCAAGAGTTTGCAGGTGAAAGCGAAGTGGAAAAAGAAGTGCTATCGCTGTTTGATGCCGAAAACCCTTTGCCAGCAACTATTGGCATCAAGCCAAAAATGCAATACGCCAGCCGATCTGGAATGGCAGGCATCAAAAGAAAGTTAATGAGTCGGTTCAAGGATGAAATTGACGAAGTCAACTACGATAAATCGAGTGTAGCTAACGTCAATTTAGGATTCAAGCAGTTTGCAATTTTATTTTTAGCAGTTGCGCTCCTTTTGATCATTATTGCAGTTGCCATGATCAACAACACCATTCGTTTGGCTTTGTATTCCAAACGCTTTACCATCAAGACCATGCAGTTAGTAGGAGCCACCTCCATGTATATCCGCAAGCCATTTTTAGGACAAGCGCTGTTTCAAGGGCTTTTGTCTTCCCTCATTGGTTTGGCCTTGTTACTAACTGTTTTTTACGGACTCAACAATTTGCTAGAAACCATTCAAATTGCTTACACCATTGAAAGCTTCTTGCTGCTCATCGGTTTACTCTTTGTGATTGGCGTATTTATTACAATGTTATCTACGTGGTTTGCCTTAAACAAGTATCTTCGTATGAAATTAGATGATCTTTATTAATTATGAAGGACCCTATCAAACACTTCGGCTTCGACCCTGCCAATTACAAATGGCTAAATATTGGCCTGGCCATCAATATTCTTGGATTTCTTTTAATGATTGGCGGTGGCTCAGACAATCCGAAGGTCTTTAAAGAAGATGAACTTTTTAGTTCAGTTCGCATTACCATTGCTCCAATGCTCATTGTTGCGGGCTATATCGTGATTTTCTACGCGATCATGAAGCGCAACAAAAAAGACGAAACCGAAGCCTAATCCATGAGTTTTCTCGACGCTATTCTTTTGGCCATCATCGAAGGCCTTACTGAGTTTTTGCCTATTTCGTCAACCGGCCACATGATCATTGCCTCCACTTTAATGGGCAATGCCAGCGATGACTTCGTTAAGCTTTTTACAGTCGCCATTCAATTTGGCGCCATTCTTTCTGTGGTGTTGGTTTACTTTCAGAAATTCATACAATCTTTTCGTTTTTATTTGTTGCTGGGCGCCGCTTTCATCCCTACGGGTATCATCGGTTTGTTAGCTAAAAAACACATCGATGCTCTTTTGGAAAATGTAGCTGTGGTGGCGTGGTCTTTGCTAATTGGCGGCATTGTTTTGTTGTTTGTGGACCGCTTTTTTGCCGACAACGAAACCCAAAAAGAAAAGCAATCACTCGATTTCAAAACGGCCATCATTATTGGAACGGTTCAGAGCATCGCCATGATACCCGGTGTGTCGCGTTCGGCAGCAACTATTATCGGGGGCCTGAGCCAAAAACTCACTCGCAAAGCAGCTGCAGAATTTTCCTTCTTTTTAGCGGTGCCTACCATGTGTGCAGCCACACTCAAAAGTATGTACGACGAAAAAGAATTACTCCTGCAATCTACCGGCCATGAATGGCTGTTATTATTAGTAGGCAATGTAGTGGCATTTATCGTGGCCTACCTCGCCATCAAATCGTTCATTTCATTTCTGCAAAAGAAAGGTTTCAGAGCTTTTGGTTGGTACCGAATTGCACTTGGCGCGGCCTTACTTATTTTGCTCGCTATGGGCGTTGACCTTCAAATGGCTGGCTAATGCTCGATATACAAGACGGTCTCACCATTTTAGTCGACAAACCCTACCACTGGACTTCCTTCGACGTGGTCAATAAAATTCGCTGGAACCTCAAAAAGAAGTTGGGCGTTAAAAACGTAAAAGTTGGCCATGCAGGCACACTCGACCCCTTAGCAACTGGCTTACTCGTGCTTTGTTTGGGCAAACACACTAAACTCATTGAGGGGCTCACCAACGACACCAAAACCTATACTGGGACTTTTCTAGTAGGTAAAACCACCCCTTCATTCGATCTAGAAACCGAATACAATCAAAATTTCGAAACCGCACACATCGATGCTGCACTGCTCGAAAGCGCGCGCGCTTCTTTTATGGGTGTTCAACTCCAAACACCTCCTATATACTCGGCAAAACAAATAGATGGCAAGCGCGCCTATGATTTTGCCCGCGCAGGGAAGACAGTAGAAATGAAGCAAAGCCAAATCGAAATTCTTGACTTTAGCATAGACAGCACACGCTTCCCTGAGCTAGACTTTCAAATTACCTGTAGTAAAGGCACTTACATCAGAAGCATTGCCAGTGATTTTGGCACCAGACTCAATTCAGGAGCAACACTTATTGCACTCCGCAGAACACAATCTGGTTCATTTTCAATCGAAAACTCCAAAAGTGTAGACCAATGGATTGAGCTTATTAATCAAGACGAAGTATACATTCCTTGATGAGCTTAGGCCATCTATTCCTTAATGTGTTTTAATTTTTCCTGAACGTCGCGGATCAAGCGATTGTAGTTATTGATCTTTTCTTGGTATCCATTTTCTTCGGCGCGGTTTAGTCTTTTTTGAAGGTAGTGTAAGCGACGTCCTAACTTGTATTTGTCCCATTTGTATAAGATGCGTTTCATGGTGCAAGGTTTTAATGAATACTGAATTTTGTGCCCTTTTGGCTATGCCTAAATGTAATGAATTTCAAAATAAAATCCAAGTTAATTTCTTTGTTACAGCGCGAAATGAAAATTTATAACGGCTACTTGAATAATTTGCGAGAAAGTTATTTTGTTTGTATCTTTGCATCCCTGAAAGTCGAAAAGAATGCCTCGGTGGCGGAACTGGTAGACGCGCTGGATTCAAAATCCTGTTCTTTCGGGAGTGCCGGTTCGATCCCGGCCCGAGGTACAAAAGCCCTAGAGTTTTCTAGGGCTTTTTTTATTCCCTTTCAAAGCAAGGTTTTGTGAGTTGTGCAGATTCACCATTGGTGTAAACGCCGTATTCTATGCAGGGTGGTAAGCCCCAATCTGTGCGGTCTCTAGTGAGGTAATAAGAGCCGCATCTGACACCTTGTTCAAAAAAGAAGAAACTATCAAGTACGCCTTTTTCGGTGATGCGAATACCTGGCCCATTTGGAATTCCATCTTTATAGTTGAGTATTTTATAGACTTGTCCATTTTCGTGGAACTCTTCAAGTTTTTGAATGAGGCCATCTCGAAAAGTGTAGCGTCCGATCAATACGCCCGCGGAATCGAGGTCTATACATATACCCGTAAACAACTCTTCGCCATGGTAGGCCATTTCTTGAATTGCATCGCCTTCGCTAATTGGTGCCCACATGTAAGAATCTCCACAGAATATTCCCCGTACCACTAACGCAGCTTGGCGGTACTCATCGACTTCTGAAAAGTAGCGGTTACCGCAAGCGATTTGTATTTCATCTGCTAGGATTTCTTGCGAAAAAGAGGGGCTGCACATACAGCATGCTAGAATGAGCAACAAGGTTGGTTGGAGTGTCTTCATACATCTTTAATAATTTATCTTACATTCGTTACACTTCAATTATTGCTTAGCAACCTTTTTTCAATTTCTTCACAATGAAAAATAAATTCCTTTTCCTAACTTTTCTCTCTATCCTTCACCTGAGCATAACAGCCCAAAACAATATGCCAAAAGCTTTAGAAGGCTTGCACCTTGCTGGTCCGAATGAAATCAAACCAGGCACTCCACTTATGCTGAATCCTGCAGAAATGCCTATTTATAACGAAAATTTTGAGCGTTTAACTGAACAAGCATTTCAACAAATGATGATGAGCATGGAGTACATGCCAGAACCTTATTTAGACAATGCATCCAATGTGAAGGCGTTAGTTCTGCGCCGAGCCACGCCAGAAGAATTGAAAATGATGCAGCAAATGCAAGCGAGTGGTGGCCCGGACATGAGTGGTCCGACAGAAATAACTACTTCGCCATTATTAAATCTGCCAGCACCTCCTTTTGTAGTAAAGGATTTGAAGGCCAAAAGCTTAAAACTCGAAGATTTAAAAGGCAAAGTTGTCGTATTAAACTTTTGGTTTGTAGAGTGCAAACCTTGCGTGTCTGAAATTCCGGAACTCAATGAGTTGGTTCATGATTTTCAAAAGGAAGAGGTTGTTTTCATCGCTTTGGGCCTGAATAAAGCCGAACAGATGAAGAAGTTTTTAAAGAAAACGCCATTTAACTATCAGGTTGTACCCGATGCTAAGGAGGTGGCCAATCAATTTGCTGTAGATGGTTTTCCCACCTCCGTTGTCATCGATCAGGAGGGCGTTATTCGCTATATCTCTTTGGGTGTTGGCCCACAAAACAAAGAAAAATTAGCGGAGGCTATTCGGTCACTTATCATCTAACATATTGATGACTCCACCCTTGCCATCCGTAATGATGGTCTTGGTATTTGGAGAGGTCGAGAGCTTCATGAAGGCCTGAATTTGGTTCATTTTCAAAACGTTTGGCGTTAAACTCGAATTGAGCATGTCGTTGGCGGCTTTGTTGGCTTTGGCCTCAATTTCAATACCTTTGGCGCGTCCTTCGGCTTCGAGAATAGCGGTTTGTGCTTTGGCTTCGGCCTGTATAATTGCATTTTTCTTAGCGCCTTCTGCTTCAATAAGTTGGCGGTCCATTTCTTTTTTCTGGCGGTCGAGTACAAATTCCATTCTTAGTGCTTCTTGTTCGGCTTCTAGCTTGGCCTCAATCGAGCGCGTAAGGCCTTGTGGAAGGCTGATGCTTTTCAATAAAACAGCTTCAATCACAAAGCCTTTTTCTTCGCAAACTTCGGCAAGTCTTTTTCTAATTTCTTGCTCAATTTCGTTGCGCTTGGCACTGTGCATGTCTTTGGCGTAGTAACGCGAGCACACGTCAGAAGCTGCAGATCTGAATACAGGCAAGATGAGGTTCTCTTCGTAATTGAGCCCGGTTTCTTTGATTATTCTAGGCACATCCTCGGCTTTGATATGATACAGAATTGAGCTCTCGGAGAGAATTGTTAAACCTTCTTTTGATGGGAGATTCTCCTTGATAGATAAATTCATGGTGCGTACATTGACCTTAACCACTTTTGTTACAAATGGATTGTAGCCCACTGGACCTGGCATTCGGACCTTTTCGTCAATCTTGCCTAATTTACTTTTAACCGCTACCTGATGCGGCTTTACCACTGTACAACTTGCCACCCCAGCAGCAAATGCTGTAATCAATAAGAGTTGTTTCATTTTTTAAATTTTGACTTTTGAAAGTCAAAGGTCGTGCCAATACATCTTATTTATTTATGATCAGACATTAAACTATGTTATGAATAATATAAGCAAGAAACTTACAATTCCTCATCATTAAAATGCAATAAAAGCAAACAGTGTTTCAAGACCTTTGTCATGGCATAACAATGGTGTTATGTTTAAAAATAAAAGACATGGTTAGTTATATGAAAATGAGTGTGGCAGCAATGCTAATGGTAGGTGCTCTCTTTACGAGTTGTACAACACCTGCAGAAAATCTTCAAAAAGCGCAAGACAACGAAAAACAATCTAAAAAGGAATTGAGAATTGCTAAACAAGAATACGAGAAAGAAATGACTGAATACAGAAAAACATCCGAAGAAAAAATTGCAGCAAATGAGTTGAAAATAGCAGAATTTAAAGCAAGAGTGAAAACCCAAAAAGAGGAAGCAAAAGCAGACTATGAGAAAAAAGTAGATGATTTGAATAGGAAAAATACGGACCTAAAAATGCGCCTTGACAATTTCAAGTTTGATTCCAAAACAAAGTGGGAATCTTTCAAATTTGAATTGAACCAGGACATGGAGGAGCTCGGTGCTGCCATCAATGATTTTATGGGCAAAGACGAAAAAAAGAAATAAGAATCAAACGCAATTATTTCGGCAAGAATATGATTTAACATTCAATTATTTTGCCGAGGTGCGCCTACCCCTCCAACGTAATCACTCCGTTCTTTCTCAAAAACATTCCTATGAGAAAGATTTTACGCCAACCCTTGCTTGCCATTTTAGGTTTCACCTTGTGTTTCAATACTGCGGTCAATGCCCAATTTGCCAATCAAATGATATTAGACCACAACAACGTAAGTTGTATCCTTACCGACGAAGGTGGTTTTTTCACCAATCCAACCTTGGCCCAAGCTGGTTATGAAGTTCCTAAAGGTGACAGCGTCAATAGCATTTTTGCCGGAAGTTTTCTCGTTGGCGCGCAAGACCCGATGGGGCAAATTTACTTTTCGGGCCGAAAATATAGTTTGGGTGGCAGCGAGAGTAGTTTTCACTCGGGTCCTATTGCCGATCCATTTTTCTATGGATCTATTTCCTATAACAGCGCTTATCAAAATGCCTTATGGAAGGTGAGTTCGGAAGAGATAGAACTCCACCAACAAAATTATCAGAATGTTGGATATACCGTTCCCAATTCGATTCTCAAATGGCCCGGAAATGGCGATGCAACAATGGGTGTTGCGCAGCAGTTGGCACCTTTTATTGACCTCAATCAGAATGGCATTTATGAACCCGTTTTGGGTGATTACCCAAATATCCGCGGCGATGAAGCGGTGTATATTATCATGAACGATGAATCGTATATGCCCGATGGCAATCAAATGCGCATTGAATTACATGCGATGTTTTACCAGTTCAGTACTGGAAACTATCTCAACAATACCACTTTTATGAATGTGCAGGTCTTTAATAGAAGCAATATCAACTTCATGAATTACCATCAAGCAGTTTATATTGATTATGACATTGGTCATTTCGCTGATGATCGTCTTGGATGTTCACCCGATAGAAATATGCTGTTTGCCTACAACGGAGATGACTTCGATGAATCAGATGGTGGTGCTTACGGCTATGGCCCCAATCCACCATGCCAAGCTTTGGTGAGTTTATCTCATCCTTTGAAAAGTGGTGTAGCGTTTACTACTGGCCAAGATTATTTTGCCAATGGTGATACTTCTTTGTGGCTATTGATGAATAGCCAATGGGCCGATTCAACACCGTGGGTGAATCCGCTCACCAATCAAGTGACCGATTTCATTTTACCAGATAATCCAAATAACCCGAATGGTTGGAGTGAAGAAGCGCTCGGATTACCTTCAGCTGACAGACGCGGCATGATTACTATCTATGAACCAACATTCAGACCAGGCACCAAAATTTGCTCGGACTATGCTTTTATCTATAGCAGAGTAGGGTCGCGCTTGCAAAATGTACAAGATGTCTGGAATATTGCGGGTAGCATTCAAGCGCTGTATAATTCTTCTGAGCAATTTGTTTGTCAGACGAGTTCAGTTGGCGTCCATTCCGAAATAATTCCAGAAGGAAAATGGATCCGTATTTCTCCTAATCCAGCAAGCGAAATGATTACATTAGAAAGTCAATTCCAATCGCCATATAGGCTTGAAATCTATAATTCAATGGGGCAAGTGGTACTTCAGAAAAATATGCAAGGTCTTTCGAATGAAACCATCTCCTTGGAGGCACTTTCTAAAGGGTGTTACCTCATAAAGGCGTCCAATGGACAAGAAATATTTTCAGAGAAGTTGCTTGTTGAGTAAGGTTGGAAATTACCGGATCAAATTCAAATGCCCATTAACTGTTTCGCTTTCGTTTGAATTGACAAACCGATAAGAGACCTGATAGGTATACGTGCCGATTGGCGCTACACCTTTATTGGCAACGGCTCCATCCCAACCGACCGCGGGGTCAAGGCTTGTGAAAATGAGTTCTCCCCAACGGTTGTAAATAGTGAGTTCAAAGCGATTTGGATCAATGTTTCGGCCCTCTACTTTGAAAACATTGTTGAAAGCATTGCCATCAGGGCTAAAGGTATTGGGAATGTATAGCGCGGCGTCTTCAATGATGTTCAAAATACTCGTGATTTCATTGGTACAGCCTTGGTCGGTACTCACCACCAATTGAAAAGTTTGATTGCCGCTGGTGTTGCTAGGTATAGTGAAAAGCGGATTTTGCAAAGTGCTCGTTTGAATGGCTCCGTTTGCCGAAGTGTAGGTCCAGTTCCAGGAACTGATTTGCCCCACAGACTGATCAATCATTTGAATTTCGGTCATGCCGAATTCGAGTAGTGCCGGCGAGCTGCTGAACGCCGCGGTAGGCGTTGGGGATATGGTCAGATTAACTGTAATGGTGCTATCGCAGCCGTTCGTGTTTTGAATGATGTATGAGAAGTTGGCGCTTTCGGTGTAGGTTTGCCCGTTTGCTGCGAAATATGGCCCGCAAGAATTGATATCAATGGTATTGGAACTCGCTTGATTGATCGTTAAATTCAAATTGACCGTGCTATCGCAGCCGTTCACGTTACCGCCGACAATTGTATAAACAGGGGTATTTGTGGAGCTCGTGTAGGTGTTGCCGTCTATCCACGTGTAGCTTTCACAAGCGCTTTGTATGTCGGTTCCGATTGAATTTTGACTAACCGCTAAATCTAAGGTAACAACAGAATCACAGCCACTGGCATTGGTAAGTGTTACGCTTTGGGTTCCTGGGCCGTTGAAGGTAAGACCGTTCCATGCATACGGAAATTGATCGTTGCAAACAGTCTGATTGACACTCACTGCGTCTGGCACACATGCGCCGCAACAATTGCCGGTTTGGGCGCTCACGGTGTAGTTGGTACCGCTATCCCAACAAGGATACTGTACATTTAAGCCCCTTAGTACTCCGCCAAATTGGTTTTGAAAATAGGCCAATACTTGGTCTACAGTATTACAGCCGCCTTGGTTAGCCGCCACGTTGCAGCTGTAGAGGCAAATGATACCGTTGTTCCAACCATTAGGAATATTAAAGTAATTGGGGTTTGGCGGGCTAATAATGGTGACGGGTGGCGCTACATTCACCGTAAGTATGGCTGGGTTGATGCCTGTAAAGCTTGAGGTCGTAATGGGGAAGCTACAATTGTTGTTGTTTTGAGCAGAATTGAAGCCCGCATACAATACTTCCGTTACGGTATTGACAAATGGGCCGCTAAACGTTACGTTAACAGGCTCATAAGTGCAGATGCCAATTTTCAGGTTTGGAATGTTCTGATCCACGACAATATTGAGATTGCCGCCATCGTAATTGGCGAATAATATCCAATTCCCTGTCGGGTCGCAATTTGGTGTGAATGATGTTTGCCCGAAGAGGGAGTTAGAAATGAGGAGAGGCAGGATTAAAATCCAAGCAATGGAGAGTTGCTTATGCATGCGACAATTTCTTTTAATATTCTAGTTGATATTTCTTAAAACAAATAAGTCCTGCGCTTGTTTCGTATAGAAACAATAAATTATGTCCAAAATAGCACTTTTTACAGTTCTCTTTCATATCGTTTCATTCTTCTCTTTCGCCCAAACAAATGTGTCTGGTGGTATTTACCAAAACGCAACTTGGTCTTTAGCCGGGAGCCCTTACATTGTCAATGGCCCGGTTGTGGTTTTCCCCGGGGTAACGCTCAATATCCAGCCAGGTGTAGAAATCCGTATCAATAATCAGAACAATTCTAACATCTACATCGAGACGCGCGGCACCATTAATTGTATCGGCACGGATGCTCAACCTATCAAAATTCATGCATTATACGACACCACAAGCACTGTGGCTTGGCAAGGTTTTGTTTGTACGAGCTCACAAGGGGGCGTTTTGAATGCAGACCGCATCGAGATTTCAAATGCCTATTTCCCTTTATCTTACGAAACGATTCCAACAACCCTTTCCTATACCAATAGCAAATTCATACGTTGTTTTCAAGCGGTTACGGTAGGTACCAACCTCAATTTGTCGGGTTGTGAATTTATTGATAATGAAGTAGGGGTTTACGGCTGGGCCAATTTCAATATCAATAACTGCCTTTTTAAAGACAACACTACCTCATTGTATCTCTATGCTAGTGCATTTGCTATGAGTAATTGTAGTTTCGTCGACAACCAAATTGGTCTCTCCTTTTTGGCAAATTCGGTAGATTCTATCGTTATTTCAGCTTGTGAGTTCCTCAATAATGGTTTGGCTATCAATTATCCGAACAACGGAAGAGTTGAGAATTGCGTTTTTTCGGACAACGCTGCCGCCATTCAACAGGCTTATTACTGTGAAATCCTCAACAACGAATTTTTCTACAACGAACTCGCTATTGAAGCGTGTGTCGATGCTGAAATCCACAATAACCAAATCAATAACAACATAGGCGGCCTACTCATCTCTAATGTAACGAGCGTACAAGACAGCCCTGCGATCTATGACAACGAAATTTGTGGCAATGTCAATTTTGCGGTGAACAACAATACGAACATGAACTATTCGCTTTTCAGTAATTGTTTCTGTGATCTCGATTCCGCTCAAATTGAAGCCTACCTTATTGACGGCTATGACGATATCACAAAAGGACTCATCAATTATCAAATCTACGACTCGAGCTGTACTGTGCTACTAGGCAATGTAGTCAAGTTTGGCCCTGGCGCTGGTCTTGATGAATTAGGTCTTGACATTGTTTTTGAAAACCCAGTTCAAAATGAGTTGCGTATTTTAAGTGAAACCGCATTCGAAATTGTTCAAGTAACTGATTTAAGTGGAAAATCTTATGAATTCAAAAGCATAGGTAACAATACTTTTGATGTATCCATACTCCCTGCAGGCTTCTATATGTTGCATACCGTTGACAACAAGTTGGCCAGAAGAGGCTTTGTGAAGAACTAATTGAATTCCTTACTGCACTGCCATCAACTCTATCCACGTTTCACCGAGGTTTAGGGTCAATTGAGTTCCTTTTTTGGGTTGGAGTGTAAACTCTTTGTCGCTCGAAAAGATGAGCAATCCGAGTTGGTATCCACGCGGAATAACTTGATCATCGGGTTGAAAATTGAAAGTAAGGTCGTAGAATTTGCCAGGCTGCAGTGCTTCTCCTTTTTCTAGAGAACTATAATTTTGAGGATCGGCCCAAGCTCGGTTCACAAGTATATCTTCCATTTTGATTTTCTTAGGGTCGTAGTTTTGTGGCACTGCAATAAGGTAGACCGAAAGGTTGGCAGCTGCTTTACTACTCGCTACCTGCACATGAATGCGGCTAGTTCCGGAAAGGTGTAAGGGTTGTTCTAGGCTTTTGCCCCAAAACAAGAGTCTGTTATTGGCATTTTTAGGCGAAATGAGTTGCAGAGCAGTGAGGCTGGCATCGTCGGTCAAGGTCAGAGATTTTGCTTCACCTTTTATAGTTGTCAGCGTTCCTGTATTTACTGTTGTTGACTGCGGATACAAACGCAAGGCTTTGGCTTTCGGATCCGGAAATGCACTTTGAGGGTGCGCGTCTTCTTCACCTTTTGGAACAATCCAAGCGTCGGCAAGTCTTTCGACACCGTTGTTTACCCCATGTAAATATTTGGTAAACCATTTGTTCATCATCCAAAGTGGCGGTGGATATCCGTGCCCTAATTGGTTGTAGTAAATTTTGGCAGGCAGGCCCATTTTTTTGGCTTGTTCGTAAAAACGAAAGCTGTGTTCTGCCATCACGTTCCAGTCTTCGAAACCATGACACATAAACAACGCTGCTTTCATGCTATCCATTTGGCTGAGGTAGTCTCTGGATGCCCAAAAATCATTGTAGTCGCCGGTAATTCTATCTTGGCCTGGCACTAAAATTTTGTCTCGAACAATGGCATCGTTGTGCGCTCGGTTTTGAGGGTCGCCGCTGTGTACAAAATCGTATAAGATATCGGTGTCTTCGCCCAAATAACCGCCAGGTGAACGCACCAAGCCGTTGGAGCGGTAATATAAATACCAAGAACTAACAGGCGCGTTTGGAATGATTGCTTCCAAACCTTTTACACCGGTGCACGCCGCAGCCAAGCACAAGGTGCCATTGTAGGAAGTGCCCATCATGCCCACTTTTCCGGTTGACCAAAAAGCACTTACGGTATCCATTCCGGTGCGTGTGGTGTAGCCTGTAGCTCGGCCACAGAGCCAATCAATGACGGCTGCTGGTGCCAATTTTTCGTTTTCACCACCAATTGTTGGCACTCCGTCAGAAAAACCTGTGCCAGGCGATGAAGAATAAACAGTAATATAACCTCTTTTGACCCAAGTAAGGTCCTGAAAATAAGCGTCTAAAGGTCGGTTTTCTTTGCGTTTGGCTACGGCGTGTTCATGCGGTGGAGGCGTTTGCCCGATTTCGTGCTTTACATCCCAAAAAAAGCTTTTTGAATCGCCACCTGTGCCGGCAAAGTACGGACTTGACATATAGATCACGGGCAATTTGAGGCCTTGCGTATTGGTTTGTAGCGGGCGCGTCAAGAATACATGCATGCGGTCTAGCTTGCCATTTGCATCGCTGTCAAAGTTGGTCTGCACCCATAACTCTTCTTTGATCCATTCAGAAGGTGTACTGAATTCGGGCACAATTTGCGCTTGACCTTCTTTAAAGATGGGTTTGACTTGTTGGGCGTGGAGTTTGGTGAGTAGGGTAAGCCCAAGTGTGAGGTAGAGCAGTTTTTTCATCATTTTTTTCTTTTTGCTTCAATAATTTTAGGAATCCTGATGTTTTTTGGACTCATTACTAAATAATTGGTTTTCTTTCCGGTTCCCTCGGTATGCATCATTCCTTTTGCAACTAAATCTTGTAAATCTCTAAGTGCTGTATCATTGGACGTTTTGACTAGTTTGGCATAAGTTGAGGTTCTAAGATAACCCAGTTCTTTTGTATAATGATCGTACATAAAATTGAGCACAAACCGTTGTCTGACATTCACAGTTGTTGCACGATGAATATCCCAAAATTGTGCTTTGTCCAAAATTAGTTCTAAATTTTGCTCACTAGCCAAGAGAGCCCTTTGAAAACATCCTAAAAACCATTCAAGATATAAAGTGATATCACGATCGCCTTTTTGAGTGGTTTCAATAATTTTATTATAATCCTTATGTTCCTTAAAAATCTGATTCGATAAACTATAGAAGCGAATTTTGCTTTGATCACTCCTCGTCAGAACCATATCTAAAATTGCTCTTGCAATTCTTCCATTTCCGTCATCAAAAGGATGAATAGTCACAAACCAAAAATGAGCTATAAGTGCTTTGAGTACGAGGTCATGCTCTTGATCGTTATTTAGCCACTCAAGAAAACTATCCATTTCAAGTGGCACTTTCTCTGCCGAAGGTGCAATAAAATGGATTTTTTCTTTCCCAAAATTACCGGATACAACTTTCATTCCGCCTAAACGATATTGCGCAATATCGATAGGTGTGAAGCCACTATAGCCACTTTGAAAAAGAGAATGATGCCAGCCAAGTAGTCGCTCTTTGGTTAAGGGTTGCTTGAAATTTTGTGTTGCGTCAAGAATTACATCTACAATTCCGTCAATATGTCGGGGTGTCCGAATAAATTCTGAATGTTCGAGCCCTAATTTTTTTTTTTTTTTTTAACGTACGTGTTCTGTATTTAATATTTCTCCCTCTATTCTCGACGTATCAACAACATCTAAAATAAGCGATTCTAAAGTAGCCTGATCCGTAAAATCAAAACCCAAGCTTTCCATTCTGCCCAACAATCGCCCTTGAAGATAACGCACAGCGGCAAGTATGGGGGATAACTTTTCATTATTCCATGTAAAATCAGTCCAACTTTTAATTTCATGAATATACATTTATCACCGCATAATATGCGGTAAAATTAGTGAATTTACACCGCAAACGTAGCATCTAAACTTCTAAATAAGGAAGTATCCTTACTTCCAATAAAACTTCAAACCCAAAAGCAAGTTTGTTCGATAAGCAGAAAAGGAATTGTCAGCAAAAAAATTGGTACTCGTGAGGGAGCTAAAGCCATGACAAAAGCTTCCTTCGGCAAATACACCCAATTGTGCATTGAGCATATAGCCGCCGCCCACTTCAAGAAAACCCGCTAATTCAAAAGGGGCTACTTTGTCAGAAAGATCGAATTTGTCTTCGCCAATTACTTCTAAATTTTCATTGAGAATTGGCGAAGTTATCTCAGCATTGGTCAGAACAGATGCGCTAAGCCCTAAATTGCCGTAAAAGAAAAATTTGTTGCCCGTTTGAAAACCGATGCGCACAGGAACTGATAGGTAATTGAAGGCATAGGAAGTAGATGTAGAGGCGGTACCAATTTGGTTTCCATTGACATCTGTAAAAACAATTGGGGCATTAAACCCAGTTTGCGTCTGCATGAGCCCGGCACCAATTTGCATTCGATTTTTGAATTGAAAGTGGTAATTCAAGCCATAAGTGCCTCTTACTAGTGGATCGGTATTATTGAAAAGATCACCTGTTTGGTCGCACCAACTGAGCCCGCCTTTGAGGTCTAGAGTGTGTTTTTGACTCCAGGTGTTGTGTGCTACAAATACGAGTAAAACAGCTAGGAAGGCTTGAAAGGAAAAGTGGAGTTTGGTCATTTGGAATGTTTGTTTCATATATAACGAATATTACCATCCTAAGTGGTAATATTCATAGAAAAGGAGATTTTCAGGAACGTCGTAAAAGGTTCTGATTTCATAACCATGGTTCAAAATATCGCCAGGTGTTTCCATGCGTCCTTGATTGCTTGGTTCAGCACTTCTACATAAAGTAAATATCCGCTTCCCTTGGTAGTAAACGATTGCGTTTCCGCGCTGTACAAAGTGATCGATTTGTTCTCTTAAAAAACGCGAATGCCCTCTATTTTGAGTGCTGTCTTCACGTCCTTGATAGATAATGAGCGTCTGTAAATCAAGTCCATTTTTTGCATGTTCAAGTTGTGTGGCGGCGATGTCGTAGCGTTTTGCAGAAGCTTTGTAATAGTTCACTAAATTCGAGTCTTGATCACCGTAATAGGCAATGGCATTGATCATGCTTTCTTGTTCTTTTCTCAACATCACTGCAATTGTGTCCAGGGAGATCAAAACAGTGTAATCACCAACAGTCCATTGCCCCATTCGTGTTTGTGGTATGCTTTTAGAAAGCTTGATTTCCGTGTCAGCTTGTGCGATAGCAGAAAAGTTGAAAAAGAGGAGCACAAAGAACAGCAGTAGCTTCATTGAATGAAGTTACGAAAAACCTGAAAGTGGCAGAGGGCCTTGCTTACTTTTCTTTCTGAATTAATATAGATGGTGTTGTTCATTACTCAAAGTCAATGTACATGTTTTCAAAGTTAATGATAAGGCTATTGAATTTCATAAATACGTCTTGCCCTAAATTACCGTCGAAATAGGCATTGAACCAATATTCCTCCATTGTCACCGGGATTTTTTCCAAGCTTAGCTGATGCGCGCCAATTGTCATTGGAAAGTTAAAAAGCATGTATTCATTGACCTCAACAT
>JAIXXP010000063.1 GCA_027490665.1 Cryomorphaceae bacterium | reverse complement strand
CTGACGCGCAACAAGTAATGATGGCTTTGTTTTTGGGAATCTTGCTCATGTTTGCTTGCAGAGACTGTAACGGCATATTCACCGCCCCTTTGACATGGCCGCCTTTGAATTCTGCAGGGCTACGTACATCGATGATCATAGCACCTTGCTTGACGAGTTCAGCGAAATTCACGCTAGTGCCGCCAAATAATTTCTTTAATAAAGACATGGCTTAGTTTTGAGAAACTTGGTAATTGACATCTAGCCAAGAACCACCGTTTTCGCAGTCGACACCTAACGATTGAAAGTACTGGGTAGCCTGACCAGAGCGGTTGCCAGAAGCACAGCAAAAAATAATCGGCTGCGACATCGCTTTGATTTCGTCGATATGTGCAGTGATTACTTGGTGTGGAATATTGATGGATCCGGCAACATGGCCACCAGCAAATTCGGCGTGCGTGCGCACATCAATGATTGTTTTTGACATCTTTTTTATTTTTTGGGTTGATAATTTCGAAAATAAATTGAAAAATGGCGCCTCCTATTAACAAACCCATGAGTACCGTGGCGTAGGGCGTACTTCGTAGCGCGCAACCTGTTGTACAAGGGAAGAGTCTGAAATAAACATATCCAAGGATGGCGCCAATCAAGTAGCCCACACCTGTGAAATATTTTTCAGTTCGGAGTATCTTTTTCATTTCGAGTACAAAGTTAAGAACTTGTTACATTTTGATTTGTAGCCCAAGTTACACAGAATGAAAAGCGAGAAATAAACTACCTTTGCCAAAATTATTCTATGAAACAAGTTTCTTTAGCGGCCATCGAAAAGGCCATTGAGGTGGTGGACAACCTCACCGACGAACAACTCGAAAACATTACAGAGCGCTATGCCGACGCCCAAGAAGCCCTATTGGGTTATGTCATGACAGCACCAGAAGAATACAAAAACGAAGACCTCGAAGGTTTACTGATTTATTATTTCTGTTTGGTATTGGAAGCTTTCAAACAAGAGGGTGTGGAGCTAAGAACTATTACCGAAGAAGACATCGATGCACTTGAAGAGCCTTTCTTTGACATGCTCGATCAATATTTTGAAAGCGAAGACGAAGAAATCATTGAATCTTTCTGTGACCAACCATTCTTGGCCCAATTCATGGCGATGGAAGTTTCTGAAGAAGATGAAGACGGATCTGCCCTCTCAGAAGAAACTGCCACCCAGCTCTTTATTGTGAGTTTAGCCATGATTTCTTTATTGAACCGCGCAATTATTGCTTAAAATCGCAAGAATTTAGTATTTTTGCATTGGGGTAAGTCTTTTACGACCAGCTCCCTCTGAATCCTCCAGGACAGGAATGTAGCAAAGGTATGAGGTTGTAGCGGTGCGATAAAAGTAGCTTACCCCATCTTTTTTTGTGTCTACCATGAAAATTTCAGCATCAATTTATTCCGACGCAGCCCGCCCTCTGCAAGCTGTTATTGCTGACCTGGTAGCCCATCAGGTAGACCTCCTCCACATAGACTGCAACGACAACCTCAGTGTTTTTGACGACATCAAACAAATTCGAGAGTGGTGCACTATTCCGCTCGACTTACACATCATTACCTCAGACCCTTCAAAATATTTTTCCTACCTCCTTGAAAACCCAGTAGAATACCTCACTTTTCAGGTAGAAGATTTACAAGGTGAATTGCAAATTCCAAAAGAAATCCAAGGTAAAAAAGGTTTAGCCCTCATTACCCCTACGCCTATTTCAGCTTTTGAGGCCTACGCACATTTCGATTTTATCCTCATCATGGCGACCATTCCAGGACAATCTGGCGGCGTTTTTGACCGGCTTAATTTTGATAAAATCAGAAACTTCAGAAAGCGCTACCCTAACAAATCTATTCATGTCGACGGCGGCGTAAATCCAGAAGTTTCCTTCATTTTAAGACAAATGGGCGTGAGCACAGCGGTTTCAGGGTCTTACCTCTTCAAAGAAGCCAGCGTGGGCAATGCACTTATGAACCTCACCAAACGCAGCATTGGGTCAGCCTTCAAAGTAGCCGATTTCATGACGCCACTTCATGAAACACCGAAGTTCAGTATTGAAAATTTAGATTTAAAAAATGTTCTGCAAACAGTAGAAGATGGCCAAATGGGAGTGGCTATGGCCATAGATGCCCACAACACATTCATCGGTTTGGTTTCTAGTGCCGACATCCGAAAAGCATTGTTAAAACAACTTTCAAACGGTTTAGATTTAAATACACTCGATGCAAAGAGCCTCATCAACCTTCAACCTATTTGTATCAATGAAGATGCAAGCGTTGTTGAACTCTTGCAACTCATCAAAAACAGCCCCTTTGCAGTACTTTACTTGCCCGTCATCGACGACGCGCAAAAACTCAAGGGTATCGTTCAATTCTCCAACCTGATCAAAGCAGAAATATGATCATCGAACTCAAAAACAACACCAACGCAGCTGCACTTGCTGCCGCACACCACGCTTTTCACATCCTATATTTAGGAAAAGACTACCTCATCACCGGAAGCGGTGTCAAAGAAGTCCCGGAAGCTTTACAAGCTTACACCCAAAACCATTGGGTTTTTGCCAACGATATCCAACTCGCGTCGCGCAAGTTCCAAGATCAAAAACGCGAAGTGAAGTTCGGTAATGTCACTATTGGCGGCCAAACCAACAACACCATCCTCATTGGCGGGCCTTGTTCTGTTGAATCTGAAGAACAATTGCGTGGTTCAGCCGAATTACTCGTGAGTATGGGCCTCAGCACCCTCAGAGGTGGCGCCTACAAACCGCGCACCAGCCCCTACTCTTTTCAAGGTATGGGTTTAGAAGGCTTGCAACTTTTGGCCAAAATGCGCCAAGACTACGGCTTAAACGTCATTACTGAGGCTAGGGACGCCACACACATCGATGAAATCATCGAGCACACCGATATCATTCAGGTGGGCGCGAAAGCCATGTACGACCAAGGCATATTGCGCGCTTGTGCCAAAATCAAAAAACCTGTGCTCATCAAGCGCGGTTTTGGCACTACCCTTCAAGAATTTGTACAGGCTGCGGAGTTTGTGCTTTCTGGCGGAAACGAAAATGTTGTGCTCTGCGAGCGCGGTATCCGCACTTTTGAAACAGGCACGCGCTTTACACTAGACTTGTGTGGTGTGGCGTGGTTGCAAGAACACAGCAACTTGCCCATCATCCTGGATCCATCACATGCCATGGGCTATGCCTACGGTGTCAATCCTTTGGCACGCGCTTGTGTGGCCATGGGCATCGACGGCTTGCTCATCGAAGCGCATCCAAACCCGAAAGTGGCCAAATCTGATGCCTCACAACAACTCAATTACGACGAATTCCGCAAGCTCCATTCAGATATTCAGAAAGTAGCCCAAAGCGTTGGCTATCAAATTGTATAACTATGTTACTTGAACTCAACATCAAAGGTCTTTGCAAGGCAAACGGCATCGAATTCGACGATTTCTTAGCCGACCTCGACGCCGACAACGTTTTTGAACTTTCCGTCTTCGATTTAGAGGCCATTTGCGAAGAATACGAAATCGACCTCCAGGCTTTGTTGTTCAAACCATTGTTTTCTCAAGCCAGCCTCGATAAAAAAATCAAAGGACTCAAAATGCTCATCCTAGACGTCGATGGCGTTTTAACCGATGGCGGCATGTACGTCAGTGAAAAAGGCGATCAAATGAAGCGCTACAACACCCACGACGGCCTTGCATTGCTCGAGCTCAGCAAAAGTAAGAAACTTGAGCTCGGCATCATTTCTTCTGGTTTTACCGAACACATGGTGCAAGACCGCGCCGCACTTTTAGGTATCGAGCGCGTATACGTGGGCCGCGAACCCAAACTGAGCATCCTCGAAAATTGGTGTAAGGAAATGAACATATCTCCCAAAGAGGTAGCCTTCATCGGCGACGACCGCAACGACACCGAAGTAATGAAAGCCGTTGGCTTGGCAGTTTGCCCAGCGTCTGCTGTGGCCTCGATTAAAAGCATTTCAGATATTGTCTTGAGCCGCAAAGGTGGCGGGGCTTGCGTGCGCGAGTTCATTGACAACTACCTGAGCTAATTTTTTATTTCCATCAACTTCAACAGCAACAACATGTCTACTATTCATATTGGTATTATCCGCGAAGGCAAAACCCCACCTGATTTTCGGGTGCCGTTGAGCCCCGCGCAATGCCAGCAATTAGAAAAGCAATATCCGAATGTGAAGGTGACGGTTCAAACCAGCCCCATTCGCTGTTTTACAGATGCACAATACACCGAACTTGGCCTTAGCGTTCAAGAAGACCTCAGCCATTGCGACATCCTACTCGGCGTGAAAGAAGTGCCAACAGCGCAATTGATTCCGCATAAAACGTATTTATTCTTTTCGCATACCTTCAAAAAGCAACCCTACAACAGAGGGCTTTTACAAGAAATCTTAGACAAGAAAATCCGCCTCATTGACTACGAAGTACTCAAAGACGCCAACAACAAACGCATTATTGGCTTTGGTCGTTATGCCGGCGTGGTGGGTGCCTACAACGCTTTTCTCACCTATGGGCTCAAAACGGGTGCTTACAGCATCAAACCCGCACACCTATGTGCAGACCGCAAAGAGGTAGAAGAAGAATTGAAAAAGGTTGTTTTGCCAGCTGATTTTAAATTGGTTCTTACCGGCTTCGGTCGTGTTGGCAATGGCGCCAGAGAAATTGTCAAACTGCTCCCCATCAAAGAAGTTGATCCAGAAGCCTATCTTCAACAACAACACCAAGAAGCTGTTTTTACACACTTAGATACCCATCAATACTTCTGCAGAAAGTCCGATGCAGGTTTTGACAAGAAAGAATTTTACACCCAACCCGAATTGTATCAAAGCAATTTTGGGGCCTTCGCAGAAAAGAGCAATGTGTACATTCCTTGTCATTTTTGGTCTTCGAAATCTCCGTTTATCTTGACCCATCAAATGCTGCAAGACCCAACCAACGCACTACAAGTAGTTGCCGACGTTTCTTGCGACATCGACGGCCCCATCGCCTGTACCATTCGCCCAAGTAAAATTGGTGCCTCAATGTACGGCTATGACCCAAAAACGGGCACAGAAGTAGACATGCTGCAACCGGGAGCTATTGCCGTTATGGCCGTAGACAACCTGCCGTGCGAACTCTCCAAAGATGCCGCCGAAGACTTTGGCTCGGAATTGCTCAAGAATGTCTTTCCTGTTTTATTAGGTCCAGACCCTGATCAAATCATTTACCGAGGCACCCAAACCACCTTGGAAGGGCAGCTCAACGAACCATTTACCTATTTAAAACCGTATCTGGCAGGCCTCGAATGAGACAAGATTTTTACGATATCGAACTGACAGACGTTAAAGATTTTCAAGAAAAATCTAGTTATGAAGCATGTCGATTCATTGGTTTAGATTTCACGGCCGTTAAAGTAAGCCAATCCAAATTTTTAGATTGCACCTTTGAAGAATGCAATTTATCCAATTCTAGCTTGGTAGATACTGTACTGAATGGTGTTTCGTTCTACAATTGTAAATTATTAGGACTGCATTTTGAATACGCGAATGCTTTTGGCTTTTCCTGTCAATTCGACAATTGCCTGCTCAAACATGCGAGCTTTTACCAAATGAACCTTCAAAACTGCAAGTTTTTGAACTGCGATTTAGAAGGCGTCGAATTCACAGAAGTAAAAGCAATGGGCGTTTCCTTTGAAGGCTCTCACTTACTGAGCGCCCACTTTGAAAGAAGTGACCTCAGCAGAGCTGATTTAACTGGTGTAACTGAATTGACCTTAGATCCCGAATTCAATTCCATGAAAGGCGCAAAAATTCAGTTTGCCCAACTTCCCGGTTTATTAGTGAAATACGAGCTCAACATCCAACACTAAAGATATTTCCCTAATTTTGAATCATGCAGCAAAAAGGGAATAAACGCACCATCACCGGATGGGTATTTTACGACTGGGCCAATTCAGTATATCCGCTGATCATCAGTTCGGCTATATTTCCGATACTTTACGAGACCCAAACAAGTATCAAAAATGAGGCTGGCCGTACGGTCTACGACACCGTTAGCTTCCTAGGACGCGAATTCCACAACACCGAATTCTACGCCTATGTCATTTGCTTGTCCTATATTTTAGTTGCGCTCATGACCCCGCTTTTATCAGGCATTGCCGATGCGGGCGGAAAGCGCAAACTTTTCATGCAGTTTTTTTGCTACATGGGTGCCATTTCGAGCGGACTACTCTACTTTTTTCATGCACCTCCGGCCGAGGACAGCCCGTTTATAATCAATTGGAGCATCTTGCCCTTGTTTTTTGGTTCCATCGGCTTTTGGGCCAGTTTGGTTTACTACAACGCTTATTTGCCCGATATCGCCGAAGCCAAAGACCACGACCGCGTTTCGGCGCGCGGCTTCTCAATGGGTTATTTAGGGAGCTCAACCCTACTGATCATCATTTTGATACTGACTGTGTTTACAAAAGTGCTCCCTATTCGCTGGGCTTTTCCTTTAGTGAGCCTTTGGTGGATTGCCTTTGCTACCTTCTCTTTTTCGAGACTACCCAAGACGAGTGCCACGCAAAAAGACAGCAAAAACCTCATTCGAAAAGGTTATTCGGAGGTTTACGGTGTCTGGAAGCAAATCAGGCAGAACAAAACACTCAAAGGATACTTAGGCTCATATTTCATGTTCAACATGGCCGTGCAAACCATCATGGTAATGGCAGTGGCTTTTGCCAACAAGGAAGTGATTGGCATCAAACAGCAAGACCTCATCATTTCGATCCTCATTATTCAGTTTATCGGAATTGGCGGCGCCTACCTGATGTCTTTTATCTCTAAAAAAATTGGCAATTTCAAGGCCCTCGGTGGTGCTATTGTCATTTGGATTGGGCTGTGCATTTACGTGTACCAATTTGTATGGTATCCTTGGCAATTCTTTATTGCCGCAGCCGGCGTGGGCTTGGTAATGGGCGGGATTCAATCTTTATCTAGATCCACTTATTCTAAATTGTTACCTGAAACCAAGGACCTCACCTCTTACTTCAGCTTCTATGACTTAGCAGAAAAATTAGGCTTGGCTTTAGGTACGCTCACTTTTGGGCTCATCGAAGGCTTGTTAGACATCAGAACCTCCATTCTCGCTTTAGTCGTATTTTTTGCATTAGGCCTCATTTTATTGATCAGAACCCCCAAAACAGAACAACAAGCGCATGAGACAAGCCATTGAAGCCGCGTGGGAAAACCGCGCACTATTAAGTGAAAAAGCAACTATTCAAGCTATTGAACACGTTATCGAAGACCTCGACAAAGGCCTTTTACGCGTTGCCGAACCGCTAGACGACGGCACATGGCAAGTCAACGAATGGGTCAAGAAAGCTGTTGTGCTTTATTTTCCGATCCGCCAAATGGAAACCATTGAAGTAGGCCCTTTTGAATTCCACGACAAAATGGCGCTCAAGCGCAACTACAAAGATTTGGGCGTGCGCGTGGTGCCACATGCGATTGCGCGCTATGGCGCATATGTTGCCCCTGGCGTCATCATGATGCCCTCTTACATCAATATTGGCGCCTACGTAGACAGCAATACCATGGTAGACACCTGGGCAACTGTTGGCAGCTGCGCACAAATTGGCAAAGACGTCCATTTGAGCGGCGGCGTGGGTATTGGCGGCGTTTTGGAACCTCTTCAAGCTGCACCAGTAGTGATTGAAGATGGCGCCTTTATTGGCTCGCGTTGTATTGTAGTAGAAGGCGTGCGCGTCGGCAAAGAAGCAGTACTTGGTGCCAATGTTGTACTGACTAAATCGACGAAAATCATTGATGTAACGGGCCCAGAACCGATAGAATTCAACGGTTATGTACCAGAAAGATCGGTTGTTATTCCCGGTTCTTACACCAAAACATTCGCAGCTGGAGACTACCAAGTCCCTTGCGCGCTTATCATTGGTAAACGCAAAGCATCTACCGATTTAAAAACCTCCCTCAACGACGCCTTGCGCGAACACAACGTAGCTGTCTAATGAATCAAAAAATGCAACTCTGGAATACACTTGATCGGGCGTCGCTTGAAAAACAATTACTTGCGATTGGCCACGACTACATCACCATTTCTTTTTACCAATACGCACATATTTTAGACCCACAAGCATTTAGAAACCAACTTTACCTCGATTGGTCAAAACTCGATATCGTAGGGCGTACTTATGTGGCCAAAGAAGGCATCAATGCTCAAATTGCAGTACCTACCGCCAATTTGGGTCGTTTTCGAGAAGAACTCTACCAGATTGACTTTTTGAATGGCGTGCGGCTGAATTTTGCCGTTGATGACGCCGAAGCCGAATTTCCATTTTTGAAGCTCAAAATCAAGGTCAGGTCTAAAATTTTAGCCGATGGTCTTAACGATACTACTTTTGATGTCACCAATAAAGGTATTCACCTAGATGCAGCCGCATTTAATGCACTTACCGACGACCCCAATACCCTACTGATCGATTTTCGAAATCACTACGAATGGGAGGTCGGACATTTCAAAGGGGCTGTGCTGCCTGATGTCGATACATTTAGAGAATCGTTACCGTTTATCGAAGAAACAGTTTTGAAAGGCAACGAGGACAAAAATATCGTGATGTATTGCACAGGAGGTGTGCGCTGCGAAAAGGCGTCTGCATGGTTCAAGCACCGCGGTTTTGCCAATGTGCACCAATTAGAAGGTGGCATCATTAAATATGCCAACGACTGCAAAGAACAAGGAATCGAAAACAAGTTCATCGGCAAGAACTTTGTTTTTGACGAACGCAGAGGCGAGCGCATTACCCCAGATATCATTTCAGTTTGTCACCAATGTGGAAAACCTGCCGACACCCATACCAATTGCTTAAACAATGCTTGTCACTTGCTGTTCATCCAATGTGAAGAATGCCAAGTCAAGATGGAAAACTGCTGCAGCACCTCATGTATAGACATCATTCATTTACCTGCCGAGGTTCAAAAAGAAATGCGCAAAGGACAAAACAAAAGCAACTTGATTTTTAAAAAGGGACGTTCATCAGCACTTCCTTTTAATGGCCGTAAAGAAAAACCACAAGCCCTTGTCGAACAAGCGCTCAAAAACCAACACACATGATGCTATTTATCCACTGGGCCGTCGACTCACAACTTATCGATGGTTGGCGCACCCCAAATCTGTACGGCCTCCTCTTTGTATCGGGCATCGTCTTGGGTTATTTTGTAATCCGTAAGATGTTCAGAGCTGAACAAGTAGAAGATAAAGTGCTCGACACACTCGTCACTTACATGGTGCTGGCCACTATTATTGGCGCACGCCTTGGGCATGTGCTTTTTTACGGACCTTACTGGGACAAAATTGCACACGGACAAATCGTAGAGCGCGGCTATTTTTCACATCCGGGCGACATCATCAAAATCTGGGAAGGCGGTTTGGCCAGCCATGGAGCAGCATTTGCTATTTTGATTGCGCTATTTATTTTCACCAAAAAAGTTTCAAATCGTTCTTATATCTGGATTTTAGACCGCATTGCAGCACCTGTTGCCATTGCTGCCACTTTCATCAGACTTGGCAATCTTGTCAATCACGAAATGGTGGGTTATGTGACGGATGTGCCATGGGCCTTTGAATTTCAATATTTCTTCAATGAAGCAATAGGCAACTACGACCCCACCCCACGCCACCCCGCACAACTTTACGAAGCAATTTGCTACTTCATCTCTTTTTGGCTCTTGCTTTACCTCTAT
>JAIXXP010000069.1 GCA_027490665.1 Cryomorphaceae bacterium | reverse complement strand
GATCCAGATTCTCCATTATACCGCATATGCCCCCAATGCTCCGATGACTTTATGGCGGAGACAGAACAAGACGTCTACTGCTGCACAAAATGCAAGGATGACTTCAATAATGCCAAAAAGGCCGCGAGTAAACTTGTGCAGCAGTTGGAAGTGCTGACTGCAGAACCGACACCTGATATGTCATTATCAGAAGATTTGAATACTAACCTTCAGACAAACATTCAATTACTCGATCAGCTCGTCAACGGTAAACCTGACGGTGTGCACGTAACCTTTGAAGAACTAGACAAACTAGGTCTTGACTTCAACTCCAATAATGGACAAGGCCTTTTGTATAATACACCAAATCCGGATGAATGCACTTTTGTCGTTTATGGCCCATTCCGTATTTACCGAATCACTTTTGAAACAGCGTTAATTGTTAAACCTCAAATATCTAAATCATGTTAAATTTCAACGACATCAACAAACTTTTTGGAAAACCGCTTAGCCATCTCCCTAGACCTAGGACGCCCTATCAGTTCAAGTTATGGCATGCGGCGGCGATAGGCCTAGTCGGTTATTTTGCCTACAAAGGGGTCGTGTACTCGATTCAAGAGAAATCAATTCGGATAAAAAGAAAGGAAGATTAAGCACTTCCAAATTTAACAATCGATACTACTTTCATTAAGTCTTTTGGACATATCGATTTCATTGTGTTTTAGTTTTATTTTCCTGCTCGTGTATCTCTTTTAAGAGATGACGCATAGGTTCGTTTTATTGGGTAGTTTAGGCTGCCCATTTCAATAAAAATAGTTTTTTGATGTAAATTTGAAAAAGCCAATAAATATGAATGCAATATCAATAGTGTATTAGTTAGTTTGAAAATGGAATCAGTAATTATTTATAACGCATCAAATCCGTTGCTGATTGACAAAATTTCGTCAATCGTTTTTTGGCGCAGGTCTGCTGATTATACTGATTCATCTGTGTTTTTGCCAAATAATACTTGCGGTTTTGGATTTACGTTGTATGGTAATTTATTAGTGAAAAACGATTCGGATTTTCAAGTAATGCCAAAATTTGGAACCAGAAACACCCTGAGCAAACCAAGTGAAATTAAGACATCAGGGGATTTTTTGAATATTTCAGTCCGGTTAACAATTCCGAATGGATTAAGTTTATTTACTAAAATACCAATGAATGTTGTTTTCGAAGACCAGGCTATGTCTTTGAGCGATATCTTCTCTAAACAAGAAATTGATGATCTTGTAGATTGGCTTTTTCATGCCAAGACTGATCTCGATAAAATTCAGATTCTAGAGCTGTTTTTGGTTTCTAAACTAACTGTTTGTCAGCCAGCTTTGTTTACAGCAGTCATTGCTAAAATTCATGATGTAAAAGGTTGTTGTAGCATAGCACAATTAGCATCACTGTATTCTACAACCGAACGCACTATTCATCGTTTATTTAACAAATTCGTTGGTGTGAATCCATTAAGTTACATTCACCTGATAAGATTTAGAACATTGCTTAATTCTTCTTCAATTCCAAATTCTGACTTAATGAATAATTGGGTAGACCTTGGATATTATGATCAGTCACATTTTATAAAACACTTCAAAGCCTTTAGCACTAAAACTCCTGCTCAATTTTTCGGAAAAAATCCTTCAGAAAAGGTGTCCGATTTTTACAATCTTTAGTTTTTTTTGAATCATACTTTTGTGCTTATTATTAAATGCAAAACAGCATGAAAAAGAAATTATTGAAAGTTACACTTTGTTTGCCGCTTCTATTTTGTGGGCTTGATTTATTTGCACAAGTTTTTCAAACTACCACCTCATTTACTGACGCTCGACATGGCCATTGTACCGCACAATCCATAGATGATAAAGTCCTGATTTTTGGAGGAATCGTTGCAAATGGATCTAACATCAATAGTGTTTATGAATATGACCCTGTAATTAATTTATGGTCTTCAAAAGCCAGTATTCCAAATGCTTCAGGTTTAGGCAATAGTTCATGTGTTAAGTTAAACAATGGTAAAATCCTCCTATTCGGTGGTTCTCAAAATGGTTCAACTCCTCAGTCTAATAAAGTGTATCAATACGATATTGCTACTAACTCATGGATTATACTTTCTGATTTACCAAACGCTTTGGGTAGAGAGCAAATGCAAGCTACTTTGATGAATGATACTATCATACTATTAACCGGTGGAATTTCTACCATATCATCAGCTTTAGAATATCCAACAACAAATTACCTATACAATACGAATACCAATACATTTTCAATTGCCGGTAATTTGCCATTCGGTTTAATTAACCAGACATCTACTTTACTTTCGAATGGAGAAGTATTAATTACGGGAGGTTTTGATGGAAACCAAGCTAGAAGTGAAGTGTATGTTTTTAACTTGCAAAATGGTTGGAGAACATTATCCTCTTCGTTAAGCGTTCCTGTAAGTTCACATCGCGCATTATTGGTAAATGGAAAGGTTTATATTTATGGTGGGTTCAATATCCCATTATTTGAATTTTCAGATAAATTAGATGTCTACGATCCAGCACAAGACGCTGTAAGTCCATTAACTACAGGACCACTTGCTAGCTCACAATTTGCAATGGTATCATTCAACTCAACTATTTTGATTGCAGGTGGAAGCAGAATTTTACCTAATTCATCATTTGGTGTAACAAATGAAGCTTATTTGTACAACATTAATAATAACACATTTACAACGGTCGTTAACATGCCATCGACAAGAGGAGGAATGGGGATTTCTGAATTGGGTAACACAGGGAAATTTATTTTTAGTGGTGGTCATGTAAGCTTATCTGAGCCATTTGATGATGGGATTATTTATGATGCAGCACTTCTCTCTGGGATAGAGGAAAACAATATATTGAATTCGTTTGATTTATATCCAAATCCTTGTCAAAACGAATTAAATTTAAGAATCAACTCTTCTGAATTTTTAAGTAAATATGAAGTGTTTAATTCGCTTGGACAGATGATACAATCAGGCATGATAGAGTTTAGCAATTCAACCATAAACACTAGTGATTTCCCTCAAGGATGTTACATGATTTCAATCCATGGAATCGCGCATCAACGTTTTCAAGTAATTCGATAAAGTTTATATAGACAAGCTGTCCGATTTTTACAATCTTTCATTTTTTTTCGAACATATCTTTGCACTAAATAATGTTAACTATTTAGTAAAAATGAAGTGTTTTATTTTATTATTCTTTATTAGCACTGCTAATCTATTTTTCGGTCAGTCATTACATCGCAAAGCTCTTTTTGGTGCTCGAATTGAATACGTTACTGAAAATGGTAATTCCGGCTGTAAGGTCGTGCAAGTTGTTCGAGGAACGAGTGTTGAACTGAAGCTTCAAGAAAATGATCTTATTACAAACATTGGTAATCAAAGTTTTAGCTCTTCAGATGAATTTATCACACAATTCTTAACCTACGAACCAGGCAAAGAAGTTCAAGTTTCAGTGCTTCGTGGAAAAAAGAAACTCACGCTCAAAGCAAAAGTCGTTGCTCGTCCATACGAAACAGATGATAATGCTACTGTCATTTACGATGACGCGAATTACAAAGGTGGACAATTACGCGTGATCATCAACAAACCTTTCAGGGAGAATAAAATGCCTGCGATGCTCTTCATTCCTGGATATACCTGCAGTAGCATTGATGAATTGACCAACGACCATCCCTACAAACGAATAGTGGATGCCTATGTTGATGCCGGTTACGTGACACTTCGCATCGAAAAAAGTGGTTTGGGAGATAGCAAAAATACGCCACCTTGTGAGTCCTGCGATTTATTGGATGAAATTGAAAATTTTGAAGTCGGGTTAAAAAAATTGAAGTCCCTACCCTACGTCGATACCAACCAAATCATCATCGTTGGACATTCCATGGGTGGAATTATTGCGCCTGCCATTAGCGCTCAACACAATGTTGCTGGGGTTGTGGTGTATGGAACAACCGCAAAATCTTGGTTTGAATACCAGATTGAAATGTACCGCGTTCAAAATGCGTTGGCTGGTATGAATCCAATCGAAGTAGAGCAATCTGTAGTCGAGCAATACGATTTGAATTACCGATACTTTGTTAAAAAAGAAAAACTAGAAGACCTTGCAAAAGACCCTAAAGCAGATAGTGTTTTGAGAACAAGTTGGGAATACGATGGTAACGGAAAGATTTACTCCCGAAACGCTGAATATTGGCGTCAAATTCAAGACTATCCACACCTCGAAAACTGGAAAAATACTAAGGCAAAAGTATTGGTTCAATTTGGCGAATCTGATTTTCAAGCCTTTTCCAAAGCTGACCACCAGCAAATTGTGAATACGGTCAATTATTTCAATCCAGGGAATGCAACGTTGATGACTTATCCTTCAACGGATCATTTCTTTGCTAAATCGGGCACGTCGCAAGAAGCCTATAATAAATTCGCCAACGGTCAAATACAACAGCTATTCGATGAATACAACCATGAGGTTGGTTTATCAGCGGTGAAATGGAGCAATGAAATTCTATCCAAAAAGGACGAGGTTAAACTTACTGAAAAAGGATGGAAAAAATTGAATACGGAGCGCTATCCGGGGAAACAAGATGACATCACGTTCATCAATGAAAATGAAGGTTGGTATGTCAACGGTTACGGAAGCATTTACCACACAAAAAATAGCGGTGAAACGTGGGAAAAACAATTGGAAAAGAAAGGGACTTTTTTCCGCTGCATTGCCTTTGTGGATAGTTTAAGAGGTTTTGCAGGAACAGTCGGTACAGACTATTTTCCAAACGTAACGGATACTATTCCGCTTTATGGAACTACAGATGGCGGTAAAACGTGGAATCCTGTTTCGTATTCAGGACCTTATGTGAAAGGATTGTGTGCGATGGATATCGTGAGAGAGCAATACATCAATCACGGAAAAATAGATTACAAAATTCATATTTACGGAGTTGGACGCGTTGGAAGTCCGGCAAATATGATGGTCTCACACGATGGCGGTTTGACTTGGACATCGAATAGCATGAATAGCGACTGTAAAATGTTGTTTGACATTAAAAT
>JAIXXP010000028.1 GCA_027490665.1 Cryomorphaceae bacterium | reverse complement strand
GTTTCAGAACCTGTGAATTCTTCTTGTGCGTTCCAGCCATCGATAGTGAATTTGTATTCAATGGCACCTGGAGCAAGTGGAAGGGTTACTTCCCACATGCCGTTACCCATGTCTGTCATTGGGTTACAAGTACCACACCAGTTGTTGAAAGAACCGTTTACGAACACACCACCTGTTAAAGAACCAGTGTATTGTGACATATCTACACGGAATTTAACGTTGTAGTCTTGAACTGGAAGTGGAACAGTACGTTGGTACACAAAACGCCACCATCCTGGACCGAAGTTGATGTCGGCAGTCATGGTGTTACCACCGTTAGAAATAGCTACGTTGTAAGTAATTGTTGAAGCAACTGGAGCACCATTAGAAATTTCGCCAGCGTTGTTAACTTTCGCCAGACCAATGTGTGCACCCAAACCGTTTACAGTAAGTGTACCAGCAGCAGCGTTATAAGCATAAGTTGCAGCTCCGCCGACGTGTGGTGCGACTGGTGTGCCACAACCTTCAGGCGTTCCTTGCCACGTTTCTAACCATGTAGAACCATCCATGTAATGGGTCATGGTGCCATTCGCTTCAAATTTAATAGAGTCATCAAAAAGACATGCGCGGGTTGTTACGTCACCTGCGCCGTTTGCCCACCAGCTCATGTCGCCTGGGCCAGATGGACCAACACCAAGAGCAGCTGCTTGTGGTGCTAATTTCCAAGTGCCTTCTATCTGTGCTGAAAAGCTCAAGATAGGAGCAAAAAGTAAAAAGTACAGTTTTTTCATGTTGTTAATTTTAAGGGTTTTAGAGGTTAATTCTAATTGTTGGGTTAAATATAGTAAAAAATACAATAAGCCAAAAACCTAAGGCATTTTGTGACTACAACTATTAAAACAATAAGTCGTTAAAAAGTTCAAAAGTGAGTTTTTTTCCGTCGCAAAGGATTTCAAAAGTACCCTTTTCAGCGCGCCATTTTCCATCGGCACTGACTCTTTTGAGCGCATTTGCATCAAAACTAAATGCTAAGGTTTTGTTTTCGCCAGGGAGAATGGTTACTTTTTGAAAATTGATCAGACGTTTGTTTTCTGGAGTGGTACTGGCGTATAAATCGCTGATATAAATGGGCACTACCATGAGGATAGGTTTTTGACCCTCGTTGCTTACATTGACCTCAATTGAAAAGGTGCCTTTTTGCTCATCTTTGTTGACAAAGCGCATGCTATTTACCTTTCCCGTATTGTAGGAAAGACCAAAGCCGAAATCCCATTGCGGGTTATAGGCTGTGAATTGACCAGATTTAGCACGTGCTACACTTCCTGGATGATCATAGAATTCAATGACGCCATCGTAACGCGGGTAAGTATAAGGTAAGCGTCCGCTGAAATCTGCTTTGCCCGTAAGAAGTTCTGCTAAAGCTAGGCCGCCTTGATCGCCAGGTAAATAGGCTTGCACAATAGCATCGCACAATGGTTCGATGTCATTGATAATGCGCGGGCGGGCTTCTAAAAGCACTAAAACAACTTTTTTCTTGGCAGCCTTAGCCAAGCGCACCAATTCTTTTTGTTTGTCGTCGAGCTGTAAGCTGCGGATGTCGCCGGGTTTTTCTGTGGAGGGTAGTTCGCCAACACAAATCACGATAACATCGTTTTTCTTAAGTGCTTTTTTATAGTTGTCAAGACCCACAAAACGCGAAGCTTCGAAGTCTTTATCCATAAATAACTCAACTCCTTTGGCATAAGATATGGTTGCTGTCGGGAATTGGTATTTGAGTGCTTGATAGATATTTAAGACCCCTTTGGTGTTGAAGTTTGTATCTAAGCCCTGCCAAGTGTGTGTCCAGGCACCATTGAGCATATTGATACTTGCTGCACCTGGGCCGGCTACCAAAATGCGTTGAGAGCCTTTCAGTGGAAGTGTTTGCGCTTCGTTTTTGACTAAGGTAATAGATTCAAGCGCTGCATTTTTAGCAATATTTTTGAATGTTTGGCTTCCAAAAAGGGGGTATTTGCTCATATCCGGAAGTGGGTTGCCAAAAAGACCAAGTTGGTTCTTGACGTAAAGAATGCGTCGAACGGCGTCGTCTAGGCGTTCCATAGAGATTTTTCCTTCTTTAACGGCCTTTACCATGTCTTGGCAATAAGTTTTGTATTGCGGGTTAGATGGCACCATACTCATGTCTACACCTGCATTGAATGCCTGAATAGCAGCCTCTGCAATAGAGGGCGCGGTGCGGTGCACGGTGTGGAGCATGATGAAGTCTTCCCAGTCAGAAACCACAAAACCTTTGAAGCCCCAGTCTTTTTTGAGGGTTTGGGTAAGTAGTTGGTAATTGGCATGGCCTGGTATGCCATTCACGACTCCAGAATTGATCATGAGGGTAAGTGCGCCTTTTTCTACAGCTGCTTTGAATGCCGGCAAATACAATTCTTGCATGTATTTTTCAGGAATAAAAGCAGGTGTGCGGTCACGGCCAGAGAAACTTGCGCTATAGCCTACAAAATGCTTGAGGCAAGCAGCTGCATGAAAGTCGTCTACTTTGGCTCCTTTTCCTTGGTAACCTTCAACAAGTGCAACGCCCATTTGTGCTCCTAATACTGGGTCTTCGCCTAAAGTTTCAAAATGACGCGACCAAAGCGGCTGACGACCTAGGTCTAGCACAGGAGAAAAGTTCCAGGGAATGCCTGAAGCCCTGCATTCGTAGGCGGTAACTTCACCCATTTGGCGAGCTAGTTCTGGGTTCCAGGTAGCCGCCAGTCCAATTTCTTGCGGAAAGAGGGTGCCGCCAACCGTGTAATTGACACCGTGAATGGCATCAATGCCGTAAAGCACGGGAATGTTTTGTTCTTTTTGTAGATACGGAGCATGGATATCTGTCATAATAGATTTCCATTCCGAAAGGTTAAGTGTGTGCCAACCTACATTGAGTACAGAACCAATATGATATGTTTCCAGCGCTTCTTTCAGTTTGGCCTTGTCTATTTGTGTAGGAACCAAGGCTTGGCCTTTTTCATCGGTTCGGTGAATGGCGTCGAGCGTGATTTGACACGTTTGCCCTACTTTTTCTTCGATGCTCATTTGTGCAATAAGCGTTTCGATGTCAGAATTTGTTGGGGCTGTGAAATACGGTTTTTCGGAACTTTTAAAGCCGAGAATCACCGCCAACACAGCTAATGATGACAATAATTTCATGAGAAAGCGTTGTTTTTATTGGAATACGCGCACGTAATCTACGTACATTTTCTGTGGGAAGGTGGTTGTGGCGTCTGGTGATCCTGGCCAGTTTCCACCGACAGCAACATTCATAATGATAAAGAACTTCTCGCGAAATTCAGCCATTTCTGCTGGGCTTGTATCTACAGAATGAAACTCGACGTTGTCTAGCAACCAATGAATAGAGTTGGCGTCCCAGGTAATTGAAAAGACGTGGAAGGAATCGGCAAACTTCCCTGAAGGAAGCGTTTTGCTACCGCCGTATTGCGCATGTGAACCGTTGTTGCTCCAGTGTACCGTTCCGTGTGTGGTGCGGTCGTTGGCGCCTGCACCACCGATGAGCTCCATGATGTCGATTTCGCCACAAGATGGCCATCCGACAGAAGTAATGTTGTCTCCGAGCATCCAGATAGCAGGCCATATGCCTTGTCCGTATGGGAGCGCAGCACGCACATCGACGCGACCAAATTTCCAGGATTTAATGCCTTGAGTTTTGATACGGCTAGAGGTGTAGTTCGATGTATTGAAGTTTTCGTTTTTCGCAGTGATGGTTAAAATACCATCTGAAACCACAGCGTTTTCTTGTTTGTAGTATTGTAGTTCGTTGTTACCCCAGCCCCAGCTTCCGGTGCCAATATCGTAGGTCCAGTCTGAGGAAAGGCTAGCGCCATTGAATTCATCTTGCCATACTAATGTATAATTAGGGTAGGTGAGTGAACTGATAAATCCGGATGTAGGCGCGCCGGTGTTGCCTGTTGTAATTTCAATCAATACCTCTTCCGTTTTTTCGATGAAAGCAGTTTGCAATGAGTGCGCTCGGGTGCGAATTTTGTATGTACCGCTTGTATTGAAGATATGTGTTGCTTCGCCATCTTGCGTTTCTACCGTAACGGTGTCGTCGTTATCAAAGAAAGTAATCGTATAGAAATTGACGCTATCGGCTGTCGCTAAAACGTGTACTTCGCCATTTGTAATGGTGAGTTGCGTGTTTAGGTTACTAGGTAAGCCGGGTGCTACAGGTACGTCTGGCTCACAAGCCAAAAGTGTTAAACTCAATAGAAGAAAAGTCATGATTTTCATGGGTCGAATTATAAAGTCTTGAGTTTGAGGTACCATTTTAAGCCGCCTGCATGATGCCCGTATTGTAAATGGAGGGTAGAATCAGTGGCGGAAATAATTCTGTAAACGCGTGGCCCTGTAAAGAAACCAAGGAAAGCGTTGCCGGAGATAGTGATGGTGTTTTCTGCGCCTTCTGTCAGCAACCAACTTTCATTCATTTGGTTGTCAAACGGAGCTGTAAAGTCAGCTAAGTTTTGAAAAGATCCTGGAAAAGAACTTGCAATTGTGTTGTGCACGTAAACATCGCCATTGGTGATCATGTCAAACTTGAAGCCATTTAAATGAAAAACATATTGATCGTCGTAAAGACCACAACCTGGTTTTTCACCTGCGCCTGCAGCCCACCACTCTGGTGTAGGCCCAAGCGGGCTTTCTGGGTCTGGGCCCACGCCCATGTGGCCGGATGCAGCCGAATCTACAACCCAAACTTTATAGCCAGGTCCGCTAATGCCACCTGTAAGTAAAGTGTAATAAGGGTTATTGAGTAAGCCGAAGTCGTCATTAGCAATAGTGACTTGTTGGCTAGAGCTACGGCTTCCGCCTTTTGCAAACACAGTTAATTTGATGGTGTAAGTACCGGCATATGGATACGTTGCATTGACGTTGGGCCCTTGTGCTTTGGTGCCATTACCGAAATCCCAAACGCATTGAATATTTGGGTTATTGGCACTGAGCTCAATGATATTGGCATTGGCAGCAGAAGGCGCCATTGTAAATTGTGCATCTGCAGCAGTAGGAGCAGGCCCAAGTGTTGGTTCGTATTTTTGGCAAGCAACAAGTGCTAAACCAATACTGAGGATGCTGAGCAATAAAGTTTTCATGGTTTTAGATCTTTAAAAATTAATAACCAGGGTTTTGTGACCAATTGCCACCAGCTAAGTCGATTTCAACTTGTGGAATCGGGAACAATTCATGCTTACCTACAACAAAGCCAGGGATATATTGTGCGGCTTGGCCGGTGCGAACGAGGTCAAAAAAGCGATGTCCTTCGCCTGAGAGTTCTAAACGACGCTCTAAATATACTTTTTCAATGTTGTTCACAGACGCACCAGGGATACCTGCACGTTGGCGAATTTGATTGACTAATTGGGTTGCTCTTGAAGCGTTTCCAATTTGATAATTCGCTTCAGCAGCCATAAGCAGTACATCTGCGTAGCGCAATACACGGTAGTTTACTGGACTGGTAAGGTCGTTGTCTGGTAAGCCAATTTCGCCTTGACGCTTGATGTATTTGTTATTGTAATAGCCGGTATGGCCGCCAGCACCAATTGCATACGTAATGGCTGCAGGGTTTGGTTGGGCAGCAATAAATGCCTCGATGTCCAAAACGGTCGCTGCACGACGCGGGTCAATTGGTGAGAACGCAGCATAAAGTTCTGCTGTCGGTAAGTTATAAGAGTTGCCGTCGCCATAAACAGGCCCTGTATATTGGCGAATGCCTTGGAATCCGACAGCAGCGTTACCTTCTAAGCAAACCAAGCAACCGTAGCTGCCACCTTCCAAACCTGAGTATTCGATGTCGAAAATGGTTTCAGGGTTGCCTTCAGCTGCTACACTGAATAGTTGGCTGTAGTCTTGGTAAAGGCTGTATTGGCCAGAATCTATGATTTCTTCTAGAATAGCTGCTGCTTCCGTAAATTTGTTTTGATACAAGTACACTTTACCAAGAAGGGCTTTTGCTGCACCTCTTGTGGCACGACCTTTTTGTGCCGCAACTGGGTTGAGAACTGCTGCTGCCGCAATTAAATCAGCTTCGATTTGTGCGTATACTTCGGCTTTGGGTGAACGCGGAATGTTGCGCGCTTCTTCAATACCGATGCGCTTGTCGATAATGAGTGGAACGTCTCCAAAGAACTTAACCAACTCAAAGTAGTAATAGGCGCGCAAAAACTTTGCTTCAGCGAGTATGTGTGCTTTTCCTGGAAAGTCAATGTTGTCTTGGTGTTCTAAGATATAGTTGGCGCGGGTAATGCCGGTGTAGTTCCAGCGGAAAAGGCTGCGTAGTTCCGCATTGACACCCCCATGGGTCATGTTGTCGATGTCGTGCAAACCTTTGCTGTCGTTAACGCTCTCGCCGCCGGCAATGGCGTTGTCAGAGGCAATTTCACCTATCCAAAGAGAAATGAATGAGCTTTGAAGGAGGTCATACGCACCAACGAGTGCGCGTTCGAAATCTTCTTCGGTTTGAAAAAAGTTCTCTGCATCTTGCGCGTAAGGCGGGTCAACAGTTAAGAATTTTTCACAAGAAGGCAATGTAGCTATCGATACAAGTGCCAAAAGCGTGTAAATCAGTTTTTTCATGACGTTTAAGCTTAAAATTTGATTTGAAGTCCGCTCATTAAAGAACGTGCTTGTGGATACATTCCGTAATCTACACCAGCTGAAAGTACGCTAGATGATCCTAAGTCTGGATCAAAGCCCATGTAGCGGGTGAGGGTGATGAGGTTGTTGGCAGCAACATAAACACGTAAAGATTCTACGTGAATTTTGCGCAATAGAGTACTTGGTAAAGTATAACCAAATTGCAAGTTGCGGAGGCGCACAAAAGAACCGTCTTCAACATAATAATCAGAGAACAGGTTATTGTTGGTTGGTCCTGTGGTGAGGCGCGGGTGTTCGTTGGTAGAGCCCTCGCCTGTCCAGCGGTCAATTACATAGGCCAATTGGTTGGCATAAGGCTGTTGGCGCTCGTAGTTGCGGATGATTTCTTGCCCTAAAGCAGCATAAACATTACCTGATAAGTCGAAACCTTTGATTTTAAAGTTGAAAGCGAAGCCCATAGTTAAGTCAGGAATAGCTGAACCAAGGTTGGTTTTGTCGGAGTCGTCAGAGAAGTTGATTTTGCCGTCTCCGTTTTGATCTACAAAGATGAGGTCACCTGGTTGTGCACCTTCCTGAACCACTTCTGCGTTGTCGATTTCTTCCTGATTTTGGAAAACACCTGCGGTTTGGTAACCAAAGAAGTAACCAATTTCGTAACCTTCTTGAAAACGCGTTGCAACGTCGCCACCAACGCTAAATGCAGCGCCAGGGATGTATTGAATACCTGCAGGAACACTCACGACTTTGTTGTTGATGGTAGTGAGGTTGAAATTCAAGTTGGTTTGGAGTAAGTTTTTGCGATCGGACTGATACGCTACTTCAAATTCCCAACCTTTGTTAGATACGTCACCGGCATTGATGATCGGTGGGTAACCACCTGGGCCGTAAGAACCTAAGAGTGCAGATACGTCAGGTTGGAATAAAAGGTCGTTGGTGTTTTTGATGAAGTAGTTGGTAGTGAAGTTGAAGACTTTCAACCAAGTGAGGTCGAGGCCCACGTTGAACTGACGGGTGGTTTCCCATTTGAGGTCAGGGTTGGCTGGGCGGCCAATGGCTACACCTTGGGTAATGAGGTCGTCGAAGACATAAACACCTTCGCCGTTGAGCAATGCGCGGTAGGCAAAGTTTGGAATTTGGTCGTTGCCAGAAACACCGTAGCTCATGCGTAGCTTGAGGTAGTCAATGCTTTTGCTTTTGAAGAAATCTTCTTCTGAAAGCAACCAACCACCAGAAATAGTAGGGAAAATACCCCAACGGCTGTTTGGTCCGAATTTACTTGAACCATCTCGGCGCAAGATACCTGATACAAGGTATTTTTCTTTGTATGCGTATTCTGCGCGCATGAAAGCAGACAACAAGCGCTCCTTGAACTCCCATGAATTGACATTATTTAAGAAGCCGCCTTGTGCTGTGTTTGCGGAGATATCGGCGTAATCAAGGGAGTTGTTCGGAATACCAAAAGCAACACCATTCAAAGATTGTCCTTTGCGCTCAAATACTGAAGCACCGAGCATTCCTTTGATTTTATGGACTTCGTTGAAGGTTTTGTCGTAGTTCAAAAACGCTTCGTAAGAAAGGTCTAGGAAGCTAGAGCGCTCTTCGTAAACAGCTGCCCCTCTTTCGATGAAGATGCTGTCGCCGATTTCAACCTCAGGTGATTCAAGCGCGGCATTAGCAGCTGTATTTGCGTATTTGCCGTCGCCGTACCATACAAGTGGTGAAAACACTTTTGCATCAACGTTGGCATAGTTGTAATTGAAGCGGTTGGTGAGGGTTAAATTTTCGTTGAATTCATAGATAAATTCTTCTTTTCCGACGAATTTATTGGCTGTGCTCCAGTTGTACTGGTTTTGCATTTGCGCAATTGGATTGATGATATCGCTCACTTCATCCATATAAGAAAAAGTTCCAGGGCTGCTGTAAACAGGCTCGTTAGGGAAGGCGTTGATGGTGTTGTAAAGTACCGAACCAATGCCATTTTCTGGAAGTGTACTGCGCATGTCTGAAGAGAAAAGCAGAACCGAATTGAGTTTGAGTTTCTCAGACATGTCGGTGCTGAAGTTCAGGCGGGCGTTGTAGCGGCCAAAGTTGGCTTTGTCTGCCCCTACAATACCTTCTTGGTTGAAATAACCCAAGCCAATAGAATAACGCGTATTGAGTGTGCCACCATTCAAAGATAGGTTGTGGCTTTGCACAGGGGCTGAACTGAAAACTGAATCTTGCCAGTTGGTTCCTGTACCTAAGTTGGTGTTGGCGAAAGGCATGGCCTGTCCACCAAAAGCAAAGGCTTCATTTTTGATAACCGCGTATTCTTCAGCAGTAAGTAAGTCTAGTTTGCGAGCCGTTTGTTGGATGCCGTAATAGCCATTATATTCCATGCTTGGCTTGCGGTTAATAGCACCATTTTTGGTTTCAACGATGATCACGCCATTGGCAGCGCGCACCCCATAAATACCTGCTGTGGCATCTTTGAGGACGTTAATAGACTTGATATCAGCAGGATTAAGTGCATTTAGGCCTTCTGAATCGTAAACTACGCCGTCCACAAGAATGAGTGGGTCGTTGTCACCGAAAGTAGATAAACCACGGATGCGGATGTTAGCTGATCCACCGGGTGAACCTGAATTGCTAGATACCGTAACCCCAGAAACCTGACCTTGTAAGGCCTGATCCATACGGGTCATGTTCATTTTTTCGAGGTCTTCACCTTTCACTTTAGAGGTGGCGCCGGTAATTTCTTTAGATTTAGCAGTACCATAACCTACCACCACAACATCTTTGGTGTCTTGAGATACTTCTAAAAGTACAACCGTTAAATTGGTCTTTCCGGCAACTGGAACTTCTTGTTTTTGGTAGCCCATTGCACTAAAAACGAGCACTTCATTGGTGAGGTCGGTGACGCTAACCTGAAAAAACCCTTTGCCGTCGGCCAAAAATGGTTTGTTGTTGCTTTTAACAATGATTTTGACGTATGGTATAGCCTCAGAGCGTTCATTTAAAACAGTTCCACTGATGGTTTGTCCATAGACTTGCGCGACACCTATGCTACATAGCAATGCCAGGACTAGTTTTCTGATCATGTAATATTAGTTTTAGAGTGGGTTAAATATAAGCAAAAATTAAATTATTGTACAAATAACAATAAGTTTGAAAAAGTGTTTGAAAAACAGATATATATCAAAAGAGAAACGGAGACACTCCTCTCCGTTTCTTTGATTATTAACCTGTTTTACGCCCGACTATGAGTGAAAGCGATAGCCGAATATACAAACATTATTGTAAAAAATACAATAAGTAAATAATTTTTACATTTTAAAGCTGTACTCGTTGGCCAACAAACGCTGTTGGTAGGTGCCGCGGTCAAAGGTGAAAAGCTTTGCAGGTCTGTGTTTGACGTTCTTTTGTTTTTCGTTGAGCGCAATTAGTGGAATATACTTGATTTTTTTTCTGAAGTTAGCTTTGTCCATTTCTTGTTCAAAAGCGAATTCATAAAGTTGTTGAAACTCATTGAGGGTGAAGCGCTCGGGCAATAAATCAAAACAAACAGGTTCGTTTTGCAGCTTTTGCTTGAGCATATCGTAGGTACTTTCAAGGATGTGGTTGTGGTCAAAAGCGAGATCTGGCACTTCATTGAGCGGCACCCAACTGATGTCGTCGGCCCAAGAGGAGGCTTTTACCTGAAAATCTTCGATGCGCACTAATGCAAAATGTGCAATGGTAATGACGCGCCCTTGCGGGTGTCTTTTCGGATGCCCAAAAGATTGTGATTGGTGCATTTGGATGTGATCCAGCCCAGTGAGTTCTTTGAGGATGCGCTCTGCTGCTACTGGGAGGTCTTCGTCTGGGTAGACTAGATCGCCGGGAATGGCCCAAAAGTTTTCGTAGGGTTCCATGGCGCGCTTGATGAGTAGCGCTTTGATTTGCCCAGCTTCATAGCCAAAAATAATGCAGTCTACAGAGAAGGCTGCTGTAAAAAAGTCGTGAAATTCAATTTTATACATTCCCATTAGTGTCCGCTTTTTGCGGTTTCAAAGGTATGAATTCCTTTGCTTTTGAGGATACTTGAGCTGCGAATTGCAAAATAAATGAGGTATGCAAAACACACAACACCAACCCAATAGGATTGTTGGATGCCCAAAAGACTGTCGTCTGAAAGCCAGCCTTGTGTCACAGAAATTACACCACCTCCCATGATCATTAAGATCATCAAGCTAGAGGCAATATTGGTTTTTGTTCCCATGCCCGCAATACCGAGTGTAAAAATACAAGGCCAAAGTGTACTGCAAAATAACCCGACAGAAATAAAGGCAAATACACTCACGTAACCTGAACCGAAAATACCAATAATGAGCGCTAAAGAACCGAGCGAAGAATAAAGAATGATCTGACGAACAGGATTGCCATTAGAAATAAAGTCGGCTGCGATGAGTACGAAAACCAAACCAATATAAGGCATAAAGGAAGAGACATCCGAACCTCCGATGGTATTGGCAAGTGCAAATATGCCAAAAGCGACTATTGGCAAGAAAATACCCATTAGTCGATTGAATAATTTAGATTTTTCGAACACCCCTGCTGCTGAGGCCCAACGCCCAATCATCATGCTGGCCCAAAACAAAGACACAAATGGTGCCACTTCACTTTCGCTCTTGCCCAATTGTTGTTTCATGAATTCTGGCAAGTTACTTTGAGTAGCGACTTCAACACCTACGTACAAGAAAATAGCAATCATGGCTAAGATGACTTGTGGTTCGCGAAGTGTACTTAAAAGTTGTCCAGGTTCATTTTGATTTTCTTCACCGATCGAGTCTGGAACCGAAGAAAATTTGAAGAATACTGCAGCCAAAACAAACGTTGCGCCGAGGATAATATAGGGCATTTGTACTGCCGTTAAGTCTAGAGCGGTATCTTCTTTTGTGAGACCGCCAAAAATGGCGTATGATAGAATGACGGGGCCAATTGTAGTACCGAGGTTATTGATACCACCAGCCATGCTGAGGCGCACGTTTCCTTTTGCAGGATCGCCCATCTGGATGGCTAAAGGGTTGGCTGCTGTTTGTTGTAAAGAGAAGCCTAAGCCAACAATAAATAAACCGCTGAGAAGTAGTGGAAATGAACCACCATTGGCAGATGCAGGAATAAAAAGAAGTGTACCGGCAGCAGAAATCAATAGGCCGAGGGCAAGGCCATTTCGGTACCCAATCTTATTTAAGATGTCTTGTTTGAGCGCGCCTGATATACCAAAATAAAGCAAGGAACCTACCGTGTAAGCCACATAGAATGCGAATTCAATCAACTGAGATTGTAATTGAGAAAGGGTGAGTGCTTTCTTAAAAACAGGAATCAAAATAGAATTAGAAGCAGCTACAAAGCCCCAAAAGAAAAAGATGACAATGAGCGTCCCGAAGGCGCTGTAGTTTGTTTTTTGCATGGTAGTCGTTAAAGTTTTGGTCCAAATTACAATAATTTGGTTTTAACCGACGTTTTGCTGTGCAATTTTTTCTTGATCGAGTTTAAAAATAGTAGAGATAGTGCGGATGATAGACGAGGTATCAAAACCGCAGTCGGCCCAGAGTTCTTCTTGGGTTCCGTGGTGAATATACTCGTCTGGAATGCCTAAGCGAATGACTTCTGCTTGGTATTTTTGATCTACCATAAATTCGAGAACCGCAGAACCAAAACCGCCCATGAGGCAGCCGTCTTCTATGGTAATCACCTTCTTGAATTTAGTGAAGATTTCGTGTAAAAGCAAGGTGTCTAGCGGCTTCACAAAGCGCATGTCGTAGTGTGCAATTGAGACACCTGATCCTTTGAGTTTGTCAATGGCTTCTTGGGCAAAATTGCCCGGATGACCAATGGATAAAATAGCGATGTCATCGCCTGCAGTTACTTTGCGGCCTTCACCAATTTTGATTTCTTTAAAAGGAGTTTTCCATTCGGTCATGACACCGTTGCCACGTGGGTAGCGAATAGAGAAGGGCCCCTGATTGGGCAATTGTGCGGTGAACATGAGGTTGCGCAGTTCTTCTTCGTTCATTGGAGCGGCCACCACCATGTTCGGTATCATGCGCATGTAAGCAAGATCGTAAGCGCCGTGATGTGTAGCGCCGTCGGCACCAACTAAGCCACCGCGGTCTAGGCAGAAAACTACATTGAGGTTTTGGATCGCAACATCGTGTAAGACTTGGTCAAACGCGCGCTGCATAAAAGAAGAGTAGATGTTGCAAAATGGCACCATTCCTTGGGTAGCAAGACCTGCACTGAAAGTAACGGCGTGTTGTTCGGCGATACCGACATCAAATGCGCGGTTTGGCATGGCTTGCATCATGATGTTGAGTGAGCAACCAGAAGGCATGGCGGGCGTAACACCCATGATTTTGTCGTTCTTTTCAGCGAGCTCAACAATGCTATGGCCGAATACGTCTTGGTATTTAGGCGGTTGCGGTGATTTAGGTACAATTTTGACAATTTCGCCGGTTTCTTTGTTGAAAACCCCTGGCGCATGCCATTTGGTTGGGTTGCCTTCTTCAGCGTATTTGTAGCCCGCACCTTTGCGGGTAATACAATGCAAGATTTTAGGGCCTGGGATGTCTTTGAGGTCGGCTAATACTTTAGCCAAACCAATGACGTCGTGGCCATCTACAGGACCAAAATAGCGAAAATTGAAGGCTTCAAATAGGTTGGACTGCTTGAGCAACGTGCCTTTCAAGGCATGCGAAACTTTTGAAGCAATTGTTTGGGCATCTGGCCCGAATTTAGAAACCTTCCCGAGTAGTTTCCAGACTTCGTCTTTGACTTTATTGTAAGTATGGGAGGTGGTGATGTCAGTGAGGTATTCTTTGAGCGCGCCCACATTAGGGTCGATAGACATGCAGTTGTCGTTGAGAATAACGAGTAGGTTGGCATCTTTTTCAAAACCGGCGTGGTTGAGGCCTTCAAAAGCCAAACCTGCGGTCATGGCGCCGTCGCCAATAACTGCAATGTGTTGGCGCTGTGTTTCGCCTTTATATTGGTTGGCAACTGCCATGCCTAAAGCAGCAGAAATAGAAGTGGAAGAGTGGCCAACACCAAAGGTGTCGTATTCGCTTTCTGATCTTTTTGGAAAGCCAGAAATGCCGCCTTTTAAACGGTTGGTATGGAAACGCTCGCGGCGCCCTGTTAATATTTTGTGACCGTAGGCCTGGTGCCCGACGTCCCAGACGAGTTGGTCGTCAGGGGTATTGAAAGCGTAATGTAGAGCAACTGTGAGTTCAACCACACCTAAAGAGGCGCCAAAATGCGAATTGCCGATTTCTGAAATGACATCAACGATATACTGACGGAGTTCTTGGGCAACTTGTGGGAGTTGTTCTTCTGTGAAATTCGTGCGCAAATCGCTCGGAACAGTAATTTGAGAAAGGAGTGGCCCGGGCTTGTAGGGGTGATTTGACATAGGAACAAAGTTAAGCGTTTCGGTAGCTAAATAAACACCCTAACGCAGAAAATGTTCAATTAGTGTGCGATGCTGCTGCGAAGGTTGTTTTTTTCAAGTACAAAAGCGAAGCCCATAAAAAAGAGGACGAGCAGGTTGTGTAGGAAGTGATTGATGATCGCTTTGGAAAATTGAATTTGGCTGCCAATCCAGAACAACAATATGCTCATACCTAAATACAGTAAGAATTTTTTCACGTTGTAAGGAATAGGAAAGTGGCGCTGTCCGAGCCAATAAGAAAGCAGCATTTGGGTGGCGTAGACAATTAAGGTAGCCCAAGCGCTGGCCATGTATTGGAATTGCGGAATGTAATACACATTAATTGCGATAGTAAGAATGGCCCCAACAATAGTAATATAGGCGCCGTATTGGGTTTTACCGCTGAGTTTGTACCAGATACTTTGGTTGTAGTAAATACCAAGAAATACATTGGCGAGCAGCAAGATGGGCACCACCTTTAAGCCTTCCCAATAAGCTTCTTTTTGAATAAAATGTTTGAAAATATCGAGGTTCAGACTCACCAATAAAAAAACTGTACACACCATTGCAACAAAAATGTTCATGATGCGCACATAAACGGTATTGCGGTCTTGGTTTTGCATTTGTTTGAAGAAAAACGGCTCGGCAGCATAGCGGTAGGCTTGTAAAATAATGGTCACGAGCATAGCGAGTTTGTAACACGCACTGTAGATCCCTACTTGAGACTCTGCATAGCTCAATGTTTCGGGCACAGCAGGGTCGTAGAGTAAGTGCTTGAGTAAAATGCGGTCAAAGGTTTCATTGATGATGCCTGCAAAACCAGCAATGACGAGCGGAATCGCGTAGCGCCACATGCGTTTGTAAAGGCTCCAGTCTCGGATAAAAAGCACTTTAAAGATGCTGTCGTAGAGCAAGAGTGGCTTGGCTAAAGAGGAAATGAGGTTGGCTAAAAGGATGAATAAGATGCCTTCTTCAGGGCGCTCGGCACTAAAAAAGAAGACCATAGCAATTACGTTGAGTGCAATGTTGAGCCCAATACTGGTCATTTGTATCGATGCAAATCGCAGTGCTTTTTCTTCGGCTCTGAGACGCGCAAGCGGCAAGGCGGTAATAGCGTCTATCATCACGATTGTACCCAGTAGCACGACGTATTCGTTGTGACCTTCAAACAGCAGGGCATTGGCGATGTCATTGTTGAAGTAGAGCAGCACTAAATAGAAAAGACCGTTGATACCAACTACCGACCAAAATGCGGCGCTGTAGGCTTTGTCTTTGTCGGCTTCGTTTTGCAAAAAGCGAAAAAACGCGGTTTCCATCCCAAAGGTGAGCAAGACAATTAAAAAGGCAACCCAAGCATAAAGCTCAGAAATGACGCCGTAGTCGGCGGTTTGGGCAAAATAGTAGGTGTGGAGCGGAACCAACAAATAGTTGAGCAGCCTTCCTAAGATGGAGGGTAGGCCATAAATGGCGGTTTGGCCAACTAATTTGCGGATCGGGTTGCTCATGGCTTAGCCTCTGAAATTCGGCTTGCGTTTTTCTAAAAATGCGGTGGTACCTTCTTTGAAATCTTTGGTGCCAAAGCTTTTGCCGAATTCTTCGATTTCTACCTCGTAGCCATTGACGCCACTGGCAAAGCCAGCATTGACACAGCGAATAGCCGCTGCAATAGCCATTGGCGAGTTGCTTAGTATTTTTTGAGCCATTGCTTCACAACTTGCAAGAAGGTCTGCTTGTTCAACAACTGCATTGACCAAGCCCCATTGTAGGGCTTCATCTGCCTTGAGCATACCCGCGGTAAAGATGATTTCGTTGGCTTTGCCGCGCCCGACGAGTTGGGCCAAGCGTTGGGTGCCGCCGTAACCAGGAATGACGCCAAGTGAGGTTTCGGGCAAGCCCATTCTGGCGTTGCTGCTCGCGATGCGAATATGTGCTGCCATGGCAAGTTCTAGACCACCACCAAGTGCAAAACCGTTCACCGCGGCAATAACTGGCGTGCCGAGTTGCTCAATGAAGTCAAAAAGGGTTTGCTGACCTGTTTGCGCGAGTGCACCGCCTTCGGCAATGCTGAAATCGGCAAATTCTTTGATGTCGGCACCAGCTACAAATGCTTTTTCGCCACTGCCGGTCAGGATAATAACGCCCACATTTGGGTCGGTATCGGCTGCTGCTAGTGCGGCATGGAGTGCGGCAATAGTGTCTTTATTGAGTGCATTGAGTTGCTGTGGTCGGTTGATGGTTAAAAAGGCAATTTGATTGCGGATTTCAGTCAGGATAAGCGCTTCCATAAGTAAATTTTTCTGCGATAAAGATAGTTAGAATAATATAGACGGTAGGTTTAATGCGGAATAGAGATCCGAAAAGTTGTGCCTTTGTCGGGCTCAGATTGCAGTACAAATACCTTTCCCTTATGGTATTCTTCGACAATCCGCTTGACCAGCGTTAAGCCTAGCCCCCAGCCGCGTTTTTTGGTAGAGTAACCGGGTTCAAAAATGGTTTTGAATTGTTTGGGTGTAAGGCCCTTTCCGGTATCTGAAATATCGATGTGCACCCATTCTGCCACTTCTTGAATATGTATGCGCAGCGTGCCAATTCCTTCCATGGCGTCCACCGCATTTTTGCAAATGTTTTCGACCACCCATTCTATTAAAGAGGCATTGTGCAATACCATTAAAGGGCGCTCACCGTCTAGTTCGAATTGCATCTCTACTTTTTGAGAAAGCCGCGCTTTGAGGTACAGGAGGTTGTTTTCGATGGTAGCAGCGAGATCACCCTCAATTAGTTTGGCCCCAGAGCCGATTTTAGAGAAGCGATCGGTGATTTTTTCTAGGCGCTCGAGGTCTTTGTGCATTTCGCGCGGAATCATGGGGTCAATGGCTTGTTGTTCGAGGTGCGCCACCCATGCCATCATAGAGGAAAGCGGCGTACCTAATTGATGTGCAGTTTCTTTAGCCATACCGGCCCACACTTGGTTTTGTTCAGCTTTGCGGTACATCGAGAAAAGCAAGTAACCCACAAACACCAACAAGCCCAATACCCCAAATTGAAGATATGGCAACCAAAAGAGTTGCTTGACTTCTTCGCTGTCCTTTAAATAGAGTAGTTTTTTACTGCCTTTAATCGTCAGTTCGATAGGCTGATATCTGGCCGTCATTTCCTGAATGGTGCGTTTGATTTTCGACGGTGACAATTCTTTTTGATCCAAATTACTGGCTTCAACTTTTTTGCTTTGCGGGTCATAGAGCAAGACCGGCACCAAGCTTTTTTGATCAGTGAGGTCGGCATTAAAAGAGCGGATCAAAGAGTCTGAATGCGTTTGTAAACGCAGCAATTCTTGAGAAAACCCATGACAAAGGGTCATGTACATATCCTCAAAAACTTGAATCTGATAACTTCGGCCTTCATCGATCCAGGATTTTGCCAATTGGAGTATGGCTGGTTTTGAGGTGTTTGTATCGATATTTCTGAATTGAGAAATGCTGCCGTCGTCATTCAACAAGATGAAAGGGATGTCCTTGTTTGCCTCAATGATTTCGAGCGCAAAATCGACATCTTGGCTCATGCTGAGGTCAGAAGCATCTAGTAGCGTTCGGTTGGCCCTAACCACTAAAGCCATTTTTTGACGTTCTTTTTCTTGCAGCGCGGTGAAGATTTCGCTATTTAGATCTACTAATTCTGCCTTTTTGCGCAAAGCGAGTGCCCATTGACGCGCTTTTGTGCGCTCTCGGCCGCCAATTTTTTGAATGCTTTGGTTGGAGTAAAACAAGGACCCGCCGACCACGGCAAGCGCCAATATGATAAGCAGGAGTTTCCAACGTTGTTTGGAGGTGTATAAGTCCATTGAACGAATTTACTGAAAAATCGGTGCTTCAAGCCCCAATAATTCTGTTTCTACAAGTGCACAAACGTGGTTAAAGTCGAAATGTTGTTCAAAGTAAGGCTTATTGAGATGGTGAAAATCACCTGCCAAAATTTGGTCAATTTTATTTGAAAGGGAGGAGGCGCCATTCAATTCAAAACAAAGACCTCCTCCAAATAGCTCAATGATTTCTTTACTTCCTCCGTTGTTAACCCCGAGCACTGGGCAGTTGTTTTGTAATGCCTCGAGTGTTACCATCCCGACGGTTTCATGGTCGGCAGCCATGATCACTAGATCTGCTGCTTGGTAAATCAGCGGCATGTTTTGTTGAAAGCCTGCCCAAATAACTGCTTTACTTTTTGGGTGCTTCTTTATTTTTTCTTGAAGAGCCAAATGATAGAAGGAAGGCTCATCGGGAGTGCTTTCACCAACAAAAACTAATATTTCATCGTTGTTGGTTCGCTGCGAAAAACAGTCCCAAACAAACCCTTGTCGTTTTTTGGGATCTATGCGTCCTACCACCAAAATCAGTTTTTGGTCTAGCGGCCACTGCAGTCTGCTTCGAGCTTCTTCTTTGGATAGATGGGTTTCAGCATTAAATAAAAGCCCAGATGGAATTTCTTTCACTTTGTGTGCCGCAATTTTCGTTTGTTGCAAAGCTTGTGCTTGAAGATAGGGCAATGGGCAAACCCATGTGCTCAGTAAGGCATAACGCAGCGTTCGATAAAATTGAGTGCGCTTTCCGCCGAGCGCCATTTCCATGAAATAATGTACACTGACTTTACCTCGTGAAAAGAAATGCACTGATGCCGCAATACTCAGTTCGCGATTGTTTCGGAGGAATAGATGTTCAAAACCACCATCATTTAAATATCTAGTCAACTTTATAGCAAATAGCCATTGGTAGTGTTTGGGGTGCTGCCTTACAATATATATAGGTAGATTGGCTTGTGCTGCTGCGTTGGCAATCGGCGTTTCTGAATTGGCAATCAGTAAAACGGAATGCCCCCGATTTTGCATTTGTTGTGCATTGCGCAGTTGGTTCATTTCTAAACCACCCCAGCCTCCAGACAAACATAAATAAGCAATGCGTTTCATATGTGAAGCACGAAATTAGACAGATTTGGGCTAACTTTGGAGCCATGGACGACTTCAAATCATTATTGCTCAAACCTTGGTTCGTTTTTTCTTTCAGTTTTATACTGATAGGGGGTACGCTTATTTTAGTGAGCCCCAATTTATTTGAAGGTGAAATTGTTTACAGCCAAAATGGCAAAAAATATGTGCTAGAAGCACCACTAAGTTTGGCTTATTTTGTGGGCTTGGGTTACCAAGAATCAGAAATGCAAGGCGTTGTAGATTTCTACCTTACCCGCAGGGGTTACATGCTCGCCGCGAGTTTGCTACTTGGCTTTCCAACGCTTTTGGCGTATCGTTCCTTTTTGGCCAAGAAGAATAAATAAGCATAATTTACTTCGAAGGTTTCTTACAAACTTTTCGTGCGTCCGCCGTCGACCGGCACATTGATACCATTTATATAAGAAGCTGCTGGCGAGGCTAAAAATGCAACAGCTGCCGCTACTTCATGTGGCTCGGCAATGCGCTTCATTGGGCTTTCTTGACCCATTTCAGCTAATATTTCTGAAATGCTTTCTCCGGTTTTGTCGGCTTTTACTTTTGCAATTTCGGTGAGGCGCTGGGTATTGGTAGCACCCGGAAGCACGTTGTTAACGGTAATGCCAAACCCGCCTAATTCATTGGCAAGTGTTTTTGACCAACTTGCTACAGCGCCCCTAATTGTATTGGACACCCCTAAATTTGGCAGCGGTTGCTTCACTGAAGTGGAAATAATATTGATGATGCGGCCAAATTCCGCTGCTTTCATGCCGGGCACAACAGCCTGCATCAAGATATGATTGCAAATGAGGTGCTGATTGAACGCGCCTAAAAATTCGCTGATGTCGGCATCTACTATTGGCCCACTTTTTGGCCCGCCTGTGTTATTTATCAATACATGGATAGCTCCATTGATTTTTATAAAGTTGTCAATAGCAATTTTTAATCCTGCAGGATCGGTAAAGTCAGAAACGAAATATTGATGTACTTGCCCTTTAGAAATGTCTAATGTTGCAATTGCATTTTGTAAGCGTGCTTCATTTCTTGCAGTAAGTACAACTGAAAAACCATCATTGGCTAGATGTTGTGCAATGGCCAGGCCGATGCCTTGGGTGGAGCCACAAACGAGGGCGCGGAGAGAGGGAGAAATCATGTCTTTGTAAAACTTATTTTTTGTACAAATAAAATTTTGTATACATTTGCTAAATTACGAATACTAAAGTTATTACTATGAAAAGTTTTACAAGATTAATTCTTACAACTTTTGCAATGCTTACCCTTACCCTAAGCGCTGCTTGGGCACAGGTGTCTGTCACTGCAACTGGAGGAACTGCAACTGGTTCATATGCCACCGTAAGTGCGGCGTTTGCTGCCATCAACGCAGGAACTCACCAAGGTGTGATCAACATCACGATCACCGCCAACACCACAGAGCCAGCAGCAGTTGTTGCGTTAGTGAACAGCGGTTCAGGTACGGCACTTTATTCAGCTATTAACATTAAACCTTCAGGTAACGTAACCGTTAACTCGGCTGCTATTCCAACAACCAACCGTGGTTTGATTGAATTGAATGGTGCAGACAACGTTACCATCGACGGTGACGACCCTGCAACGGCTGGTGTTCGCAACCTTACTTTTCAAGTGGCAACGAGTACTACTCTCATTACAGCCGCAATACGCTTGTCTTCAAACTCAACTACTGGTACAAACGGTGCAGACAACAACACCGTTAAAAACTGTATCATCATTGGTTCACGCCCAACAGGTATTGCAACCAACATGAGCTACGGTATCAACTTATCAAATTACAGCACCACTTCGCTATTAACAGGGGCTTATTCAAGCATCAATACCATTATTGAAAACAACGAAATCAGAAGATGTCATCGCGGTGTTTGGGCAAATGGTATCGGAACTTTTCCTATTACCGGAACAATCATCCGTAACAATATCTTTGGTTCCACAACTCTTGCAGACAACATTGGTTTGAATGCCATTTATGTAGCCAACACCAATATCAGCGGCACAGCCGGCGCAGCTTTAATTGAAGGAAACGACATTCGTGTTGGAGATGTATCTCCAACAGGAGCGGGTTACAGCGCGAGCATCTCAGCAATTGAATTGAATACAGTTAACTCTTGCGTGCGCGTCTTACGTAACAACATCAGATCTGTAATGCAACCAAGCGTTGGCGGTTGGGGAGCGTATGGTATTAACGTTACCGGAGCAGCAAGCTGCGACAATTTCTTAATTGCCAATAACTTTATTAACAATATCGTTGCTTCTCGATATACAACAGGAGCAATTACCTCTTTTACATCTTATGGTATTAGAGTTGCAGCAGGTGCCACGCTCATGCGCATCATCAATAACACCGTTGTTGTTGCTCCTTCTGTAAACGGAACGGTAGCTAACTATACAAACTACGGCGTAGCCTTTACAGTAACAACCCCTACGGTTAGTCAGTTTTTAAACAATATCGTTGTCAATAACAATACAGGAGCAGGTACATTCGCGATGTATTCACAAGCCAACTCTATTTGGACAACCGTTCCTGCTGTTATGAACCGCAATAACTATTTAGCACCAAATGGTCTAATTGGTTTTTATAATAACCTGAATCAAACAACTTTGGCCAACTGGCAGGCAGCAACGGGTCAAGACGCTAACACATTCAACGTAGCGCCAAACTTTGTAAATGCCAACGACCTTCACATTACTACCGCACCAACTCCTTTGGAGTCTGCTGGTGCAGGTGTAGGTATTACTTTAGTAACCAACGACATCGATGGCCAAGTACGCCCAGGTCCGGTAGGATCCGTTAACGGTGGTGCTACCAACCCTGATATCGGTGCTGACGAATTCGATGCAACACCAATTTTTGCTCCAGTTGTTACACTTGTGAGCAGTACACCTCAAAACTGTACAACTGCAACCGCGCATCAGGTATCAGTTACCGTTACGCCAGGTTCAGGTACGGTTGCTTCTGTTGTTTTGGCTTATGCCTTTAATGGTGTGGCACAAACGCCAATTACCATGACCAACACAAGTGGTACAACTTATGAAGGAACAATTCCAGTTGCAACGCCAATCAATGCTGTTGTCACATGGGGTATTGCAGCATCAAACAGCTTTGCTTTGGTAACACCATTAACCGGTGTTAGCTACCAAGACCAAAGTTTACTTGGTATTTCAGCATTTGCAAGCAATACAGCTTCGCCAGTTTGTGCAGGCACTCCATCAGGTCTTGTAGTGAACTTAGGTAGCAACAACTTGCCAACTTACACTGACCCAATTGTTACCTCTGCGCTCTTCGATGAAGATCTCGGAAATGTAACCATTTCTCAAGGTGGTGTAGATATTATCAACAATACTTCTGTAATTAATGTATTGACAGGTACAATCGGTACAGCAACAGGCACAGCGGGAAGCTATAGTAACTTTACTGCTTTTGGTCCTTACACACTCAATGCTGGCCAAACCTATAATTTTTCTCTCTCTAGTTTAACCACGGGTACTGCATATTTAAATCACATGCGCATCTACATTGACTTGAACCGCAATGGTTCTTTTGCCGATGCAGGTGAGTGTATGTATTTTCCAGCAGCCAATGTTAGCGGCGCGCATACCGAAACTGGTTCTTTCACTATTCCGTCCTCTGCATTTAACGGCCTCACCCGCATGCGTGTCTTCTGTTATGAAGGAGCACCAGCGGCGGCATATCTAAACACATTTGGTTATGGAGAATACGAAGACTACGCAATTAACATGGTTTCTACAACCTTTGGTGGTGGTTTGGTTCCGGCAATTACTTCTGCAGCTTGGACTGATGGCTCAACTGCATTAGGCACTGGTAACCCTTATACCATCAACCCTACAGCAACTGCAAGTTATACTGCAACAGTTACTGCATCTGGTTGTACTGTTGTTTCTTCACCAACAACAGTAACGGTTCTTGCTTTACCAACTGCACCAGTTGCAACCAACAGTTCACAATGTGGAACTGCAGTTCCAACTGCATCAGTTGCGTCTTCTGCAGGTGCAGCAGGTGCTGGTCAATATTTCTGGTATAGCGCTGCTACAGGCGGCAATACACTACAAACACCTCCAACGGGTGCTTACACAACTTTCTACTCTAACGACTTTACGAACACCACAATTGGTGCGGGAGCAATCTTGTCTGGTGTAGCTTCCTTAACAAACGTAGCTGGTCAGTTACAATTAACACCGAACGCATTATCTCAATTAGGTGGTATCACTGTTAATGCAGGTGTAAACGCTGTTGCATACAAAGTTGACTTTGACTTCTCTACAACACCAGCAGGTGGTGCAGATGGTTTCAGCTACAGCTTTGGTGACGACGTCAATGCGGCATCAACAGCCCCAACGGCTGAGAAAGGTTCAGGTTCTAAACTCAAAATCAGTTTTGACGCCTACGATGCTGTTATGCCTAACCAAGCGGGTATTTACTTGGTATACAACAACACTGCTGCAACTTATAATGCAACAGCCGCAGGTGTACTTGGTTATGTTGGTAACACTTCATGGGTAGGCGCTGCAAACAACCACGCCACAATTGAAACAAATGCACTTGGTCAAGTAACAGTTACCGTAAACGGTACAGTTATCTTCAATAATATTCAATTGCCAGCTGCTTACTTGGCAGCTAACAAAGCTACATGGAGACACGCAATTGCAGGTCGCACTGGTGGTATTGCAATGGAACAAACTATCGATAACCTAGTGATTCAGACAGCAGGTTACGCTGCAGGTAATACAACTTACGGAACTGCACTTTCAGCAACAACAACCTTGCATGTTTCTGAGTTAGGAACAAATGGCTGTTATAGTCCAACTGCTCCGGTAGTAGTAACTGTTTCTAACCCTGACCCTGTTGTATTTACTGCAGGTAACAACCCAGGTATTTGTATTGGTCAGTCATTTACAACTACGGCTTCTTCTGTAAACACTGCTTACGCATATACTTCAACTTTAGCTAACTACGCTGGTTCTGGTCTTTCTGCAAGTGTTGCAGGTACTACCATTGCAACTACACCTACAACAGCTGGTGTATATCCATTTACAGTTACAGCAACTGACGGTATTTGTACCAACGTATCTACAATGACACTTATAGTAAATGCTTTGCCAGTTATTACTAGTGCAACAGCTACGCCAACAACAGCATGTCACAATGCAGTTGTTGACCTCACTGCTTCAAGTATTGTTTCAGGTCCGCAAACACTTCCAGCAGGTTATTGCGCAACCAATAACTCTGGTGGTACAGGTACATTTGTAAACAATGTTGTTTTTGGTTCGATTTCTAATAACTCTGCTGCATCTAACCCAGTTGCTGCACCTTATTATACAAATTACACTGCAACTACAAATGTTCAGCCTGGTCAGACCTATCCATTAACTATCACAACAGGTCCTACTGGAACTTATACTGGTGCAATTATCTCTGTTTGGATCGACTTCAACCGCGATGGTGTGTTGGCTGCAACAGAATGGCAGCAAGTTGCAGTGAATCAAGCTGCAGGAACAACCTCTATTACTAATATTACGGTTCCACTTACTGCGCAAATGGGTCTTACCAAAATGCGTATTCGTACACGTGGTAATGGTAACGTAAATGGTTCTGGTGATGCATGTACTTCTATGGGATCTGGTGAAACTGAAGACTACTTGGTAAATATCCAAAGCCAGCCAGCTGTTCCTTACAGCTATACTTGGAACGCAACACCAGTTGTCAACACAATGGTTGGTACTACAGTTGTAACGAACATTACATCTGCACCAACGACCCAAACTTGGACAGTTACTGCAACAGAAGCTGCTACAGGATGTGTGAACACAATGACAACAGCTCCGGTAACTATTCAACCAGCGTTCTTGGCACCAGTTGCTACCAACAGTGCACATTGTGGTGTTCAGGTTGCTACGGCATCAGTTGCAGACCCTAACAACTTTACTACACCAACATTCAACTGGTATGCTACACCAACTTCTACTACTGCATTGCAAGCAACAACAGCTAATACCTATGCAGCTTCAGTTGGAACCACCACCACACTTTATGTTACTACTACTAACCCTTCAACGGGTTGTCAGAGTGGCCCAATACCTGTAGTTATTACAGTAGCTCCAGCTCCTGCATTGACTTTGTCTTCAGCTACGGCGACCAACTGTTCTACTTCTCCATCAGGATTAGTTACTATGGTTGATGGCCTTACTAGCTATAACAACTTCACTTGGACAAACGCAGCAACTGTGGCAGGTACTGCAGCAGCAGGCTATACTTTCAACCCTGCAAATGCAACGCCAAATGCACCGGCTGCAACCACAACCTATGTGCTTACTGCCAACCAAACAACAGGTCAGTTGTGTCAGAATCAGGCAACGGTTGTTGTAACAACAAATTCATTGCCTTTGATCACTTCTACTGTTGCTAACCCAACAGCTATCTGTTCTGGCGGAACCGTAAACTTGACAGCAGCTAGCTCGACATTTACACCTATTACAGCTGTACCTGGCCCTGCTAGTACGGGCTCAAATACTACCTTCTCTTATCCTACTCCATTTGGCAATTATTGGTGGGGAGCAAAACAACAGTTCTTGTATACTGCTGCCGAGCTTACTGCTGCAGGGTTTAGTGCTGGTACAATAAATGCGCTTGCTTTCAACGTAACTACACCAGCTACAACAACGCTTACCGACTACACTATCTCTATGAAGAACACGACGGTAACAGCACTTACAACTACGTTTGAAACTGGCTTGACGCAAGTATATTACAATGCGGCTTACACGCCATCTGCATTGACTGGTTTTGCGAATAACACTATTACATTGACTCCATTCAACTGGGATGGTACTTCTAACGTCGTGATTGACATCTGTTTCAACAACGGCGCTTTCACTACCAACGCAGTAGCGACATGGACAACCGCCTTCGCAGGTGCGGCTCACTTCTATAATGCCGATGCAGCTGGTGTTTGTGCCTCTACAACCATTGGTACGGTAACCAATAACCGCCCAATGATTCAGTTTACTGGTACGACAGGAATTAATTACACACCAACACTATCTTGGACATGGCCAGCATTGAACCAAAATGGTACAACTGCATCTACTGTAGTTTCTAATCCTGGTACAACTAACACTACAGCAAGTTACACGGTACAAGCTACCAACCCAATCACGGGTTGTTCAGTTACCAACACAACTGCCCCTGTTACAATTTGGGCTTTGCCTACCATCAACGCAGGTAACGACATCCTGATCTGTACAAATAATGCTACACAACAAGCTACTGTTACGGCAACAGGTGCTGGTGCAACAGGTTCTTATGCTTGGACAGCTCCAGTGGCTGGTGTACAAAATGGTGTGCCATTTACGGCATCCGCAACAGGTACATTCAGTGTAATCGGTACTGATGGCAACGGTTGTATCAACTACGATACACTTCAGTTGACTTACTCTACGGTTCCACCTGCAAACGCTGGTCTTGACCAAGCAATTTGTATTGGTCAAACTGCAACGTTCAACGCAACAGGTTTGGCTCCATACAACTGGTCAATGACCAACTACACCAACAGTGGTTTAACTGGTGCAGTGAACAATAGCCCAGTTATTGTTGTGACCCCAACTCAGCCTGGAACTTATACTTACCAAGTAAACGTTTCTAACGGTGTTGGTTGTACAAACACAGATGCTGCTACATTAACAGTTTGGGCATTGCCTAACGTAAACGCAGGTGTAGACCAAACCATTTGTAATGCGTCGCCAGTAATTATTTCTGGTTCAGGTGCGCTTTCTTATGCTTGGAACAACGGTGTAACCAATGCAACTCCATTCTTCCCTTCTTCAACAGCTACTTACACAGTAGTTGGAACAGACGTGAATGGTTGTCAAAACCAAGATCAAGTTGTTGTTAACGTTCTTCCACAACCAATTGTATTGGGTGGTTTGGACCAAACAATTTGTGCGGGTACACCAATCATCTTGAATGCATCTACTACATCTGCTACTCCAACGCCAGTTACTGGTTTCCAATGGAGCAACAACGTAACAAACAACACACAATATGTTCCTACGAACACTGGTGTACTTACAGTAACTGCTACTGGTGCTAACGGTTGTACCAACCAAGACCAAATTTTGGTTACTGTATTGGCATTACCGACAGTGAACGCAGGTCAGGACATCACAGTTTGTGCTGGCTTGAGCGCTACATTGAATGCTTCAGGTGCAATTTCTTACGCATGGAACAACGGTGTTACGCAGGGAATTCCTTTCTATCCGAACGCTACTCAGACTTACACAGTTGTGGGTACTGGCGCTAACGGATGTACCAACAACGACCAATTAGTTGTAAACGTTTCAACTGGCCCAACAGTTAACTTATCTGCTCCTCAAACAGTTTGTGCAAACGCACCAGCTACGTTAAGTGCAGCAGTACAAAATGGTTTAGGTGGTTTCTGGACAACGACTAACGGTACGGGTATTATTTCACCTAACGTTACGAACGGTACCGTAACTTATACGCCTAACGTTAACGACCCGGTTGTTGTGAACTTGACTTATGTTGCAACTAACGCTTGTGGCTCTGCATCACAAAACACATCTGTTACAGTATTACCTATTCCAGTTGTGAATGCTGGTCCTGACTTCGCAGTATGTCAAGGTACTTCAGCTACATTAACAGCTACAGGTAACGGTTTCCTTACTTGGACAACGCCTAACGTAACTAACGGTGTTGCATTTGTTCCGACTGCTACAGCAACATATAACGTAGTAGCAACTGGTTTCAACAACTGTACAAACAACGACCAAGTAACAGTAACTGTACTTGCATTACCTGATGTAGATGCAGGAGTTGACCAAACAATCTGTTCTGGTGAGTCAGTAACTTTAAATGGTCAAGGTGCTGTTTCTTACCAATGGACAGGCGGAGCGTCTAACAACGTTCCTTTTGCACCAGCTACAACAGCTACTTATACTGTAACTGGTACTGGCATCAACGGATGTGAGAACACAGATCAAGTAACAGTTGTAGTGAACGCTACCCCGGTTGCAACTATCTCTGTTGTGAACGATGTTACACTTGCTGCTTCACCTGCAGGAATGAACTACACTTGGATCAACTGTGCTTCTGGTACAGATGCACCTAATGGCTCAACAGCTAACTTTACAGCAATTGCAAATGGCTCTTACGCTGTAATCGTTACTTCAGCAGCAGGTTGTTCTGATCAGTCAGATTGTGAAATTATCGATGCAGTTGGTTTAGATCAAATTGCTAACATCGAAATGTCTGTAAATCCGAACCCAACCGCGGGTGATTTAACCATCAACATGCCAACTGAATTGACCGCTCAAGCACAAGTGTTTGACGCTCAAGGTAAATTGGTACTAGATGCCTCAAATGTATCTAATGGTTCTGTTTTGAACCTTATGAACATGACCACAGGTGTCTATATGGTACGCATCACAGCTGCAGATTCTGTACAAACGTTCAGAGTAGTTAAACAATAGTTGAACTACCCGCAATATTCGAAAGCCACCCCTTGGGGTGGCTTTTTTGTTTTGTTATACTTAACTTTAGCTCTTTAAAATTATATGATGAGAAAACATTACACATTAGGTATCTTTCTATTGTTTTTTAGCCAACTAGTTTGGTCGCAATTTATCCAAATTGGAACAGGTACTGCTTCAAGTTATCTAAGTGGTCCTATCTACAGAAGTTCGGCCGCTTCAACTTTCAATTGGTCAAAGTATGCATACATCTATACGGCCACTGAATTAGCTGCAATACCTGCGGGCTCAATGATTACCCAAATTGAATGGGAAAAGGCAACAGGAACCATTACGGCTCCGAATAACTTTGAAATTTTACTGGCTAATAACTCCGCAACAACCTTAACTACCGCAACAACATGGGGAGTACTTACTGCTGGTGCAACGTCTGTTTATAACAATACCAATCAGGGCTTTATGAGTACGGCCCCAGGTTGGGAATCATATATTCTTACAACCCCTTTTATTTATACTGGTGGCACGCTACAAATCATGACAGACCATGTAAAATATGGTACTGCGAGTGGTGCGGTAAATTATTACCGCACAGCTGCTACTGGCATGGCTATTGGTTGGGCAGCGGGCGCGGCAGGTTCTGCAGCATCTTCGCTTACGACTACTTATGGCAACAACCGCCCGAATATCAAAATTCATTATGTGCCAGGAACGGCCTGTACAGGTGCAGTTACAGCCGGCACGGCTGTTTCTTCGGTGCCTGCAGTTTGCCCATCTGTGCCTTATTCGGTTTCTTTAACCGGAAGTACTTTGGCTTCAGGCATCACTTACCAATGGCAGTCTGCGACAAACGCATCAGGCCCGTTTACGAATATTACTGGCGCAACAAATAGCAGCTATCAAGCCACACAAACAGTAGACACTTGGTATCAATGTATCGTAACCTGTACGGCGTCTGGTTCAACTCAGATCTCAACAGTTGTTGGTGTCACCACGAATAATTTTTACAATTGTTATTGTACGAGTGGCGCAACTTCCACCACTTATGGCGATATCCAACGCGTTGAGTTGAATACTATTGACAACAGCTCTACAGCATGCAATGGTACGTATTCTGATTATACAAATTTATCAACCCTACTTTCTCCGGGAGTTACTTATCCTATGGAACTAGATTTATATAATTGTACTGGCGGAACTTATAATTACGGAACGCGTGTGTGGATAGATACCGACCACAATGGACAGTTTGATACCTACGAAATGCTTTATGATGCAAGTAATTCATTGCCTCCTACGGCAACTGTAAATGTCCCGTTCAATATTACCATTCCACCAACAGCACTGTCTGGCATGACCAGAATGCGTGTTGTTATCATTGAATCAAATGCGACACCACCCCCTTGTGGTACTTACACATGGGGTGAAACAGAAGATTATATGGTGAATATCAGCGCACCACCTACTTGTCCGCAGCCAACTATGTTGAATATGGTTAGTACCAACTTAACGCAAGGCACCTTAGACTGGACACCAGGTGGTTCAGAAACCCAATGGCAAATAGAATATGGTCCGCAAGGGTTTACGCCAGGTACCGGAACATTTGTCTATACCTCTGCACACCCTTATACATTTGGTTCTCTTACACCATATAGTTTTTATCAAGCGCGCGTCCGTGCGGTTTGTACGCCTGGCGATTCTTCATATTGGTCACCAGCTATTTCTTGGAACACCTATGACCAAGGCCAATACATTACCTGGGATAACGCATGTCCGGCTACAGGTTTCATGGACATCAGCGCAAGCCCTACAGCTACGTATACCAATATTGCATATTTAGGCGAAATCGGGATTACCTTGCCTTTCCCTGTATTGTATCAAGGCATTTTGGTAACAGCAGCCACGATTGGTAATACAGGAGGTGTTAAATTTGGCAACACTACTGCTCAGGTCAATTATGTGATGGAGCCTGGTAATGGCTTGTATCCTTACATTCAGCAATTGGCGCAGTCTTATGCTGTGGGTGGGGGTATTTATTACGAGCAAGTTGGTACTTCACCAAATAGCCAATTAGTAATCCAATGGAAAGATATTCCTCACTGGAACTCCCCAATTTTCCCTAACGGCGCAACTTTCGAATTGATCATCGACGAAGCCACTCAAGAGATTTACTATGTCTATGACGATGTTATTATGGGCAACGCCACTGGTTGGGACTTTGGTGCCGATGCCGAGATTGGTGTTCGCGGTCCACAAAACATCAACGTTTCGATGAACAACCAAGCGTATTTGCAAAACAACAGCTGTGTGCATTTCTACTATGTAGACTGTCCGAACCCTGTTGCGTTAACGCCAGTATATGTATTCCCTAACGAAGCAGCCTTTACCTGGACAGCAAGTGCAGCCGGCGAAACATCATGGACGGTTGTTTATGGCCCTGCAGGTTTTGACCCACTGACAAGTGGCACCACTTTAACGGTAACTGCAGCTTCAGTTCAACTTCTCAACCTCATTCCACTTGGCAACTATGACATGTATATCTACTCTGCTTGTGCAGGAGGTTTGCAAAGTGCTGGTTTGTTCTACAACTTCCAAACGCCTCCAATTTGTTCTAACCCAACTGCCTTTACAAGCGCAGCAGGTGTAGACAGCCTCATGAGCAGCTGGAGCTGGAGCCCTTACACGAGCTTCTATCCTTCAACAGGCTTCAACCTACAAGTTGTAGCGCAAGACTCCGCTTTGTATACAGGAACAGTTTATGCTTTAGACAACAACTTTACAGATACCACTACTAATGCGGCATGGTACCCTGGCCAAGCGGTTCAAGTATACGTTCAGGCAGTATGTGGCCAAGACACTTCAGCTTATGTAGGCCCAATTAGCTTAATTATGCCAATCAGCAACGACAACGCTTGTGGAGCGCACCCAATTACAGTTGGCGCCCCAGGTTTGTTGTACAACAACACCGGCGCCACGGTAAGCGCCGAAGAATTAGGCATTGTACCACCAGTAACAGGTGCACAAACCACTACAGGTTGGGCCAACAGCAACCTCAACCACACTACGTGGTTCAAGTTCACGGCACCAGCATCTGGTAATGTGCGCATCGATGCAACAGGCGTAGCTTACAACGGTCAAATTGGTGTGTACTTTGGTGCAGACTGCAGTATTTTGCCAAGCTTTACTTTAGAAGGCGCCAACGACAACGAAATCGACGGCACTTCAGAAGCACCAAACTTCACGGTTTGTGGCCTCACACCAGGCGTAGAATACTACATCATGCACGACGGTTCAGGAACTGCAGGCACTTACACCATAGAAATCAGCGAGGTAAGCGTTTACGCTGGGGTAGAGGGCGAGGTGCTCGAGATCTGCTACGGCGAAAGCGTGAACTTGTTCTTAGGGATTGCCAACTATGCTTTAGGTGGCGAATGGTTGGCTACTTCACCAGCGGTTGTACTCCAAAGCAACACCTTCAACTCTACAGACTACGCCTCACAAACCTACACTTTCAACTACGTTGTGAGCGATGGTTGTGCAGTAGTCCAAGCAACGTCAACCGTTATTGTTTATGCCGCGCCAAGCGCTGGCGAAGATGGTAGTATTACGGTTTGCTTGAACGAGCCTTTTGTACTTTGGAATGGCCTTTCTGGTAACATCGACGCTAACGGAACATGGTACAATGCAAGCAACAACGCACTAGCAGGTGCGCAAGACACCTCAGGTGCTTTGGCTGGCCAGTTCAATTACGATTATATCGTGACAAGCCCTGTTTGCCCTAGCGATACCTCTAACGTCTTGATTATTGTAGATGGTTCTTGCGACTTTACTGCTTCTATCGCCGAAAACGTAATGGGTGTTTCAATGTATCCTAATCCAACTTCTAGCTTGCTTTACATCAGTAAAACACAAAGTGGCTTAGCTGCACTTGAGTTATTGGATTTAAATGGAAAAGCATTGCACCAACAAGTCATGGATCAGCCCCTCACCCTGGATCTTTCCAACTATCCAAAAGGACTATACATGGTAAAAATCCAAATGAATGGCGTGAGTGTCATCGAAAGAATCGCTGTTCAATAATATCAAATACAATAAGAAATGAAAGCAAATATGAAAAGTTTATTTAGTGTTTTTGCCTTATTGCTCAGCTCCTTTTTGGGTGCGCAAATTACGCTCAACACTACTCATACCAACAATAATGGTGCAAGTTCTATTATATTTAATGTGCAAAATACCAATGCCAATGATATCATCATAACTGGGGTGAATTGTCATTTAGGTACTAATGCTGCCAATAACCTTCAGTTATTGTATAGAACAACACCATTTGTAGATAATGCTGCACCATGGGATAATGGTATTGTAGGTGCAGGACAGAATGGTTGGATACTTGCTGGCACTGCAGTTGTAAATTCGAATACCACTAATGGAATTGTACCAGCAATTAGCAATCTTAATCTCATTTTACCAGCAGGCGCAACCTACCAATTAGGATTTTCTGGCACTACAATTCAATATATGACACTAACCAATGGTGCCGGATTGAATACGTTTTCTGCTGGGGGTGTCAACATCATTACAGGTGATGGTATTAGTTGGGCTGGGGGAGCGTATCCGGCAACTCCTGTAAATTATCCGCGCGGTTTAGTTGGTGGTATTACGTTTATTTCAGGAACGGCTTGTACAGGAACACCAAATGCCGGAGTTACAGCTACTGCTACTAACCCCGTTTGTCCTTCAGTGCCATTCAACCTTACTATGGCAAATGCAACATTTACTTCAGGCCTTACTTATCAATGGCAGTCAGCACCTTCTGCAGCCGGCCCCTGGACAAATATTCCAGGCGGCAATACGCCAGGCTTTGCAGCAAGTCAACTTGTAGACACCTGGTATCAGTGTATTGTAACTTGTACAACTACGTCTTCAAGTTCTACCTCAACACCTTTATTGGTCACTACAAATAGTTTCGTGAACTGTTATTGCACTTCAAATGCAACTAGTACGGCTGATGAAGAAATTTTGAATGTCACCTTAAGTACGCTGAACAATTCTTCAACTTGTGGGGTTGCAGCACCAGGCCCGGCTTCTGTGGCTAGTCAATATTCGAATTTCACTACTTCTGTAGCCGCACCAATTTTGGCGCCAGGTGTATTTTATCCGTTTTCGGTAGAAATCGGAACCTGTAATGGCAACTATAATAACTGGACTAAAGCTTGGATAGACTTCAATCAAAACGGATTGTTTACAGATGCAGGGGAAATGATTTATTCTTCTACAGTTGCCACAACTGGTCCACACATTGAATCTGGAATAATATCTGTTCCAATTACTGCATTACAAGGTATTACCCGCATGCGCGTGGTGAATGTAGAAACTACATTAACTACAGGTGTAAATCCTTGCGGCACCTACACATGGGGCGAGACCGAAGATTATTTTGTGCAAATTGCTGCGCCACCAACTTGTCCGCAACCAACGGCTCCAACCTTAGTAAGCACTACCTTAAACGATGCTACTATTGACTGGGTTCCGGGCGGATCCGAAACACAATGGCAAATTCAATATGGCCCACAAGGCTTTGCGCTTGGCACCGGAACAACCATTAACGTAACGACACATCCGTACACCATCAGCGCCCTAACACCATATAGCTTCTACCAAGCTTATGTGCGTGCTATTTGTACACCTGGCGACTCTTCTTACTGGACACCATCAGTCTCTTGGAATACTTATGACCAAGGTCAGTACATTACTTGGGATAACGAATGCCCAGCAACTGGTTTCATAGACATCAGTTCAAACCCTGCAGCAACCAATACCAACTTAGCTTATTTGGGTGAAACAGGCATTACGCTTCCTTTCCCGCTTTTGTATCAAGGAACTTTGTTTACAACAGCAACTATTGGTGCTACAGGCGGTGTTAAATTGGGTACAACTACAGGAGCACTCAATTATGTGATGGATGCTGGAAATGGTTTATATCCATTTATCCAACAGCTTTATACTGCTTATCCAGTTGGTAGTGGGGGTGTTTATTACCAACAAGTGGGTACTTCGCCAAACAGTAAGTTGGTGATCCAATGGAAAAACTTACCACATTGGAACTCCCCAATTGTTGCAGACGGCGCTACTTTTGAATTGATCATCGACGAAGCGACCCAAGAGATATACTATGTCTACGACGACGTTATTTTAGGCAACGCTACGGGTTGGGATCATGGTGCCGACGCTGAGATTGGCGTTCGCGGCGCACAAAACATCAACGTCTCGATGAACAACCAAGCGTATTTGCAAAACAACAGCTGTGTGCATTTCTACTATGTAGACTGTCCGAATCCTGTTGCTTTAACAACTACTTATTTATTCCCTAATGAGGCGGCCTTTACCTGGACGGCAAGTGCTGCTGGTGAAACATCTTGGACGGTTGTTTATGGCCCAGCAGGTTTTGACCCGCTCACAAGTGGCACCACTTTAACGGTAACTGCAGCTTCAGTTCAACTTCTCAACCTCATTCCACTTGGCAACTATGACATGTATATCTACTCTGCTTGTTCAGGAGGTTTGCAAAGTGCTGGTTTGTTCTACAACTTCCAAACGCCTCCAATTTGTTCTAACCCAACTGCCTTTACAAGCGCAGCAGGTGTAGACAGCC
>JAIXXP010000072.1 GCA_027490665.1 Cryomorphaceae bacterium | reverse complement strand
GGAAGCGGTCGACAAAATCAAGCAGCACTCGCGCAACTACGCAAAGCGGCAACTTACTTGGCTTTCTAGATATGACCGAATCATAGCCCTCGATCCAAAATCTGAACTATCTTTACAGTCGCAAGCGCTACAGCAAATTGGTTAAAGAAATGTTAAAAAGCCAAAGCGAAGCCTAAAATCAAGCATTTTCGTAACAAACAACGCTATTATGAAATATCTATTATTCATCCTTTCCTTCTTTATCCTTCAGCAATTAAGCGCGCAAAAAATTACTTTAAAAGTTGAAGATCAAAAAGATACAACTGTTTTCTTAATCAAATACTTCGGGTCTAAACTGTTCTATGCCGATACCGCGCAAATGAAAAACGGGGTGGTTGTTTTTAATGGCGCCAAGCAAAAGCCAGGTATTGTAGGTTTGTTTTTGCCAGGTCAACGCTATTTTGAATTCGTCTACAACAACGAAGAAATTCAGCTCGAAACCAAAGGCCCAGACTTCATGGCCAATATGGTCGTGAAAAAATCGGCTGAAAACCAATTGTTCATTCCTTACGTGAAATTCATCAGTAGTAAAAAAGGTGAAATCAACAAGCTAGCTGAACAGCGCGCTAAATTAAAGCCCGAAGATGCAGAATATACTTCATTAACGACCCAAATAGACCTCCTCAACAAGGAAGTAGAAAAATACCAAGCTGACCTCGTGAGCCAAAATCCTGGCAAGTTGGTAGCTAAAATTGTATTGATGTCAACGGAAGTAGTGGTTCCTGAACCTCCAAAAGATGCCAATGGCAATTTGTTAGATTCCAACTTTCGCTACAAATATTACTTCGCTCACTACTGGGATAACGTCGACCTCAAAACCGATGCGTTGGTAAACAACCCCATTTTTGCCAACAAACTCGAATTTTATTTTGGTAAGCAAATGATGATCCAACATTGGGATACCATTATCAAGTATGCTTTCCAGTTTTGCGACGCCCTCGATCCAAAATCGCGCATGTATGAATACAGCGTTGGCTGGATTGCTTCTAGTTTTGGCAAGAGTGAAATCATGGGCATGGACAAAGTATATTACTACATGCTCAAGCGTTATTTTTGCACCAAAGACGCAAGCGGTAAGTCGCCAGCTTTTTGGGTAGCTGAGGATAAATTCGAGGATCTCTGCGAAAACCTCGACAACAAAATGAACACCGTAATGGGTATCAAACCACCAAACCTCATTATGCGCGATACCTCCGATACCAAATGGCTTGATTTCTATAGTCTAACTTCAGAATATACCATTCTCTACTTCTGGGACCCTGAATGTGGACACTGTAAAAAAGTAACGCCAAAAATTCAAACGCTTTACACCGAAAAATGGAAGGCGCGCAACATCGAAGTATTTGCAGTGGGTAAAGGTGTCGGGAAAGATTTCGAAGCTTGGAAAAAGTATGTCCGCGACAACAAACTTACTTTCATGAATGTAGCTGTAACAAATAGTATTTATGAAATTGCAAAGGCTACTCCTGAAAAACTGGTGCCTTTGTATCCGGGTGAGAAGGGCAAGCCAACCACCTTGCAAAGTCTTAATTACCAACAAACCTACGACATCTACTCGACACCAAAGGTTTTCGTCTTGGACAAAGACAAGAAAATTATTGCCAAAAACCTATCGGTTTCACAACTAGAAGACATGCTCGATAAGCTCCAGAACAAATCGGACGCGCCTAAATTATTCCCGCCTGATCCAGAAGAGGACGAGCATATGCAAAAAGACTAAATGACGCCAAACCTCCTTTCCTCGACCTTAGAAAGTCAACAAAATTGGTTAATCACTACGCACAAAGGCCCTGACGGCGATGCGGTAGGAAGTGTAGTTGCGTGGGCCGCCTATGCCAAGCGCTGCGGCAAAGACCATCTCATTTTGTTTCCAGATCAGCCAGCGGCTTATTTGTGTCCGTTTTTGGAAGGCTACAACTGGGAAGTTTTTACTACAGATAAAGACTACAAAGGCGATTTACTATTTGCATTGGATTACAATTCTTCGTCGCGTTTAGGGGAGGAAATGTCGGTATGGTTTGATAGCCAAACACTTATCAAGGTAATGTTCGATCACCATCCGAATCCGGCAGACTTTGTACAAATTCCAGTGTCTATCCCGACTTCTTGCTCTACAACAGAGGTTATTTACCGTGTTTTAGAAGATCTTGGACAACGCGATCAAATTGATATCCATGTAGCCAAAGGGCTTTACCTTGGACTGCTAACTGATACTGGTTCTTTTCGCTTTCCGTCGGTTTCTGCCCAAACGCACAGAATGGCAGCGCACTTACTAGACCTCGGGCTGGAGCACCACCTCATTCACGAAGCTATTTATGACGTCAATAGTGTAACGCGTTTGCAATTGCGCGGTTATGCTATTGCAGAAAAACTGCAGTTGTTTCCAAACTACCGAATTGGCATCATGAGTTTGAGTAAAGATGATTTAAAGCGTTTTGACTATCAAAAAGGCGATACCGAAGGTTTGGTCAATGTGATTTTATCCATTGAAGGCTATGACCTCGGAGTTTTTCTTATGGAAACTGAAGACGGCGTAAAGCTCTCGTTTCGCTCTAAAGGGCAGCGCTTTGTGAATACCTTCGCGCAGGCACATTTCAATGGTGGTGGTCATCAATATGCGGCTGGTGGTTTTTTAGCTGCTGATTTGAAAACAACCCTCGCTAAATTAGAATCTTTATTAGTTGAAATGTAGCCTTATGCAAAAGTCAGTACTTTATTTCGGGTATTTTCTTGCCGTAACGGTTCTGTTTGCTTGCAGACGACCTGCACCACCGGCTGCTCAGCAACAAAAATGGGGCAACGCTCATTCCGTCGATTTCAATCAAGAACTGAGCGTTCGTGAAAACCTCAAAATCAATACTTTTTTAGCGCATTACACGGAATTGCAAATGAATGAAACCAATTCTGGGTTGCGCTACATGATTTATGACAAGGCGCCCAATAGTACACCATTGGCTCAAGATGGCCAACAAGCATTGGTGCGGCTCAAAATTAGCCTGCTCGACGGCACTGTTTGTTACCAAACCAAATCCGATGAAATCGAACGCATCACCATTGCGCATTCTGAAAAAGAGTCTGGTATTCACGAAGCATTGCAATTGATGCGCAAAGGCGACAAAGCCAAGCTTATATTACCGAGTTATCTCGGGCATGGCTTGCTTGGCGATCGCATGAAAATTCCGCCACAAAGTATTCTGTATATTGATATTCAACTGATTGACTTACAATGAGAAATTTCTTTCTTTTTTCTTTGATCTTTATCTTTTTTGCTTGTAACGATACGGCAAAAAGCAAAAAAGATCCCCAAAAAATAACAAAGGCCAATACCCAAGACCTCTCCGCTCTAGATACCAGTGCCGCGGGCTCTAAAAAGAACCTGATCAACTTTGAAAAAGGAAAAGTTGAAACGCGTAAAAAACTGAGCAGTGGCATTGTACTCAAATGGATTGAACGCGGCGATGGCCCCGGTTTCGAAAACGGAGAAATGGCACTCATAGATTACCGCTTAGGGACGCCCGATGGCCGTATTATTGACGGTAACAACCGCATTGACCTTCCGTTTATTCCTTTTGTTGTGGGCTACAGCATGCAAACCCAAGGTTGGGACCTCGCCTTTGCGCATTTGCACGTCGGTGATTTCGTCAAAATCGAAATTCCAGCTTCATTGGCTTACGGTAGCAAGGGTATCAAAGATGTGTTGGCTCCAAATACTCCCAATTGGCTTTACGTGAAAGTTTTGTCTAAAATTAAGCCGAGTATAGACGCCAATGGTATCCGCGCATGGAAACTTGCCGATGGGAAGCCTTTCAGTTTAGAGGAGGGTGGGGTTAAAGAAATTGCATACGAATTTGTTGCTTCGACCCCCAACAAACCTAATGCAATTGTTGCACGGAAATTTCCGCAGCGTTTTGTCGTTGGGCAAAAAACTACTGTCCCAGGATTGAGAAAAATATTAAAAAATGCTTTGCAAGGGGAACGTTATTATTTAGTCTTAGCGCCTGAACAAGCATATGGTACCAAAGGATACGGGCAGGTAATTGCACCAAATGAACCCGTTTTCTTTTTGCTCGACATCGTCGGGGTCAGGTCCATATCGTAGGAAATGCCTAAATTTGCACTGAAAATTTGATTTTGCGCTCGATAACTCTATTTATAATTTTTTGCCTGTCGCTTGGTTTTCAGGCTCATGCCCAGCGTGCTCTCGATACCATTGAAACCGAGCTCGGAAAGGTTGTGCTTTACAGCAACAAAACCTGGTCGTTTTTACAAATCTCAACCTTCGACGGCATCATGAATCCGCGCATCAATCAACTGATGCTAGCTCAAGACCCAAGTTTTCGTCATCCTTGGAGCAACGATATTTGTTTCCCGAGTCGCAACGACATGTCGAAACTCAAAGACACCCTTTGGCTTTGTGTCAACGATGAATACGACCAACATTTCAATATGCCTGCCCCCGGTATTGTTACTTCTCGCTACGGTCCTCGTAATGGTAGAAACCACAACGGAATAGACATCGATTTGGAAACTGGAGATACCGTATACGCAACCTGGTCTGGAAAAGTCCGCTACGCCAAATACAACGATGGCGGCTTTGGCAATCTTGTCATTATCCGACATCCCAACGGTTTAGAAACACTTTATGCGCACCTTAGTAAGTTTTTGGTCTACCCTGATCAAGATATAGTTGCAGGTGAGCCTATCGCACTTGGCGGCAATACTGGTCACTCTTATGGTTCACATTTGCACTTTGAAATTCGTTTTTACGATTGCCCCATGAACCCTGAAGAAATCATCGATTTCACTAAAAAAGACCTCAAGAACGAAAATCTTTTTGTGCACAAGGGCTTGTTCAGGCCAGGAGCCAAGCCTTCAGATTACTACGAAGACCATCCAACTGAAGTAGTGCAGGCGCCAGTTGTTGTGCGCACGCCACAAGTGCGTTATTATAAAGTTAGGCCAGGGGATACCCTCACCGAAATAGCAGCGCGCAACAACACGACAGTTTCTCAATTGTGTCAGCTCAATGGCATCAAACCCACTGCTGTGCTCCAATTGGGGCGTAGCCTAAGAGTAAAATAACATGAAAAATATTTTCCTATTTACCTTTTTTCTTCTTTTGCTCAGTGCTTGCTCTGATTACGCTAAAATTGT
>JAIXXP010000123.1 GCA_027490665.1 Cryomorphaceae bacterium | reverse complement strand
CTACGGCATTACTCATGTCCTGATTGAGATACACGAGCATTTGATCAAAACGCGCACCGTCTAGAAGGTTGACGCGGGCTAAAGTTGGGAATATTGTTGAGGTTTTGAGGCCAGGGTTGCCCGTTTGGTGCGAGAGCATGCTGCGCGTCATAGTCAATGAGCCTGTACCGGAATTCGGCCCAACGCGTACCCAAATGGCTTGTAGTGGTGCAATGTAGTTCATTTGCGCTGCAGAAAGCGTCAAACTGGAATTATTTGTTAAAACATTGCTACTTCCATTAAAGGTAATGAGTGCACTTATGTCGTTTGAATTGCTATTGTGAGAGCGAATGTAGTACGTTTCTTCTACATTGGTTTTGGTGATCGCATCCCAATCTAGATATGCCATATAAGGGTTAGCAACCAAATTAAAACCAACTGAACTCCCAGACGTGCGCGTGAGGCCACTTAAGGTGAAGTCGGTTCCGCGCAAGCCGTCTGTACCAGTAGCGCTGAAAGTAAAGAGGTTGTTGTCGTTTCTGCGGTGAACATAACCTGTACCGCCAGTTAAAGGAGTTGAACTCGAGCTTATTTCAGTGTATTGTTTTGTCGCTTCACTATAAGACCACACTCTGTTCGAAGTTGAGCCTTGTGTACCAAAACTGCTTCTTGCTACGCTGTTCATTGGTACGCCCATGTACCAGAAACGGCCCACATTATTCGGGCTATCCCAGGTAGTGGCATTGCCAGTGAGTTGCTTTTCAACATTAAATGTACCCGTTCCTAAAACACTTGTACCACTCGTGCCCGGCACAAAAGTAGCGCCGTCTTTGAGTGTGAAGATACCGTTGTTGGTCAGAGCTCCGCTTAAGGTGAGCTGTTGATTGGCGTTGAGTGAGTAAGTGCCACCGCTAATGGTGAGCGTAGCAAAATTTGGTGTAGAAGATCCTGTCAGGGTTAAAATACCCGCACCGTCTTTGACCACATTTAAGTCCGATCCACTAATAGTACCAGTGTAGGTTGTAGTGGAGCTCAAATTCATGGTTAGCGTGCGGCCATTGGCAACACTCAAGGAACCACCAGAAAGTGTTGTGCCGTTCAAAGACATATTTCCTGTTGTGGTGTTGGTAGTAGCAAGTGCACCATTTAAGGTGAGGGCACCGCCGTAAAGGGTGATCGGACCATTTATACTTGTCGCATTAAATGTGAGGGCAGCCGTATTGGTCGGTTTACCAAGAAGCAAACCTGTAGCGGTGAGGCTCAAATTGGTAATAGGATAAGTGAGCCCTGAAGCAAAACTATTGCCCTGAGGAATATAACTAAAGAGCCCTGCCGTAGTAATTGTTCTTGGGCTGGTAAGTCCTCCGAGTGCATTATTAGAATACAAACTGATATCACCGTTATTGGTAGTGGTCAAATTGCCACTCAGGGTAATTGTTCCACCATAAATGGTAAGATCACCAGCGACAGATTGGGCGGAAGAAATGGTGATATCGGCTGTATTCCCAGCTTTTCCGATAGTAAGGCTCGCTGCTCCATCAGCAAGCATATAATAGTTATTATTAGGAAAAGTCTGAGCTGCCGTAAAACTTGTACCCGTTGGTTCGTACGTTACGTTTCCTGTTGTTTTGACAAGCATGCCATTTAGGCCTGCACCGACAAATCTCGAATACATCAATTTGATGTCACCCGTTGCCGTAAAACTTGAATTAGCCGGCGAACCTATATATATATTGCCCCAGCTCGATGAGCCAATACCCCCGCCAATTGTGGTACCTGCATCTCCAGTTATATTGATATCCCCAGACTGAGATAACAGTTGAATATGGTTGGTTAGACCTGCGTCACCGGTCTGTCTGTAAAAATTGATCCCGAATCCATTTGAAGATTGTGATTGAGTCAAGATTCCTTCGAGAGTAAGATTTCCATTGACCGTTTGAATAAGCGAAGCATTTGTATTAAAAGTAATACCACCAAAGAAAGTTATAGGAGTATTTGAAGTAGCTGGCGTATGACCGCCAAATGAATCTCCATAAATACCAATAGTGCCAGCTCCTGTTGTGTTGATAGTTACCGCACTGAGAAAAACACCATCGCCATAAGAGGTGACATTCCTACCGTAAATACGGATGTCTCCACCCGCTGCGCTTAACGTTGCAGAAAGTAAACGCACAGCGTACCCGCCTCCAGAAATATTGGTAGCTGCGTAAAGATTGCCTTCCGTTCCTGCAAAAGCACCACCGAGGGTAATGTCGCCACCGCTAGTTAGAATTTGACTCCCTGAATAAAGATATATAGCACTTGAAGCAGAGGTTGCAACCCCGCCAGAACATGCATTTAATGTAACATCTCCAGCATTTGTCTGAATAACTTTACTGGCCGCTAAATTAATGGCTCCTGTTGCTTGTAATAAAATTGCTGCGCCAGATAGCGAAGATGTTAAATTTTGATTCACGTCGATATCGCGTCCGTAAATTGTGATAGGACCAGCAACAGTTTGCGCTGCATTAATTGTGATATCCGCGGTATTTCCTACTTTACCTATTGTAAGACCCGCCACTGTAGATGAAAGAGCAAATGCAGGGCTGGAAAAAGTAACTGCACTAGTAAAGCTATTGCCAGAGGGCTGAATGGTGACGTTTCCTGTGCTGATGACCGCAATACCACTTGCCGCGCTGCTGATCACATCTCCAGTTAAAATAACATTGCTACTCGAGCTTGAAATGTTGCCCCCTTGGCCGATATTCAACTTGGAAGGACCTTGGGTAAGGCCACTCGTATTGACGGCTGCCGAAACATAAATTCCTTTAGACCCTCCATTAAAAGTAATGTCCCCTGTAGCAGCGTATGCATTGAGTTTTCCATGATAGTAGTTGCCAATGACTATAGCTTGTCCAGAGCCATAAGCAGTTCCGTTAAATAGGATGTCACCAGCACCTGTACTTTGGGCATTGAGCGTACCGCTGAGGCCAATTGCATCCTCCGTTCCTCTCGAAAACCCTCTTACGGTGATGGCTGTGCCACTAGCAGACGAAGTCAAATTCACTAAACTCGCAATACTGATATCATGAATTCCAAACAAGATGCCATATGCATTGGTAATAGCGCTATTTGTAGCATTCCCTTCTATTTCTATCTCACCGGCCTTTGCATCAATGTTGATGGTACCGTATGTTGTAATTGCTCTTCCTGTAGAGGCCACATTGCCAAGAATTTTGACAGCGCCACCAAACGAAGAGATACTACATTTTTCTAAATAAACACCCGCTTGTAAGTCCGAACCTCCATTTGAAGGTGTAAAATTGGTTCCAGGCACTGCATATCCAGTACCTACAGCCAAGCCATTCCAAGTGCCGCCATTGCTGCCACCGCCTATCCAGACATGGCCACCGGTAACACTGTTAGAACCGGTCACTATTGCCGATGAATTTTTCAAGGCCACCGAACCTGCGCTATTGCCATTGTCACTATTTGCCCATAAAATAACATCAGCACCTGCAGTTGTAAGTGATTTTGACGCAGCCAAGACAATATCTCCACTTGCTTTACATAAGATGTCGCCTGATGCCGCAGCACCTGAAGTATTGATATTTTGATCGAGGTTGATATTACCACCATAAAGGGTAACAGGGCCGCTAATGGTTGTGGAACCAGCAACTGTGATATCTGCCGTATTGGTTGTTTTTCCCACGATCAAACCTGCCGATGATACGTTCAGATTGGTAATCGGAAAGGAAACTGCTGCGCCAAAGCTAGCCCCCTGGGGTATATAACTAAATAAGCCCGCAGCAGTGATATTTCTTTGTGAAGTCAAGCCGGCAATTGCATTATTCGAATAAAATGTGATATCACCACCATTCGTTGCAGTGAGGTGGTTATTCAATGTAATGGTGCCGGCATAGATATCGATGTCGCCAGCAATTGATGTGGCCGCATTGAGCGTAAGGTTTTGATTGTTGCTCGCGTTTCCTACACGAAAACTTGCTAATGTAGCACCAAAGCTATATGCTGTTGTAAGATCTATGGCGCTGGCAAATGCCCCACCGTCAATACCTTCCAGCACACAACTCCCGACTCCTTGGAGGGAAATACGTCCTGTTGTTGCATGACTGTTGATAGATAAAGAACCAAAACGCAGGGTAATGTTTCCAGAATTGCCATCGCCGATGGCAATATTACCGACCGCATTGCCTGATCTGAAGGCGGCTCCAAAATTATTTACTGCATTACTGCTTTTTCCGATAATTGTTATGTTGCCACCGTCAGTTGCAATTTGAGTGAGTCCTGTTGGGTCATTTGATTGAATGACAAAACCCAATGCTTCACCCGAAAAACCAGCTGCATTTGTAGCATCGCCGTTCAAAGTGATATCGCCTGTTGTGCTGGTAATTGTGACATCATCACCTGCATATTCTACGATCGCAAGCGCATGATTCCAACCGTAACTATTGGTTGTATTTGCCGATTTTCCTTCTAAATAGATAGCACCACTAGTAGAGCTGAGACTTACATTTCCCGTTGCTGAAGAAACGTTAATATTGGTCCCTAAAAACAAACCAGCCGAAGCAAACGGATCACCAGTGCGCCTTCCAAATAGAGAAAGTGCACCTGCACCAGAACTCAAGGATGTGGTACCATAAAGATGCACACCGGCATTCACGCCATCCACAGCGCTAACGCTTCCTTTCATGCGGATGCTGCCACCATTCGTATTGATTGTGCAGGTATTGATACCAATACCATTACTGGTATTGGTCGTAGAATTCGTGTAATCAGTTGGCACAGTTAAGCCGTTTGCTGTTTCTGATGCAGCGCCACCGCCTATATAAAAATGCCCTCCGTTGGTAGAAATATTGATGTTTGAAAGACTTACACCCGTACCTGCAGTACTTGTAAAATTAGACCAAAAAACCAAATTCAATGCATTCGATGTAGAACTGATATGACTGCTAACAGTTATGCTCCCATCTGTACTTCCTTCAGCCTTGTAGGTTAAGCTTGCACTTGATCCGCTAGACTTCTCAATCGCTGCTGACTGTGTAATCGTGCCCGCCGTTGAACGAACAATGACACTATTTCCAGCATTTAGTTGTGTTTGAATATCTGAAGTAGAGATGTTTGCTGTTCCGTTTGCCGTAAACGTAATTGGATTGGTCCCGGAAACGCTATAACTTCCTGAACTTGAAGATGAGGAAATGGTAAGGTTTTGGGCAACAGCTACAAAAGAACAAAAAACACCTAGAATAGCAATGAATAAACGAGATAACATAGAAACCTATTTTTTAAGCTGCAAAGATAGGCAATCTCAGTTAAACAGGATATTAAGAAAAGTTATGTTTTGGATTGCGTTTTTACTGCTGCACAAAGATTTTATTCACCTCAAACTGCCCGTTGAGCTGCACTTCCACAAAATAAATACCTGATGGCGCGTCAATTTGGAGCTCGGTTTGCACGCCCTTCAATGCACCTTTGTAAACTTCCTTTCCTGAAGCATCTCTTACCACAACACTACCATTCTCTGTACTTGTCGCATAAATGTCTTGCTGAATAGTAACTTTACCGCGGCCGTTGGATCTCACTAAAATGCTGCCGCCTTCGTTAATAGCGCTTTCTTCCTCCACCCAACTATTGCTCGGGCCTTGCGCACTGACACCTGCATCTGGCATGTAAAAGTGCAATACAAAGCGATTATTAAGCACTCCGCTATTGGCGTAGAATGCATAGGTGTCATGGATGGAAAAATCTTGGATGATGCCTTCTTGCTTGTCTTCTAAAAGGATGAGGCCGTCTTCTAAGTTGTATTCCGAAAGTTGCAATTGGTACACCTTAGAAGTTGGCAACTCAAGGTAAAGCGGCACCGAGATTTTCTTCTTATTGTTTTTGAGACCGTTCATCACGAGCTTCTTGCCAGCCGCCATGGTGTAGAGCTGTGGTGCACCACTTACGAACATCTTTTCGGAGTCGTATTGGTCTACGGCATTACTCATGTCCTGATTGAGATACACGAGCATTTGATCAAAACGCGCACCGTCTAGAAGGTTGACGCGGGCCAACGTTGGGAAGATCGTGGAGTTTTTGAGGCCTGGGTTACCACTTTGGTGGGAGAGCATGCTGCGGGTCATGGCAAGTGAGCCCGTACCGGTGTTTGGCCCTACCCTCACCCAAATGGCTTGCAGTGGAGCGAGGTAAGAAAAATCTACTGAATTGGAAATACTTGAATTATTAGATTCTAATCCTGTAAGGGCATTGTAGGTGATTAACGCAGAAAGATCATTAGCTGTATTGTTGTGCGATCTGAGGTAGTAAGTCGGCTCAACATTCGTTCTAAGTACTGCATCCCAATCTAAATATGCCATGTATGGATTGGAAATGAGGTGAAAGCCAACCTGACTTGTAGGGGTACGCGAGAGGTTGTTTAAAGTGAGGTCTGAGCTATACAAACCGTTTGTGCCTGATGCAGAAAATGTTAGGGTTTCGTTTGTTGCACGGCGGTGCACGTAGCCCATACCTGCTGCAAGTGTAGTGGCATTATTGTCAATATCGGTATATAGTTTACTGATTTCATTGTAAGACCAAACGCGGTTGCTGCCCGCTGCATAATTACCAAAACAACTTCTTGCAATGGCGTTCATTGGCACACCCATATACCAAAAGCGGCCGCTTGTAGCGTTCCATGTACTACTGTTGCCAGCGAGGGCCTTTTCGACATTAAAAGTTCCGTTGCCAGTAATGCCATTGCCGGTGGTAGCCTGCACAAAAGTAGCGTCATTTTGAAGCGTAAAGGTTCCGTTGTTGTTCAGCTCCCCTTGCACAGTAAGTTGCTTACTTGGCGCAATAACAAGCGCACCAGTACTTACTGCAGTACTCATGTTGTTTGTAACCACGATGTTGTCGTTCACTGTAAGCGTTCCTGCACCACTCGTTTTATTGAAATTCAAGATATTTCCGGTAAATAAAGATGTAGGCAAACTCAAATTACTTGCATTGCCAAAGGCAAGTGTACCCGCACTGGCATTGATGGTTCCGGAAGTTCTGCTGACGCCACCATTAATAGTGAGGGTATTGGCACCGAGTGAGAGGGTGCCGTCGGTAAGCACCAACCCTGTCGCTATTTGCAATGCGTTGGCAAGCGTAACTGAACCCGTACTTGTTCTATTGATACTAAGTGTTCCGAGCACATTGGTAGTTCCTGGTGTTGTTTGGTCAAATCTAATTGTCCCAAATGAACCTGTACCAAGGATTGAAAGTGTGGATGTAGCAGAACCTTTGATTGCACTCGTGCTGTTCATAGTAATTTGAGATGCCACACTAGCCTTTCCAAATGTTGCTGTTTTGCCATTTAGATTCAGGATGCTCACACCTGCAAACTGCACAGGATCAGCGGTTTCATCAATAAGAAGATGTTGAAGTAATATAACTTCTCCGCCCGTTTTATTGAATCGAACTACATCTATGTCTAAAGGATCGTCGGATGAAGTAACAGATTGGTTATTCGCTCCATGAAAAAACACAGCCCTGCCGTTGGCGGCAAAAGTTCCATTATCTGTGAGGTTTCCTTCTAATATCAAGTCACCACCGCTTGAACTAGATAAATTTGTAGTTCCTGAATTCAGGTAGTTGCCTTTTACCGTCAAAGCTGCAGTCATCACACTTCCGATTATATCCATAGAGAGTACTGACCCCGACTCAATCGCTAAATTGCCTGCAATCTGACGCGCCGTTGCCGTACCAAGGTTGGCACCCAAATTTAAAGTTGTACCATTCGAAATTTGTACATGATGTGGATATCCAGCACCAGAGATTGTGCTCCATTCAGAACCTCTTCCATAGATTCCACCCGAATTGTATTTCAGAGTAGAACCTGAAGCATAAGTTGGAGCATTGGTATTCACAAAACCACCAAGATTGATGGTTAGAGTTCCATTTATTGTAGAAGACCCTGAAGAACCAAAATTTACACCCCCAGCGATATTGACATCATTAAAACCTACTGTTCCACTAACAGTTCCTGTTCCCGAAAAGGTAAAGGTCCCTGCACCCAATCCAGATGCCAAAGATCCGGATGTTCTTGAAACAGCACCACCGCTTGCAACTGTGATTGTATTTCCACTACCTACAGTGAACACACCAGCAGTTAATAACAGGGTGCCTGCTAATGATGTAGAACCAGAAAAAGAAAGTGTAACACCAGCATTATTGTTTATTGTCAGGTTGTTGGCACCAGTAAAACCAAGACCCGTTACTTGCGCACTGCTTCCATTATAGGTATAATTTGCCGCAGCGCTATATGTTCGCGCACCACTTACTTGTATGGCCCCCGTAGCACCTGTTAAGGTTATTCCGGATACATGGCCTGTTTCTAATCCGCCACCTGAACTTAGGGTAAATGTTCCGGTACTTCCATCTAATACATTGGTACCCATACTGAGCGTACTTCCGGAGTTGACAGTGAAGTTGATGGCACTTGCAATAGTACCACCTGTTTTCGTATAAACTTGAGTTCCTGTTTTGGCAAAAAGTACGCTACCAAGACCTGCTGCGCTTGAATTTTCAAAAGTACCTCCTGAAAGCGTAAAATTTCCTTTGAGCTCCAAGGTTGCAGACCCTGTTGAAGCCATAACCCTCCTACTCGGTCTAAACATACCTGAACTTTGGTCATAATTTCCATTAACAGTAAGCTTTACATCTCCTCCAGATGCACCTGCGCCTTTTACTGCAAATGCACCTCCTGAAATGATCAAATCACCACCGATGGTCATGGTTCTATTAGTAGCTGTGTTTCCGATAATCAAACTACCTACACCTGTATTTTGTATAATAAAATTTCCATTTATAGTATTAAAATTCGTTTCCAAAGCACTCCAAGTGTCCACGGCATCTTGATTGGCACAATTCCAAATTACATTTTGATAAGTGCCTGTAGCTGTAGGTATCTGATCAGTAACGCCAGTTATTTCAAGGGTTGAACCTGAATTCCATGTAATACTTTGTATAGTACCACCATTGATTGCATGCACATATTTCCCGCCATTATTGATTGTAATAGCACCGACATAATTGTTAGTAGCATGGTTGCGCACTACGCTTCCACTCACTGTCATAGTGTTGAATTGAAAATGTCCTATTGCACCTGTCATATTAAGCGTGCCACCGCTTTCCACCACAATTGCGTTATTGCTTCCAGACGTGTAATTCTGATTTTGTGAAACCGTATGACCGTTGCGAATCGTGATGGTGCTTCCAAGCGCAGATCCCGGAGGAGCGCCAGCGGCAGCCCATGTTGTACCTCCGTCAGTACTCTTTTCCCATGTAGACGCTACACTCCAGTTGCCAGATGCTGCGGAGCGGTATTGCTCGGGTTTTGCATAGGTAAATGCATTTAAATACATGTTTCGATTGCCATTACCATCATTCTGATTGCCAATATAAAAATTGATTGAATTGATAGAGGCGCTACTCGATATGATCGTATTATAAGTTGCGCCACCATCTCTGGCTGTCATGGAAAAACCATAACTTGTACTACTGGTACGCGTTATTGTGACTAGCATTGGCGTTGTACCATAGGCTGTGGTCGCATTTCCGTTGGATGTAGTAATAGTCGGACTACCTCCATTATTCACATTGAATATTGTATTTGCACCATTCTTAAAATCAAAACCTTTAGTTCCGGCATTAGCATCCCAATTAATGGCCCAATAAAATGAAAGTACATCGCCTATTTGCATTCCGCCAATAATCGATCTTGAAGCATTGCAATATCCCGACGGACCAACTGACCACATTCCAAAAGCAGTTGTACCAATACCGGCTGTACCCATTCCGTTAGAAGATGGATTGCCAATAAAAACCCCGGTATTTGTGCCGGATGTAATTGACCAACCAGCTAAACCACCTATCGGACTTGAATTATTTGAACCACTAGCCCATGAACCTCCATAATTAGCCGCATTATCCGTAAAAGTTTGTGCAAAAATGACACTAGAAATCCCACACAAAAAAACACAAAACAAAAGGGCGCGACGCAATAGTAACGTAGTAGTTTTCATAGCAATACAGGTTTAGTTAGTGTAAAAATAACACTCAGAAAATAAAAAGCAAATTTTTAAATCCATTTTTTGGATTCAATAACAACTAATGATTCAGAAATGTTTGAACGCCCCCGGTGTGAATAAACAAGACATTTTTAGCTTGAATTTGAGACAGTTGTGCATTTAGCGCATAGAGTGCTTTACCGGTGTAGGTTGGCTCTATCGGGAATTGGTTGGTCTGATTGAAAAAATTGATGAACTCAATTAAATCTTTTGAGGTTTGTGCATAGCCGCCGTGGTGGTACTGATCTAAAACTGTAACTTGTTCAAAAGGGAAGTGAAGATGAGCAGTGCTGGTATTTTGTTTGGCTCTTTCGGCTAAGTTTTGCATTTCTTGTAAGGAATGGAAACCTTTGAGCACTGGGACCACGAATAGTTGGGTGCTAGATGGTATGGCGGCTAGGATGCCAAGGCTAGTGGTAGTGGTGCCTTGCGCTAAGAAAACAGCATCAAAATGTTGGTTGGCGTTTTGAGCAACCGCTTCAGTGTAAATATCGGTGCAACCCAAAATACCTTCCGGGTTGGCGCCTCCTTCAGGAATAAACCAAGTGGGTTTATCTTGGTATTTCGAAAGGCCCGATCGGTGTTTGCACTCTTTATAATATGACCTCTTCAAAAAATTGAACTCCATGCCTAATTGATGGCATTTCAATAATATTGGATTACTTTTCTCATTTAGCTCCTCTCCCCTCACCTCTCCAATAATGGGTAAATCCAGTGCTTTTGCGGCAGCCGCACTTGCCAAAAGATGATTGGAATACGCGCCCCCGAAAGTGATGATTTGTGCAGCACCTGCATCTTTTGCCGCCTGCAAATTGCCTTCTAGTTTGCGGAGTTTGTTGCCAGAAATATTTATATCAATTAAATCGTCGCGTTTGACGAACAATTTGAGCGTATCGTTGTTAGCGTGTGGTAGGTAGAAGCGTTCCAATTTGGAATGACTTTTTAACTTAGTAAACCACAGCGACATAGTAGTACTCATGAGCGAAGATTTTTCAGGATTCTCGAAAAAAAGTCATTTAAACGACGAAGATTATTATTTATCTGAAGAGGGATACATTGTATTTACCGAGCAGTATCACCTCAAGCGCGGTTATTGCTGTAAAAGTGGCTGTAAGCACTGCCCTTATGGTTACGATCCAAAAACAGGCCACATCAATAGCTACACAAAAGATTAATCAATTCCTAGCTCAGGAAAACGGCCTTTGTAATTCTTTAAAATGTCCTTTATTTTTTGAATATCCGCATCGGCATCGCCTGAAGGCCAAACCAAACTATGGAAACCGCCTGTTTTGGTCGCAAAATCAATATAAGCTACGTAAATAGGCACTTTCGCCTTCTCTGCTACATAATAAAAGCCTTTTTTCCAGTCCGGGTTGTAACTACGCGTGCCTTCCGGTGAAAAAACCAAGTACATAGTTTCATTTTGCTCAAAGTAGGAAACGGCTGTATCAGTCAGGTTGTTTTTCTTGCTGCGGTCAACAGGAATACCGCCGATGGCTTTCAAGAACCAACCGAGTGGACCCCAAAACAATTCTTTTTTCATGAGGTAACGGCCTTTGACACCGTATTGGTAAAAAGCCAAGCGCCCCAAGATAAAATCCCAATTGGATGTGTGCGGCCCGACAGCAACTACACATTTTTGTATCCCTTCAGGAGGGGTCGGGTCGATTTTCCAGCCGATGAGCCAAAAAATAAATTTTGCAACGAACTTCATGTGCTAAAGATAAGCAATTCATCTTTCATCTATCTTTACACCGTGAAGTTGCTCAAAGAACTTGCCTGGAGCCTAACGGTTTTGCTCATACTCTACGCGAGTTATGCGCTTTCCGCGTTTTTAGACTTACCCGAAACCAAAGAAGCCAAAATTCCGGTTTTTAAAGATCAAGCCTTGTGTTTTTCTGTTCTGCCTTTACAAGTGGTGCAAAGCTGGGTGCTCGAGCAGCAACTCGAATCTCAAGACCCTGCCGTGCAAGAAACCCTCAAACGCATGGCCTTGCAATTCAAAGACAAACGCAATATCGCCCTCCAAGATTTCCATTTTGACCTCCAAGGCGCCGTTGCTTATTACCTGATCTCAGACCCACAAAAACAATTTTCTTGTCTTTACCTCCCGGGAAGCGGTCAGCAAAGCGGCTGGCTTTCGGCGCAGTACTACGGTATTCCGAGCGGTGTGTTTTTCTTCCCCGAAAAACTCAGTCCGCGGCAAAAAAATTACTTTGAACAATCTTTAGAAAAGCTCTCTTTCAAAAACAAGACATTTCAAGCTAGAAAGCACAATTTTGAACTCAAAGGCCTCACCTATACCCTGCATTGGGAAGAGCATGCTTTTGCTTTGGATCTGCCAGCTCAAGCTAAAAAACCCATCCGCATGCTGCAAGCGCAAGGTTTTCACTTGAGTTGCCCGCTTGCCCTGAGCAATCTTCCGGCCTCTTTTCAGTTCTTTGAACAAATCAAAGCGGGCTCCTTTAATTATTACGGTGCCAAACTCAATTCCAAACAAGAACTCACACTTGAATTCGAAGCCCTTCTGAGTTTTGACAAAAGCAGTGCCCGCAACCAATTTTTGAGTGCAGCCAACAAAGCTTTTCCAGACTGGCAATGGGCGCCCAATTTTGTGCGCGTCAACGATGCCGTTTACGCCATCAAAAAGGAAGGAAGCAAACAATTATTCATCTGCAGTAGCCCCAAAAAACACATTCAGGACGGGCAAATCCAAAGCCAATACAACAAACTTCCTATCGTTTGCGCCGGCGACCCTACCCTCCTGACCAAACTCGACAACGCAGGCTGGGCCGCAGCCATCCTAGAGCTCTTCCCTCTCTACCGCGGTATTTCAGATTTCTCTGCACGCACTTCCAAAGTGAGCACCACAAAGCAAACCATTCGCTGGGAACTTAAAGAGGAATATTTTGCGGCTGGGGAGTTCTTGAAGCTACTGGGTACACTTACTGAAAAATAGGTATTTACCCTGGTTTTTTTACCTCATTTGCTAATCTTCTGATATTCAATTAAATTTACAAAAAATCTCTGCCATGAAATACATTTTTACTATTGCCACATGTACTTTTTTCAGTTTGTTTGGCACAACCCAAATTTTAGTCACGCTCCCAGTTGCATTCGATAGCCCTATCGTTTACCACGATAATTACAACCATGCCGATTTAAACTACGGCAACAAACCATTTTTAGCTGCCTTTGAAATTCCTGGCGCACAAGGTGGCGTCAATACAAATAGAGCGCTACTTTATTTTGACTTGAGTCAAATTCCTGCGGGTTCAACCATTATGTCGGCCAAACTTGATTTATACGCCTATACCGAATTCACGGTTGCACCTGTCAACGATGGACATTATGGCAACAACCCTGCAAAATTAAATCGTATCACAAGCCAATGGTCAGAAAATCAAGTCACTTGGAACACACAACCTACCATTTCAACTCTCCACGAAAAATTACTCAACCAGAGTATTGCACCCGACCAAGACTACCTCGATATCGATGTAAAAGCTTTGGTTCAGGACATGACAGACAATCCAAATAACAGCTTTGGCTTTGAGTTGAGCCTAATCAATGAGGTTGTCACTACAAACTTATCTTTTTGTAGCGGAGAATATCCCAATACAGCCAAAAGACCAACGCTTGAGATTGAATACCGCTTGGCCACGGGAATCGATGAAATCGCACTTGCCACTTATAGCATCTATCCCAACCCGAGCCTCGATCATTTTTCGATTTCATTTGAGCAAAATGATGCTAGAAAGATCCACATCCTTGATCAGCAAGGCAAAATTGTGCGCTCGATTGAAAGTAATGACGCCACTACCGTCGTTCAAACCGACCTTTTAGCGGCAGGAATCTATAACATCGTGATTGAAAGCGCGACCTTTCAATATCCGGTTAAAAAGTGGATGAAAGTAGCACCATAAAAAAAACCCCGTTGCGAACAACGGGGCATTTTACTCATTATTACTAAACCTATCTATCGAATAAAGAGTAATTCTCTAAATTTCGGCAATGGCCAAAGTTCGTCTTCTACTAAAAGCTCAAGCTTATCGGCGTGGTAGCGGATTTCATCGAAGTGGACTTTCACTTGATCGCAGTAAGCCAAGGCTTTTTGCTCTGCGCTTTCCAATTTATTGGCCAATTTACGCTGTGCGAGCATCGCGTCAGAAGCTTCTTTCATTTTGTTGATGTGCATCGAAACTTTCTCCAATAATTCAATTTGCGCTTTGGCAGCTGTTCTACCAGCTTTGTCACCTAACACGCTAATGAGGCCTTGTACGTTCTGCAACAATTTGTTTTGGTACTCTACTGCCGCTGGAATGAAGTTATTTTGAACGAGGTCACCCATGAGGCGAGACTCAATTTGAATTTTGAGGATGTAGTTCTCAAATTCGATTTCAGCACGCGCTTCTAATTCACGAGGCGTGAGTACTTCCATTTCAGAGAAGAGTTTGACAACATTTTTATCGTGCCAAACCTTGAGTGCACGTGGGGTGTCTTTGAGGTTAGAAAGACCGCGTTTCTCGGCTTCTTTGACCCATTCGTCGCCGTAGCCATTGCCTTCAAAACGGATCTTTTTAGACGCCTTGATCATGACTTGCAATTCTTTGAGGATAGCTTCGTCTTTGGTTTCGCCTTTTTCGATGCGTTTGTCCACGGCTATTTTAAAGATGCGCAATTGCTTGGCCATAATGGTGTTCAAGACAATCATGGCAGAACCACAGTTGGCAGAAGAACCTACCGCGCGGAACTCAAATTTGTTGCCGGTGAAAGCAAATGGTGAAGTGCGGTTGCGGTCGGTGTTGTCTAGTAAGATTTGCGGAATTTTACCGATGTTGAGTTTGAGCTCCGTTTTGTCTTGAGGCGTCATTTTACCCGCCTTGATGTTTTTCTCTAAATCGTCGAGCAACTGTGAAAGCTGCGTACCGATAAATGCAGAGATAATGGCTGGCGGTGCTTCGTTGGCACCCAAACGGTGGTCGTTACCTGCAGAGGCAATCGCCGCGCGGAGCAAGTCAGCGTTTTCATGGATGGCCATGATGGTATTGACAAAGAAAGTCAAGAACTGCAAGTTTGATTTCGGGTTTTTGCCTGGCGCCAAGAGGTTCACACCTGTGTTGGTGCTCAAAGACCAGTTGTTGTGCTTGCCCGAACCGTTCACGCCTGCAAATGGCTTCTCGTGTAAAAGTACACGGAAGTTGTGCTTGCGCGCAGTTTTTTCCATGATATCCATGAGCAAGAGGTTGTGGTCATTGGCCAAATTACACTCTTCAAAAATAGGCGCACATTCAAACTGATTCGGCGCTACTTCGTTGTGACGCGTTGTAACTGGAATACCCAACAACAAAGACTCCACCTCAAACTCGCGCATAAATGCATTGACGCGCTCAGGAATAGAACCAAAATAGTGGTCTTCTAATTGCTGACCTTTAGCAGGCGCGTGTCCGAAGAGCGCACGACCCGTAAGCATGAGGTCTGGGCGCGCGTTGAACAACGCGGAGTCAATTAAAAAGTATTCTTGTTCCCAACCTAAAGTAGCATTTACTTTGGTTACGTTTTTGTCGAAATACTGACAAACCTCTACAGCTGCTTGGTCAATGGCATGTAGCGCTTTGAGCAAAGGCATTTTGTAGTCTAGAGATTCGCCTGTATAAGAAATAAAGATGGTCGGGATGCAAAGTGTTTTGCCGATGACAAAAGCTGGTGAAGATGGGTCCCATGCGGTGTAGCCGCGCGCTTCAAAGGTATTGCGGATACCACCGTTCGGAAAAGATGAAGCATCTGGTTCTTGCTGAATAAGTAAGTCGCCATCAAAACGCTCAATAGCTTTACCTGGGCCAATTGGCTTGAGGAAAGCATCGTGCTTTTCAGCGGTAGTTCCAGTAAGTGGCTGAAACCAGTGTGTATAGTGTGTGGCACCTTTAGAAATAGCCCAGTCTTTCATGGCGCTTGCCACTTGATCTGCAAATTTGCGATCCAAGCGCGTGCCATTCTGGATGGCTTCAGTCATGAATTTATAGGTTTCCGAAGGAAGGTATTCACGCATGATGTCTTGGTGAAATACGTTTTGACCGAAAAGATCCGAAAGTTTGCCATTGTAGTCAATGTGCTTAGGTTCGCGGTGCAAAACATCTTGATACGCTTTTAGTCTTTTATTTGCCATTTTTATAAATTTTTGACAAAGGTATCTAATTTTTAGGGGGTCAAACAAAATTTTATCTCATTTTTTCAACAACACCCCCTCATTTTTAACATTAAATTAAAAAATCATGAAATTTTACACAATTCTCAAAGAATTCCCAACTTTGTCTTATGAATAGAGATTGGTTGCGCAGTTGCTTTGAAAAAGAACTTCCTAGTGAAGCCGCCCACGCCCCTTACAAGCGTTACCGCCAACGATTTGAACAAAATCAAGCCCAACAACAAAGGCGCCCCGCAGCAGTAGCCATTCATTTCTACCCCAAAAATGCCGCGTGGCATTTCATATTAATCGAGCGCAGCACCTACAACGGCCAACACAGCGGCCAAATGGCCTTCCCCGGCGGCAAACCCGAGCCCTCAGACCCGCACCTTGAATTCACCGCCCGCAGAGAATCTTTCGAAGAAATTGGCATTCCGCTACACCACGGTCAGCACATCAAAACCCTTTCGCGTGTTTGGATCCCAGTTTCAGGTTTTGAAGTTAGCCCTTATGTCTTTCTCCATGACGAGGCCCCTCGGCTCCAACCCGACCCGAGAGAAGTCAAACACATTGAGGAGGTCGCGCTACAAGATTTATTAAACGACTCAAGCCTCACCCTAAAAGATATTGAAATTCCCAACGGGCAAATTCTAGAAGCCCACCCCTGCTTTTTGTTGAACAATAAAATTGTGTGGGGCGCTACCGCGTTGATGTTGAATGAGGTGAGGATGATGTTGGGTGAATAAAACCCCTAAAAAACAAAAAGAGGAACAAACGCTATTTGTTCCTCTTTCTGCTAAACCATGCTAAAACTATAAAACTAAAACTACAACTATGAACTGTAATCTTGGTGCAAATTTACGACGTCATTTTGGATCTGACAACTTTTGAATGTAAATTAATTGTTAAATTTTAACACCACGCGTCATTTCGCGTTTTCCGGGAGGGCCGGGCAAGCCTTCTACACGCATACCTAAGCTCTTTAGGTGTCTTTTGAATTGGCCTTGTGCGCAATACGTTACGAGTGCGCCGCCCGTGTTGAGCAATGCATAGAGTTTTTCAAAAATGGCAAGCGCCCACATCTCGGGCTGAGCTTTTGGGCCAAAGGCGTCATAATAAATAAGGTCGAATTTTTCTGTGGTTGCCCATTCTTGAATAGAAAAGGGCATTTTACATATTGTAAAAAAAGCATCGTAAACTGCGGTTTCTCCAAAAGGGAGACCCATCATGCGCGAATAGAATCCCTGCGCATCAGGACCATCTAGATACTTGATCGCTTTCCAAATCTCCTCCTCGACCGGATAAGCCTCCAGACCAACATAATTGACGTTAATGGCGTTTTCTTTGGCGTATTGAGCAGAGAGAAGTGCATTCAAGCCCGTTCCAAAACCGACTTCGAGAATGTTCACTTGTTTTGATTCGGTTGCGACAAAACGCAAACCATTTTCAATAAAAACGTGCCGCGCTTCTTGCACACTGCCGTGCACTGAATGATAGGTTTCATCTAGTTCCGGCACATACAAAGTTGGCGAGCCGTCGGCAGTGAGGCGCAATTCGCGTTTCATTTTTTTCTAATGAGGTAAAGACCATCTCGGATTGGGAACAACACCTTCTCTACCCTTGCATCCTGACTAATTTTTAAATTGAGCTCACGCAGTAAAGCCGTGTCTTTGTCTTGGAATTTTGAATCGAGCACTTTTCCAGACCACAGCACGTTGTCTATCAAGATAAACCCGCCTGGTTTGAGTTTGTCGAGTGCTTGTTCGTAATAAAGGGGGTATTGTTGTTTGTCGGCATCGATGAAAATGAGGTCGAAGGTGTGTTCAAGTGTAGGAATGATCTGAGCAGCATTCCCAATTCGATAATCAATTTGTTGGGAGTAGTCTGAAGCCTGAAAATAAGCCCGCACTCTTGGCTCAAGTTCTTCGTTAACATCTATAGTGATGAGTTTTCCTTCTGACCTCAAGCCTTCTGCCAAGCAGAGTGCTGAGTAACCGGTGTAGGTGCCAATTTCTAATATAGCCGAAGGGTTGAGCAGTTGGGCAAGCATGCTGAGCACGCGGCCCTGAAAATGACCACTGAGCATGCGGGGCTGCAAGACCTCTAGATGGGTTTCTCGGTCAATTTTACTGAGCAAAGGAGAAACGGCTGAGCTATGGTCGGTGACGTATTGTTGTAATTCTGGTGAAATGAAATCCATTTGTTGTGTATTTGTACAAAGATACACGAAGCTCGGCGCATTTTTCTAAATTTGTAAATTCAGAAATTACACATGACCGTTTCAGCTATCCGCCAACAATTTTTCGACTTTTTTGAAAGTAAAGGACACCAAATCGTT
>JAIXXP010000014.1 GCA_027490665.1 Cryomorphaceae bacterium | reverse complement strand
TTGCTTGCCTTTCATTTCTTCCACAATTCCGATCCGATTGGTCTGGATCAGCTGCACTTGCGAGCCAACTTTAATACGTTCTTGCTCGTACTTCTCGGCACGCTGCACCTCTTTTTTGGTGGGTTTTTGAGTAGGAGAGGTGGCTGGGGCTTGTTTTTTGATGGTTTGCTTCGATTTTTCGAGTCGTAAAAATTGCGTCAGCTCTTGAAAAAGTGCTGTATTGACATCTTTCTTTCTCGACGTTGCATTGAACTTGTCAATGAAAGCGAGCATCTTTTTACCTGCCTGCAATTGGCGCTGACTCGTTTCTTGCACCTGGCTCACTTGGCTTTGCTTGTGCTGCAGCTTCTGGATTTCTTGTTCGTGCTGTGTATTGGAACGTTCAGCGGCTTTTGAGGCCTCCTCTAAACGTTTGTTTTGAGCTAAAAGTTGGTTGCGTTCTTTCTGGAGGCTACTGAGCAGTTTGTCTAAACGTACTTTTTGCTGATTGAGGCGTTGCTTGGCTTCTGAAATGAGTTGTTTGGAAATGCCATTGAGTTGGGCAACTTCAAAGGTAAAGGAGCTGCCGGGTTGTCCCAAAGAGAATTGATAAAGCGGGGAGAGGTCTTTTTCATTGAAAAGCATACAGCCGTTTTTGGCTTCAGGAAGTTCATCGGCCTTGAGTTTGATATTGCTGTAATGGGTTGTAATGACGCCAAACACTTGTAGCGCATACATTTGCTCGAAGAATACTTCTGCCAAAGCAGCTCCAAGTTCGGGGTCTGAGCCCGTTCCAAACTCGTCTAGAAGCAATAAAGTTTGGGCGTTGGAACGGCCCAAAAAGAACTTCATGCGTTGCAAGCGGTAAGAGTACGTACTTAACTCATTTTCAATGGATTGATTATCTCCAATATCAGAATAAATTTGCTTGAAAAAGCACATCTGGCTATCCGGTGCTACAGGCACCAACAAACCCGCCTGCAGCATCAACTGCAAAAGCCCAATGGTTTTGAGCGTAATGCTCTTTCCGCCGGCGTTAGGCCCTGAAATGACAAGCATTCTAGACTTTTGCTGTAATTTCAATTCTTGGGCAAAAGTAGGTTTACCGGCTTGCTGATTGGCGCGCCGAAGTAGCGGATGATACGCCTGTTTGAGGTGCAAACCAGTGTGCTGGCCAATTGCAGGCAAAACGGCTTCCATTTCCAAGGCCAATTTGCATTTGGCATTGAGAAAATCGATGCGCGTCAAAAGAAGTTGGTAGGCTTCGATGAGCGGTTTGTATTGTACCATGAGCCCTGTGAGGGCTTGCAAAATACGGTGAATTTCCTTGCGTTCGTCGTCGAATGAAAACTCGAGCTCGTTGTTGAGTGGCACGTTTACAAGTGGTTCTATAAAAGTCAGGCTTCCCGTTTTACTCGAACCATGGATATTGCCCGGAACCTTGCGTTTAAAGGTGGATAGCACGGTAAGCACGCGGCGTTCATTGACAAAAGTTTCGAGCGTTTCTGCCAACACTTTATCTTTGTTGTAACGGCGCAATTCTTTGTCAAAATTCTTATTGATCTGATTGCGCAGCACCCTAATTCTAGCGCGAATTTCAGCTAATTCAGGAGACGCGTCGTCTTTGATTTGGCCATTGCGGTCAAAAACCTGATCAATTTCATTGGTAATTTCCTTTGTGTAATAAACGTCGTTGGTGAGTTCTTTTAATAAAGGATACTTAAAAAGTGAATTTTCAAAAAACAGCACCAAAGCATTGACCAATTCTGACGCTTGATATATGCGCCGAAATCCTTCCAAAGAAATGACCGCTTTTTGAATGCCTAATAATTTGATTTCCTGCAGGAGTTCTTCGAATTCCAACTGTGGGAATTTTTCGCCGTGAACGCGAACCTGACGCAATTCGTCCAAACGCTTGAGTTCTTGGCGCAGCATTTGAAATTGTGTTCGCGGCTGTAAAGTTTGAACTTGTTTTAAGGCCGTGGGGCCAATACAGAATTTCTCGAGCCATAATTTAATGGCTTCAAACTCGAGGTCGTGGAGGGTTTGTTGGTCGGTGCTAAACACAGTGCAAAGATACACAACGTTTGGAATGTGGTTTTGTTGTAATTGTTATATAATTAATATTATGTTAAATAGGATATAATAGTTAGAAACAACAGCTCTTTATCACATACCATCTATTCCCAACGGATTCTTTATCTTTAGCACACAAATTCAAACAATGGCTATCTATTCCTTCAACGGGTTTATCCCTGTCGTCAAACCGTCAAGTTTTGTGCATCCGCAAGCGAATGTAACTGGCAATGTGCTCATCGGTGAAAACGTATACATTGGCCCTGGCGCTGTTTTGCGTGGCGACTGGGGACAAATCATCATTGAAGACGGCTGCAATGTGCAAGAAAACTGCGTCATTCATATGTTTCCCGGAACTACCGTGCATTTAAAAGCTGGAGCACACGTCGGCCATGGCGCTATCATTCATGGCGGAACTTTAGAAGAGAATTGCCTAATTGGCATGAACGCCGTTATTATGGACGATGTTGTGGTTGGAAAAGAATCCATTATCGGTGCGCTTGCTTTTGTTCCGGCTAAAATGGAAATACCTGCACGCAGCTTGGTGGTTGGAAATCCGGCTAAAATCATCAAAGAAGTTTCCGAAGACATGATCGCTTGGAAAACCGACGGAACCGCCTTGTACCAACAATTGCCTTCAGATTGTCATGCAAGTCTTGTTCCTTGCGAACCTTTGACTGAAATAGAAACCGATCGACCAACGCAACAAAAGACCTATTTTAAGTGGCAAGAAAGGAAATAATGTATTACCTTTGACTCCCGTAGTTACAAACGTTATATGTCCAATTCAACCAAGTATGTTTTTGTAACCGGGGGTGTGACTTCTTCTTTAGGGAAAGGCATCATATCTGCGTCGTTAGCAAAACTTTTACAGGCCCGTGGTTACACCACTACCATCCAAAAACTAGATCCATATATCAATATCGATCCAGGAACCCTCAACCCTTACGAGCACGGCGAATGCTACGTCACCGACGACGGCGCCGAAACCGACCTCGACCTCGGCCACTACGAGCGTTTTTTAAATGTCCCAACCTCGCAAGCCAACAACGTCACTACTGGTAGAATCTACCAATCAGTAATTGAAAAAGAACGCCGCGGCGATTACTTAGGTAAAACCGTTCAAGTCATACCTCACATCACCGACGAAATCAAAGAACGCATTCAGGCTGTGGCCAAAAATGGTCAGTTTGACATCGTCATCACCGAAATCGGAGGCACCGTCGGCGACATCGAATCTCTACCCTACGTTGAGGCAGTGCGCCAAATGCTCTGGGAATTCGAAAACGACTGCATTGTTGTACACCTCACGCTAGTACCCTATCTTTCTGCAGCGGGTGAGCTTAAAACCAAGCCCACACAGCACTCCGTGAAGCAATTGCTCGAACTCGGCGTTCAGCCAGACGTGCTATGTTGCCGCACCGAGCACGAACTCGATCTTAGCCTCAGAAAGAAAATTGCCAAATTCTGTAATGTTTCAGTTAATGCCGTTATTGAGGCGCGCGATGCAGCTTCAATCTACGACGTTCCTTTACTGATGCAAGCCGAAGAACTCGATACCGTCGTATTAGACAAACTCGGCTTATCTAAAAAACAAAGCCCTAAACTAGACAACTGGAAGTCTTTTCTTGAGCGCCTCAAAAATCCAAAACACTCCGTTAAAATCGGTTTAATTGGCAAATACGTTGAACTCAAAGATGCCTACAAATCTATTTCCGAGGCGTTTATCCATGCTGGTGTTTCCAACGAAACAAAAGTAGAACTCAACTGGATCCATTCAGAAACCCTCGACCCCGACACCATTTCTACAGAGCTTGCTGGCCTAGACGGCATTTTAGTAGCACCAGGTTTTGGTTCAAGAGGTATCGATGGTAAAATAGAAGCAGTGCGCTTTGCCCGTGAAAACAACATTCCTTTTTTAGGAATTTGCCTCGGTATGCAAATCGCAGTCATTGAATTTGCCAGAAACGTGCTTGGTTTATCCGATGCGCATTCTACCGAAATGTCCGAGAATACCAATTCTGCTGTCATTTCCATGATGGAAGAACAAAAACGCATCTCTAACATGGGAGGCACCATGCGCTTAGGCGCTTACAAATGCGAACTCAAGCCAAACTCAAACACTGCCAAAGCCTACCAAAACAACAATATTTCTGAGCGCCACCGCCACCGCTACGAATTCAATAACGCCTACCTTGCTGATTTCGAAGCCAACGGCATGATCGCCACGGGTAAAAACCCTGAAACAGGCTTGGTAGAAGTAGTTGAAATACCTACCCACCCTTGGTTTGTGGGCGTGCAATTCCATCCAGAATACAAAAGTACGGTAGACGCCCCTCACCCACTCTTTGTTGCTTTTGTAAAGGCAGCGCTTAAAAACAAAAAACACTAAACCCTATGGATCGCAATTCCACCATTGGCCTTGTCCTGATTGGCCTCATCATTACGGTTTTTTCCGTCATGAACCAGCCTTCTGAAGCAGAAATCAAAGCTGCACAAAAGAAAGAAGCTTCTGCCGCTGCCAAAAAAGCAGAGAAAAAGCAAAACAAAGCAGCGAAAACAGCAACTTCAGCTTCAAGATCAGCCAGCAACTCCTCTCAAGTTGTCAAAAAAGGAGAACTCACAACCATAGAAAACAACGAACTCCGTATAGAGCTCAATTCAAAAGGCGGTATGTTAGCAGGTGTTTACCTGAAGTCTTACAAAAGCTACAAAGATTTTGCAGACAAAAAAGACGACGCTCTTTGTTTATTTGAAGACGGCGATGCACACAACCAATTGGTGCTCAGTACTGCTAAAGGAAAAATTTACACCAAAGATTATCTTTTTGATTTGGTTAAAAGCAGCAAAAACAAAGCGGTTTACGAGGCTAAATTTGCCGAAGGTACTATCCGCCAAACCTACGCACTCAAAAAAGGCCATGACCTTTCTTACAACGTTGAAGTCCTTGACAACAACGGATTCATCCTAGACAACACCGTTCTGAATTGGGCTGCCGATTTCAAAAAAACCGAGCGTTTGTTCACCGAACAACGCCGTGTTTCTACCATTTGCTTTAACCAAACCGAAAGTGGACTCGACTACCTTTCTGAAACATCAAGTGAATCAGGTGTAGCAGAAGAAAACATCGAATGGGTAGCCTTCAAGCAAAGTTATTTCTCCGCGATCCTCCACCCTACCAATGCCTTCCCGAAAAAAGGAACTAAATTCTATATCGAAAACTTTAAAGACGGCCACCCACAAGCCTGGACCCACCTCAAAGGTTACCACGCCACCATGGCTCTCGACTTTCAAAACAATGCGGCATCTTTCAATTGGTTTTTTGGCCCTAACGACTACGAAGTGCTCAAAAGCTACGATAGCGGTTACGACGACATCCTGAATTTTGGTTGGGGCTTGTTTCGCTGGATCAACATCTATGCCGTACAACCCATCTTCAATTTACTCCTAAACAACGGAATGGCTATAGGCTGGGCGATCCTCGTTCTGACACTTATCCTCAAAACTATCCTAATGCCTGTCCAATGGAAGATGTTTGTGTCTTCTGTTAAAATGCGCATCCTCAAGCCCGAAATTGACGAACTCAATTCAAAATATCCGAAGCAAGAGGACGCCATGAAAAAACAAATGGAAATGATGACGCTCTACCGCGAATCGGGCGCAAGTCCGTTAGCAGGTTGTGTGCCTATGCTCATTCAGATGCCAATCCTACTTGCGGTATTCCGCTTTTTCCCAGCGGCTTTTGAATTGCGTCAAAAAGGTTTCCTTTGGGCAGAAGACCTCAGTTCATTCGACTCCATCCTCGATTTCGGTTTCCATATTCCTGTATACGGCGACCATATTTCGTTGTTTACGCTATTAATGGCTGGTACTACTCTCGCCTACACCTACATGAACAGTGGCAATATGCAAACGCCACAACAACCAGGCATGCCAGACATGCGCATCATCATGTACATCTTCCCTTTCATGATGATCTTCTTCTTCAACAACTATTCGGCTGGTTTGAGTTACTATTACTTTATCTCTACACTCCTTTCTATTGTCATGATGCTCTTGATTAAGTATTTCTTTGTCAACGAAGAAAAATTAAAAGTCAAAATGGCTGAAAGAAAAGCCAACAATGCTGCCAATCCGAAAGTAAAGAAGAAATCTAAATTCCAAGAGCGCTTGGAAGAAATGCAGCGCCAACAACAAGAAATGCTCAAAAACCGCAAAAAATAAACCCATGAAATTTTTTATCGACACCGCTAACCTGAACGATATCGCCGAAGCCCATGACATGGGTATTTTAGATGGCGTTACCACCAACCCATCTTTAATGGCTAAAGAAGGAATTACTGGTAAGGCCAACATCTTACAACACTACGTGAACATTTGCAACATTGTTGATGGCCCAGTAAGTGCAGAAGTCATTGCCACCGACTTTGAAGGAATGGTGCGCGAAGGTGAAGAACTTGCTGCTTTGCACAAAAATATTGTCGTCAAAATTCCGATGCTCGCAGAAGGTCTTAAAGCCATTAAATACTTTTCAAACAAAGGAATCCGTACCAACTGTACACTCATTTTTTCAGCTGGTCAGGCTTTAGTAGCTGCCAAAGCAGGCGCTACGTATATTTCTCCGTTTTTGGGTCGTCTAGACGACGTCTCTACAGACGGCTTACAACTGATCGATCAAATCCGTGTCATCTATGACAACTACGCTTTTGATACTGAAATTTTAGCAGCTTCAGTACGCCACCCTATGCACATCATCAACTGCGCCACTATTGGTGCAGACGTCATGACCGGCCCACTTTCTGCGATCAAAGCACTTGTAAAGCACCCACTTACTGATATCGGTTTGCAGCAATTTTTAGCTGACCACGCCAAAGGAAATCAGTAACTTAAGATATGTTACCTAAAGAAGAGCGCAAAGCTTTAAACGAAGCCTTTTGGGCGGGTTTTAAAACATACATGCGCGCTTGTATGTCTGCTTCTGGTAGGCGCATCAACTGGATCAACTATCCAACACAAGTCAAGAACACATATTTGCGTTTGGTTTGTGACGGTAAACAAGTATCAATTTGTTACGACATCCAATTCAAAGACGCCGGCATACAAGCCATCTTTTGGGAACAACTCACCGAACTCAAAGTGGTCTTAGAAAGCAACATGACCATTCCAAGCACTTGGGATCCACAATTTGTCAATCAGGAAGGGCAAACAATCGGCAGAATCTATTGGCAACTTGAGGGCGCTAATTTTTATAACCAGCAAGATTGGCCTCATATTTATGCCTTTTTCAAGAAACATTTGCGCGAGTTTGACGTCTTCTACCAAGAGTTCAACGAAATCCTGATCACATTGGTCGACTAACAAGAATGACTATCTTTACCACATGAAATTATTAGCCTCCATTCTACTTGCTTTTGTTTTTGTCCAAGCTCAGGCGCAAACCTCTCTCCTTCAAACTGATTTTCAAGCGGGTATTCCTAGCAACTACACCTTATTGAATTTAGATGCAGCTGCACCACATCCACAGGTTTTGGAATACGCAAGCGGCTGGATCACAGCTCCAGACCCCGAAAATACTACCGACACCGTTGCTGCAGTGAGTTCTTATTTTGAAGATGCCGACAGCGCCAACCGCTGGCTAATTACCCCACAATTACAACTGGGCAGCTTTGGAAATTTCATCTCTTGGGAAGCGAAATCTCACGACCCTTCATTCCCAGACGACTACCTCGTTTTGGTATCCACCACCACCAATGACCCCGCTGCTTTCACCGACACCATTGGTTGGGTACAAGAAGAGAACTTCGATTGGACTTTTCGCGAATTCAATTTAAGCGGCGCTGGCTACAACGACTCCACTATTTATGTGGCTTTTGTTTTGCGCACACTCGACGGCTTTAAATTATACCTAGACGACATTCAAGTGCGCAAAGACGACCCCGTTGGCTTTGCTGAGCATGAGACAATCACATTCGATGTGTATCCGAATCCTTCAAATGATTTGATCAACATTCAGGTAAGTCAAGATTTTCAACGCATAGAATTGAAATCTACTAGTGGTCAATTACTTCGTACTTCAGACGAAAGTTCAATGCACATAAATGACTTGAAGCCCGGCCCTTATTTCCTGACTATTTACTCAAACGGCCAAAGCCTAACCAAACGCATCGTTAAAATCTGATGCAGGCACTACTTGAACAAGTAGAACAATTGGTAAAAACAAAATTTACCAATCAAGAAGGCAGCCACGACTGGTTCCACATAGACCGCGTGCGCAGAACCGCACTCTATTTACAAAGTCAAGAAGGCGGAAACACTGAACTCATCGAACTTGCTGCCCTACTCCACGACTACTCAGACCACAAATACAATGGCGGCGATTTTGAAGCAGGCGCTAAAGAAGTATTCAACTTACTGTTGTCCTTGGGTGCCGATCCTCATTTGGCACAGCAAGTGGCTCAAATCGTCCAAATTGTTTCATATAAAGGCGCCAAGGTTGCCGATCAGAGTACAAGCCTAGAAGGGCAAATAGTCCGCGATGCCGACCGTCTAGACGCCATTGGTGCTATAGGTATTGCCCGTGCCTTTTCTTATGGCGGAAGCCGAGATCGGGCACTCTACGACCCCAGTATTGCACCAACGCTTCACGACAGCAAAGAAGCGTACGCCAAGGATAAAGGCCATACCATCAATCATTTTTACGAGAAGTTGTTGTTATTGAAAGACCGCATGGAAACGCCAACTGCGCAAAGATTAGCAGCACAACGGCACACTGTCATGGAGCAATTTATTGCCCAATTTAAGCAAGAGTGGAATCCTGGAAATCAGGATATTTCCTAAAAAATTCTGCTGTTCGTTTTTCTAAAGCCAGCTGAAGCTGCATGGCTTCCCTACTTTCCGGATACAAGATCTGATGAGCTTTGCTTTTTTGTAGTGCGCCCCATTCTTCCAATGCGGTTCGTGTAGAAGCCTCCAAAAATCTTTGCTGAAAATGCTCCCAAACAACAGCAATTGCTTTCTGATTTGGATGCGCGCCATCTTCTTTGAAGAAAGTGTAATCTCGGAGTTGATCAGTCACCAACTCATAAGCCTCAAAATAATAACAGTTGGCCTTTTCACAAAGTGCTTCCACCAATAAATGCAAGCGCGCTTTGCTGCGGTTGTTCTCCACCAAACCATCTTTGAGATGCCTGACAGGGCTAATGGTCAATACAACTTGCAAATTGGGGTTGAATTTCTCGAGTTCTTCGAGTAAGTCAAGCCACTGTGTTTGGAGCTGCCCTAATTCAGTTATTTCTTTAGTAAAATTAGATTTTGGCGCCTTATGACAATTTGCCACAAGTTGGTGATCTGAGCTTAAGGTATAAGCCCAAGTTGATCCAAAAGTGAGGAGCAGGTGACTGCTTTTCTGAAGTTGCGTGCGAAGTTCTTGATGCAATAACCTCGTTTTATTCAATAAAGCTTCTTCTGACATGGCGTAAAACGTCCCTGATAAATCCCAGGATAAAAAGATGTCGTTGCGCTGATATGTTCTAAGTGGGGTAAATTGTTCGTTCAAGGCCCAACGAATGAGTTTTGAGATGGCCAAGGGATGAAAAAGAGTTCCTCCAGGATTGATACTCACTTTAAAACCATTGGCATGAAGCAAGCTCCCGATTTCATCTGAAAAGCAACTACCTAAGAGTGTAATGGGTTGCGTAAAACAAAGGGGGCTCAGGGTTTTCATGCGCCTTTTAACAACGCTTTTGCATTGGCTATAGCAGCAGTTGTAACAGCCTCACCACTTAGTAATCTTGCAATTTCTTCGACGCGTGCTTCAGTAGTAAGCGGGCTCACATGTGTTTGCATGCGCTCGGCAACAACTGATTTTTGTACTAAAAAATGATGTGCTGCACTTGCGGCAACCTGAGGTAAATGCGAAATAGCCATGCATTGTCCGTTGGCAGACATCTCGTTGAGCAATTTGCCAATTTTGAGTGCGACGTCGCCAGATACGCCGGTGTCGATTTCATCAAATATAATGGTAGGCAAGGCTTTCTTTTCAGAACTCATTTTTTGGAGCGCAAGCATTAGTCTAGAGAGCTCGCCACCACTGGCGGCACGCTCTACTGGCACCGGATTATGGCCTAGATTTGCAGAAAAAAGCAAGTCAATTTGGGTACACCCACTCGCATTGAGTTGTTCAGTTTGTTGTAAATCAAAAGCCAACTTGGTATGCGGTAATTTGAGGTCTTGCAAGATCAGTGCTAATTTTTGAGCTAAGTCAGGAACACCGTCAAGTCTTAGCTGCTGTAATTGTTTTGCTTCTTGCCAAAGGTTTTTATCGCGCAGCTGAAGTTCTTCTTTAAGGGTATTTAGGGCAAGTTCTTGTTGTTCAAGCCCCTGGTTTTTTAGTACCAATTCGGCTTGAAGCGCACGCAAGTCTTGGACATCTCGCACACGGTGTTTCAATAAGGCACTATTGATTTTGTCTTGCAGTGCTTCTAAGGCGGGCAACTGACTCGGGTCAATATCTTGATAAGAGGCCGCTTCGGCATCTCGAGAAAGTTCCTTGAGTTCAATTAGAATTTGTTCGAGCCTTTCGGCAAAATTCTGCATTTCGGCATCTACACCTTTGACTTTATCTATGCTGGCCTTACGGGCATACAGCTGTGCATAGGGGCCGTTGTCATCGAGGATACTCGCGAGTGCAGCTTGGGCCTCTTCCAATTGAGCTGCATTGGCAAAGCGCTCTAGCTCTTGGTCGAGTTGCTGGATTTTAGGGTCGTCTAAATTCAAGCCCTGAAGTTCCTCTAACAAAAATTGATTGTAATCTTGTTGAGCCCTTGCTGTATCAAATGCATCTTGCAAAACCTCCACTTGTTTCTGAAGTTGTTGAAAGTATTGAAACCGAGTTGAAAATTCAGCTCTCCGCTGATCGAGGCCCAATAGTAAATCTGTAAGCGCAAGTTGGTATTTCTTTGACTTGAGCTCAAGCGTGTTGTACTGAGAATGAATTTGCACCAAATGGGAAGTAAGCTGCTTGAGCACCTGAAGCGAAACGGGCACATCATTGATGAACGCCCTTGATTTGCCTTCAATGGCAATTTCACGGCGAACTAGCGTTTGGACTTCAAAATCCAAATCGTTTTCTTGAAAAAAAGGAAGATAACTCTCTGAAATTTCAAAAACAGCCTCAACTATTGCTTTTTTGGCACCTGGCGCAATGACTTGTAAATCGGTACGTTCGCCCAAAATGAGTTGAGTTGCAGCCAAAATAATCGACTTTCCAGAGCCTGTTTCACCAGTAAAAACTGTAAATCCTCGCTCAAAATGGAGTTGAACTTCGTCGATTAAGGCAAAATGCTGAATGCGAAGCGAACGTAACATTAATCTAGGATCGTTGAGTAAAGTGTGTTGTTGGCAGGATCCAATTTCTTGAGCAAATTGACGAGGTCTTGCTTTTCTTTGAGCTCGGAGTCAGAGAAAATATTTTTAAGCTCAGTGGTTTTGCCAAAAAGAAAACTCACCACATTTACGGTATTCGGGCGCGTGGCCATAATCGGACTCAATAAATTGAGCGCTGCACTAATTGCTTTTTTACCCTCTTCTTTTTTGTCGTAAAGTTGGTCAATTCCCGAACGGTGGTATTGATAGATACAAACCCTAAATGGTTCAAAAACAGGCTGCAACATGTTGTCTACTAAGTAAAAACGATTGCGTTTATTGCTCTCTGAAGATTTCCATCCAGCGGCTCCACCTGTTTGGGCAAGCGTCACAATTTGCTGTGCTTCTTGAAAATAAGGGGTGCCACCTTTCAAAGAAAAGGAGTCGTAGTCCATGCCGATGATAAAATAAGCGTAAAAAGCTAAAATGGAGGTGAGGTTGTCTCGGTATTGATTGGGAACATAATTGAGTACAGCCCCTCTTGAAAATGAAGCCTGAAAGTTTTCGTCTTGAAAATTAAAAAGCGTAGAGTTGTAATTGCTGTTGAAAGCCGGACGCACAGATGACACTTGGATGTCACCACGATAAGCACCAGTGGCCGGGATTTCACGGATCTGGATTTGCAAATTGCAATTGATGCGCTCTTCAATTTTGAATTTGTCTTTGGTCCAAGCTGTGTTGTTCATGATTTCGGTAATGCTTTGCTTCATCTGGTTGATGATTTCTTGCTCCGTAGAACTTACCTCCACTTTGTTGTCTACAACAATATTGACTTGGCAATTGAGTTCTTGGGCTTGCAAGCCACAAAACGGCACAATTGCTAAGAAAAAAAAGAATAGTTTATTCATGTTTAAGCTTCAAGTATTTGGATCAAAGAAGAAGCTGCGTCTGCTTTGCGCTGTAAGGGCAACTCAACGCGACTTTCTGCTTTATCGAATATAATTAATTTATTGGTATCGCTGCCAAAACCACTTACGCCATTTTGCTGCTCATTAAGCACAATGTAGTCGAGATTTTTGTTGCGCAATTTGTTTAACGCGTTTTGCTCAGAATTATTGGTTTCCAACGCAAAACCCACCACAATTTGGTTGGTTTTATTTGCCGCAGCCCATGCCAGTACATCTGGGTTTTTGACAAGATGCAAAGTCATTTCGTTGTCTGACTTCTTGATTTTTTCTTGCGCTACTTCTGAAGGGCGGTAGTCGGCAACAGCAGCGCTAAAAATGCCGTGGCTAGCCCAGGCCCAATTGGCCTGCACCGCTTGGAGCAACTCCTGAGCGCTTTCAATGGAAATGAGTGTCAAATGTGGATGCGCGAGGTGCTGTTGGGTAGGGCCGCTGATCAATATGACTTCGTGCCCGGCCTGCAAAGCAGCTTGCGCCAATGCATAGCCCATTTTTCCGGTAGAATGATTGGAAATATAACGAACAGGATCTAGTGCTTCGCGGGTTGGGCCCGCCGTAATCAAGATGCGTTTTTTAACCTGTGCAATAGGCGAATGGTTACTGAAAAACGCTTGTAAATAGGCTACAATTGCTTCGGGTTCTTCCATTCTGCCCTGCCCCTCAAGGCCACTAGCCAAAGCACCAAATGTAGCAGGAATGATGTGCATTTGGTCCGCTTCTAAAGTGGCTAAGTTGCGTTTGAAACTCGGGTGCTGATACATGTCGAGGTCCATAGCGGGCGCCAAAATACAAGGACACTTCAAGGATAAGTAAGTTGCTAAAAGTAGGTTGTCGCAAGCGCCATTGGCCATTTTGGAGATGGTATTGGCAGTTGCGGGTGCAATGAGCATGACATCGGCCCATAAACCAAGCTCGACGTGGTTGGTCCAGACGCCTGTTTGCTTGTTCCAAAACTCGATATGTACCGCTTGTTCGGAAAGCGTTGCCAGCACTAAAGGACTGACGAAATCTTGGGCTGAGGGCGTGAGAACACAACGCACTTCGGCACCTTGCTTTTTAAGTAAGCGAACTAAAATAGGGATTTTATAGGCGGCTATACCTCCTGTAATACCAAGAAGGATCCGCTTGCCTTGCATGATTTATTGCAAAGACTCAGGTTTGCGCAAATAGATTTTTTCTTCTAGCAACTCTTGCATGGCAATAGCCGTTGGCTTTGGCATTTTTTCGTAGTGCTTAGAGATTTCGATTTGCTCGCGGTTTTCAAAAATTTCTTCGAGGTTGTCTGTGTGAGTTGCGAATTCTTGCAACTTTTGAGTCAACTCTTCTTTGAGTTCTGAAGAAATTTGATTGGCTCTTTTAGAAATAGCCACCAAAGATTCGTAGATGTTGCCTGTTTTTTCTTCCACTAAGATGGTGTCACGGGTAACAGTAGTACGTTCTGCAGCGATATTTTTGAAACTCATTTTGTGTGTCTTTATTGTTTTTTATCCAGTAACGCGACGTAGTTCTCCAGTTCTTTGATGTATTTGGAGCTTGCGTAACGAAGGGCAAAGTTACGGAATCTTTCCGTTGTTTGGGCGCTTCGCTCACTTTTTTTACTCTCAATGCTATTGATGGTCATGAAATAGGAGTTTTTAACAACCATATAATGGACTTCTTCCAAAAAAGCAGACCTACTGTAGTGCTCCATGAAGAGCTCTCCTGCGGCTACTGCTGCTTTAAAGTTTTCGGTGCGGTCATAGAGCTGAACGGTTTCAAATTCTTTGCGCTCGAGTTTAAAACGGAGTTGATCGATGATCAGGTTGCAAGAATCGACGAGATACGAACCTGGGTAGCGATCCACAAATTGTTGCACATTACTAATGGCCAATTCTGTCTCTGTTTGGTCTAAGGTGTGTTCTGGTGAGTTTTTGACCGAGCACATCGCAATCATGAACAAGATTTCTTCAGATTTATCACTGTATGGAAAACGCTGCATGTAGGAGCTGTAGTAATATTGCGCCATGTAGTAGTCTTCGATTTGAAAATATGCTTGTGCCATTCGGTAATAGGAAAGCTCACCTTCACCTGACTTGGGCGCGTGCTGATAAATTTGCTCATACAGTACAATTGCTTTGTCGAATTCTTTTTGATCGTAGAGCGTATTGGCCGTAACAAATTTTTGACTGTAGTCAGAACTCTTTACAATTTTGGCGTAGTCTGAACACGCACTGAGCAAAACAACAAAGACGCTAAAAAGGAGGATGTTTTTCATGTTATTTTACTCTAAGACTACGTCCTACTTGGAGAACTGTAGTTGGTTTGATGCCGTTGAGTTGGCAGATTTTTGTAACGGTTGTGCTGTTGCGGGCAGCAATTTCGGTAAGGGTGTCGCCCGGGCGAACTTTGTAATATCGTACTTGTGGTGTGCGCACCACTACAGGTGCCTGAACCACCTCTGCCGGGTGATCTTCATAGTAATCAGAAGGCTTGGCACCTGGTCTAAACAAGCCTTTGTGCACAAACAAATTTTCATTTTTGAGCGATTTTTCAGCAAAATCGATGATTTCTTCTGGGTTGATCGGAGCATCGTAAAAACGAATTTCGTAATGCAAGTGCGAACCATAAGACCTACCCGTATTGCCACCTAAACCTATTGGTTCGCCAGCTACGATGTCTTGGTCTGGATAAACCAAGAATTTACTCAAATGCGCATAAAGGGTTTCTAAGCCATTTGAGTGACGGATGATGACTAAATTGCCATAGCCGCCGTCGTTGTATTTCGCATAGCGCACTTTTCCTGACCAAGTTGCGTAGATGGTGTCTCCTGTTTCCAAATCGATGTCGATGCCGTTGTGGTTTCTTCCATTACGAGGACCATAGCGAGAAGTAACAATTCCAGGCGCAGGCATGTGAAAGTTTTGGTCGTAGTCGTCGTTGACACAAAGCCAAAGCGTGTCTTTGAGCTTGGACATATCGTTGCGGCTCGTGAAGCAGATGTCATTGCTCCAGGGATGACGAAAACTAGGATCTTGGGCTTGCATCAAGGCATTGATGCGGGGGTTCATGATGCCATCAAAAGTACTAATCTGCAAAAACGACCAAGTTTTATTGCTGTACAATACCACCTTGCCGAGTTCAGTTTCGATGGTATCGAGCGCACGCTGTGCGGTGGCCGAAAAACCAAAGAACAAACAAAAAATAAATAAAAGAGTTATCGAACGCAAAACAAAAATTTCAGTACAAATTTAGGCATTTCCTATGATATGGACCGGACGCCCACGATGTCTAGCAAAAAGAATACAGGCTCATTGGGTGCAATTGCCTGACCATAACCTTTGCTTCCGTAGGCTTGTTCTGGCTGTAAAACAATGTAATAGCGCTCTCCTTGAAGCGCATTTTTAAGGATTTTACGCAAGCCCGGAACGGTTGTTTTTTGCCCAACAACATAGCGCTGTGGAAATTTGCGCGCCATGATTGCATTGGATTTATTTGGCGTAGAAGCCACAAACTCATATGCAACTTCCTTCACACCTCCCTCTTCTGAATGATATGCTTGACCGTCTGCAAGTTTCCAAGCGCGAATACCATCGGCATTTGTGCTTGGTTCAATTTTTGAAAGCACCTTCACATAAAGCCAATTGGGCGTATTTGGCGCCAATACATCTTTGA
>JAIXXP010000134.1 GCA_027490665.1 Cryomorphaceae bacterium | reverse complement strand
GTAATTCTCCTGCTTCTGGAGATAAAACAGAGAATAGTCGAGGAGATTACGATTTTTGGGTTGTTTGTTTAGACCCGAATGACCAAATTATTTGGCAGAAAACCATTGGCGGTACTAACATTGACCTTCCTTCGGATCTATTGATTAGTGCTGATCAAAACATCTACATCGGAGGAGCCACAAAATCGCCAGCAAGTTTCGAGCAAAGTAATGCATTATATGGCTCTTGGGATGCTTGGTTAATTAAAATGACTAGCTCAGGAAACATTTTGTGGGATAAAAATTACGGTGGAACAGCAATGGACGGATTCTCAGATTTAATTGAACTTCCATCTGGAAACATAATGGCATTTGGTTCATCTGCATCGAGTAATTCAGGAAATAAGACCTCTATAAGCTTTGGCTCGATCGATGTTTGGTGCCTAAAACTCAATTCAAACGGTACTGTACTTAACGATTGGAGTATTGGTGGTGCTGACATTGATACAAGACCAATTGTTGTGCAGTCGAGTCCTAATCATCTAAAGCTAGTATGCGAATCGTTATCGAATATTTCTGGTTTAAAATCAGAAAATTGCTATGGGTCAACTGACCTTTGGGTACTTGATTTAGATACAAATTGTACTATTCAGCAACAGAAAACAATTGGAGGATCAGATATCGATGGAGTTTCTGATATTTTACTGAGTAACAATGGAGACTTACTTATTTTGTCTCAAAGTTGGTCTAATATATCAGGTCTTAAATCTGAAGATTCATATGGCTTGATGGATACCTGGCTATTGAAACTAAACAACAATTTAGAAATTGTCTTACAAAAAACCATTGGTGGAGTTGGTCAAGATTATGGAAGTCGCATTCATGAACTAGCGAATGGAAATATTGTTGTTGCCGCAAATTCTGACTCCCCTCAAAATCCTTTTAAAACCGAAGCAAATATCGGACTTACGGACGTTTGGATGTATGCAGTTGCTGCGAATTTCAATTTTATTGCAGATCAAATATTAGGAACAACTTCAGATGACAATGTGGTTGATTTTGAATTAGAACAAAACGCAGCCAACATTAGCGCTCTCGCATCCTCAAACGGTTCTGCGCAAAATGACAAAACATGTCCAGGAAATGGCGCTTTCGACATTTGGGGCTTTACACTGAATTCCACACTTCAAACAAAAGACATTCTATCCACTTCATCCATTAAGGTCTACCCTAACCCTACTTCCAATTTCATCACCATTGCAAACAACAACACCGAGCAATTGCTTTCCATCGACCTACTCGACTACGCCGGCAAACGTCTTAAAAGTTTTGACCCGACAAGTACTTCTTTATCCTTAACGGGTTTCTCACCAGGAATTTATTTGCTTCAAATGACTACTGCTGGTGGCAATTTTTGTGAAAGAATACGTTTAGAATAATCACTTTAATCAAGTCTTATACACTCGTAAGCTTTGAATTGAATAAATGCAATGACAAAACATCTGTAATTACAAGAAATATCCTATACGTTTTGACTTTTCACGCTAAGTTTTCTAAATTTGTTTAGTATAATCTAACAATTGACTGAAAACCAATTGTTAACCAAACAAATCAAAGATGAAAAAACTAATTTCCTTCTTGATTACATTGAATATAATCTTGTTAGCCCTTTCTCTTTTTTCGATTGGCTAGGTGCAGTTGCGTGTTGCCTTGACTTTGAATAAACAGTGTCGACCACTCCAAACGTCTCTTGCAAACGTTTAGCTAGAAAACTTTGCAAATGAGACATTACATTTACTTTCTGACTTTATTTATTGGTGTAAACAGCTGGGCTCAGTTCGGTTCCCTTTCCGGACAGTTTTGTTTTGGGTCCACGGAAGATGAGTTTCCAATAAAGGAGGCGCAGCTAGGCAATGGCAACCGCATTTTGCTTTTAACGAGTAATTCTCCGGCATTTGGAGACAAAACAGAAAATTCTAGGGGTGATTACGATTTTTGGGTGCTTTGCTTGGATGTAAATGATCAAATTATTTGGCAAAGAACCATTGGTGGCAATGCTGCTGATTATCCTTCAAATTTGCTCATTAGCGCGGATCAATCTATTTATGTTTGTGGCCAGACAGCATCGCCTCAGAGCTTCGAGCAAACCAATGTACTTTTTGGCTCATTTGATGCTTGGCTGCTCAAAATGAATAGCGCTGGAGACATTTTGTGGGATAAAAATTATGGCGGAACTGCCACAGATAACTTCAATGATTTAATTGAGCTACCGTCTGGAAACCTCCTGATTTTTGGCACTTCAGAATCGGGTGTGTCGGGAAACAAAACCTCTATAAACTATGGTGCTAAAGATTTATGGAGTTTGAAATTAAATGCAGACGGCGCTATTCTGAACGACAAGAGCATCGGGGGTTCAGCAGCTGACCAAATACCTTATGTTATTCTGACAGCACCTAATCGCATCAAATTAGTGGCTAATTCAAATTCAGCTATTTCTGGATTGAAATCCGAACCAAGTTTTGGGCTCACCGATATTTGGGTACTTGATTTAGATACGAATTGCAACATCATTCAACAAAAAACGATAGGCGGTTCGGATAACGATAAGCCAACCGATCTTTTGTGGAGTAACGAAGGGAAATTGCTCCTTTTGGCAGAAAGTTGGTCGAATGTATCAGGCCTCAAAACAGAAGATGCCTATGGCTTTATGGATACCTGGATTTTAAAGTTAGCTGACAATCTAGATATCATCCAACAGAAAACGATAGGCGGAGATATATATGATTACGGTGGTCAACTCATCGAATGGCCTAACGGAAACCTTGGCGTTCTTACCAACTCAAATTCAAATCCCAATCAGTTCAAGTCTACAACTGTCATAGGCGCATTTGACATTTGGATGTACGCACTAGATGCCAACTTTAATTTTCTCGGTGACAAAACGCTCGGAACATCCCAAGATGAAATAGGTCTTTCACTCCAATTAAGTCCGAATTTATCGGATATTCGGATACTAGCCGCCTCAAAGGGAGGAATTACCAATGACAAAACTTGCTCCTGCAAGGGCAAATATGATTTCTGGGGCTTTTCACTTTCTTCCACTCTTCAAACAAAAGACACCCCATCCACTTCATCCATTAAGCTCTACCCCAACCCCACTTCTAATTTCATCACCATTGCAAACAACAACGCCGAGCAATTGCTTTCCATCGACCTACTCGACTACGCCGGCAAACGTCTTAAAAGTTTTGACCCGAGTAGTACTACTTTATCCTTAACAGGTATCTCTCCAGGAATTTACTTGTTGCAAATTTCTACACCGCAAGGCAACTATTGTGAGAAAATTCGTTTGGAATAAATTTTTTAAAAGAGGCATTTGTTCGCTGTAACTTTTGTCATGGCTTCTTTGTTCTATTCTCAGAACCAACAAATTAACCTTATTTTGAAAAATTTAACACTCTATTTTTTGAGCTTCTTATTGCTTACAACTACGGCTTGCAAGCCGCGTAAAAAGAAATGTTCGAGGAGTTATCAAATTGAACATCCGGTTTCTGTTTACCCAGTGAAGGAAAGTTATGCAATTGGTGATACGATTTGGTTTGAGCCGAACTTTTCAGATGTTTTTCACGTGCGCTATAACAACAACTTTGATGGAAAATCCTTCAATCAAACGATTACCTTGAAAAATTTTGAATTTTATCCCACCTTTATTCCATTCAAAAAAATAACAGACACAACCGTTAATCTTGCTGGAAATAATGTAAGTGGTTGGCCTTCATTTGAAGCTGTATACCAACCAGAATACACGCAATATGAAATGTATTATGGCGTTCAGTATGTTTACAAATATACCAACTCACAATACCATTATAAACTGGGCATCATTTGTAAAGAAAAAGGTCGCTTTGTTTATTTTCCAGTCTGGACTGTATTCCCGAATACAAATATGGCTTGTTTAGCAGGACTAAATGAGCAAGACCTTACCCCGGAGTGTGAAAAAGAAATCATTACGGATATTTGTTTTCCGATCAACAAACAACCTGACGGTTCGCATTTGACAAATTATCATTTGTACGAACAAATAATGCATCCCGACCCTGCAATAGAAGGTACAAATATCGAATTTTATAAAAAAGAATGTTTCACTTTTATAGTGAAATAAAATTGACCTTGAATCGCATGAAATATATCACCTTACTTGTTTTTACTATTGCCCTGAAATTTACTTATGCCCAAGTAACTT
>JAIXXP010000013.1 GCA_027490665.1 Cryomorphaceae bacterium | reverse complement strand
TTTTACACGCAAGAGAAGTAGCCCTTCCTTTTTACCGACAACTCGGCTACCAACTCGATGCACCCTCTCACCTGCTCTTTGGTGAAATCCAACATTTTTTGATGCACAAATTGATCTAATGCATGACTGAAGACGCATACGTATTACAAGAATTCTATAAAATCATTACGCCCAACAAAGTAAACATGTTTGAGCGCATTGCAGCCCAGCGCACCAAACACATTGTTGTAGGGGTAGAGAATATTCAACAAGACCACAACGCTTCAGCGATCATGCGCAGCATGGATTGCCTCGGTTTTCAAGAATTGCACCTCATTGAAAAAAACAATAACTATCAATTCCAACGCGACATCGCACTTGGCGCCGCAAGATGGTTAGATGTTGTGCAACATCAAAACCCGCCAGAACCCATTTTTGACAGCATGAACTTACTGCGCGCCAAAGGGTATCAAATCGTGGCTACTTCTCCGCATATCAAAGCGAGCACACCACAAAATATCGACCTAACGCAACCAATAGCGCTGTTTTTTGGCGCCGAAAAACATGGCATTTCTGAAGAACTCAGCGCAAATGCAGACGCCTTTTTACATATTCCGATGCACGGCTTTACCGAAAGTTTCAATTTATCGGTCTCAGCTGCACTTGTGTTAAGTGCCTTGAGAACGCGCTTAGCAGCCAGTTCTATTGACTGGCTATTGAGCCCCGAAGCGCAAACTGAACTCAAAATTTCTTGGTGTGAACGCATTTTAAATGGCGGGCCTCAACTTGCTCAAAAATTTCGTGAAGAATTTAAAAAAGTTTGATAACTTTGAGTGTATACGTATCATAAACAAACACTTATGGGAAAAGGAGACAAAAAAACGGCAAAAGGAAAACGCGCAATGGGTTCTTATGGCAAGACCCGCAAACGCAAAGAAGACGCACCAATTGTTGTCGTAAAAAAAGAAAAGAAAGAGAAGCCTGTCAAGGCCGAACCTAAAGCAAAGGCTGCCTCGGCCACTAAAAAACCGGCCGCCAAAAAAACAAACACTAAAAAAACTGAATGATCCAAAGAGCTGCTTTCGCAGCTCTTTTTTTTTGCAACTTTGCAACGCATTAGCAAACATTAATCAACACTTATGAAACACAATTTTGGCGCGGGCCCTTGTATTTTGCCGCAAGACGTCTTCAAAGAAGCAGCTGCGGCTGTTCTTGACTTTAACGGTTTATCTATTCTTGAGGTATCTCACCGTCACAAAGATTTTGTGGCCGTCATGGACGAAGCCATGGATTTAGTCAAAAAAGCCCTGAATGTACCAGCGGGCTATTCAGTTGCTTTTTTACAAGGTGGCGCCACACTCGGTTTCACCATTGCAGCACTCAACATGCAACGCGAACACAAACGCGCTGGCTACATCAATACCGGTACTTGGGCAAGTGGTGCAATCAAGGAAGCTAAAAAAGTAGGTCTAGACGTCAATGTATTCGCCTCTTCCGAAGATCAAAACTTCACCTACATTCCTAAAAACTTTACTGTACCAACCGACGTTGATTATATTCATTTCACGAGCAACAACACTATTTACGGAACGCAGTTCAAAGAATTTCCTCAAACCGACTTACCGTTGGTTTGCGATATGTCCTCAGATATTTTTTCCAAAACCATCAACGTTTCCGATTTCGACCTCATTTATGCAGGTGCACAAAAAAACCTCGGGCCAGCCGGAGCCACACTTTACATTGTCAAGGATGAAGTTTTAGGCAAAAGCAGTGCGCAATTCATGCCTACCTACCTCGACCTCAAACAACAAGTTGAGAAAGAATCTATGCTCAATACGCCTCCCGTATTTAGTGTCTATGTCGCTATGCTCAATCTGCGTCATCTTTTAGCCAATGGTGGCGTACCTGCCCAACAAGTACTCAACGAAGCAAAGGCGAACCTTTTGTATTCAGAAATCGACAACAACCCATCTTTTAAAGGTGCTGTTGCAAGCGAAGACCGCTCCCAAATGAACGTCACGTTCTTGCTCACCGATGAAGCCCGAAGCGCTGAATTTGACACTATGTGGAAAGCAGCAGGTATTGTTGGTTTGCCAGGACACCGTTCTGTTGGCGGCTACCGCGCTTCCATGTACAACGCGCTCCCACTCGAAAGCGTGCAAGTACTTGTCGATGTCATGAACGAATTCAATAGAAAAGGTTGATATGAAAATTTTAGCAAACGACGGCATTTCAGATTTAGGTAAAGCGCTTCTAGAAGCAGCCGGCCATGTAGTAAGTACAGCAAAAGTTGCGCAAGAAGCACTCGCAAACACCATTAACCAAGAAGGTTTTGACGCCGTACTCGTGCGCAGTGCCACCACAGTGCGCAAAGAAGTCATTGACGCTTGCCCAGGTTTAAAACTCATTGGGCGCGGTGGTGTAGGCATGGACAACATCGATGTGAGTTACGCCCGAGACAAAGGCCTCACGGTGATCAACACACCAGCCTCTTCCTCTCAATCTGTTGCAGAACTCGTGATGGGGCAACTTTTCTCGATTTCCCGTTTTTTAAACGACTCCTTTAAAAACATCGAGACCGGCGATTTTTCTACACTCAAAAAGAATTATGCTAAAGGCGTTGAGCTGAGAGGCAAAACACTAGGCATCATTGGTTTTGGACGCATTGGCCAAAGTTTGGCAGCCTATGCTTTAGGTGTCGGCATGAAAGTGATTGCCATTGAACGCAACGCGCGCATTCAGCCAATTACACTCAAGATTGCTGGTCAAACTTTAGAAGTACCTGTAAAAGTAGCAGGGAATCTTTTAGAAGTGCTTGACCAACTCGACTACATTTCTATCCATGTGCCAAAGCAAGAAAACGGAGCCGCTGTTATAGGAGCCGAAGAATTCAAGCACATGAAAAAAGGAGTGCGTTTGGTCAACACTGCACGTGGTGGCGTTATTGAAGAAAATGCCTTACTCGAGGCTTTGGAAAATGGAACAGTGGCGGCGGCGGCGCTAGATGTTTATGAAAACGAACCCAATCCATTAAAAGCATTAATTGCGCATCCGCGCATTGCTTGCACACCGCACATCGGTGCGGCAACATTAGAAGCGCAAGACCGCATTGGTGAAGAACTTGCCGAACTGATCATCGCATTTGCTAAGGAGCAGAAAGCCTAAGCTTTCTGCTCTTGTAGCGCTAAGTTTTAAGCTTCTTCAATAATTTCGATGCGGTCTATGCTATCGCCTTCGCGAATGGCATCTATGACATCTAAACCTTCAACAACTTTACCAAATACTGTGTGAACGCCATCTAGGTGGGAAGTTTGCGTGCGCGAATGACACACAAAAAACTGTGATCCTCCAGTATTGCGTCCGGCGTGTGCCATAGACAATACGCCGCGGTCGTGGTACTGATTGCCACCTGTGAGCTCGCAATCGATAGAGTAACCTGGACCACCTGTGCCGGGTCTGCCAGCAGCGCCTTCACGCGTATTTGGGCAACCGCCTTGGATTACAAAATTAGGAATCACACGGTGCCATTGAAGACCACTGTAATATCCTTCTTTAGCCAATTTGACAAAATTCGCTACGGTGTTTGGCGCATCTTCGGCAAAAAATTGCACATGCATATCGCCTTTGTTGGTGGAAATGATTGCTTTCATAATTTATTTTTACTGCAAAATTACAGCTATTTTAGGTTTAATTTTGTTGAAAACTCCGTTGATAAAGCACTTTTCTGTTGGGTTGAAACAGATGAACCGAATGTTAAATTTGTAATGAAGCAAATTCCAAATCGAAATGTTTAGCTCCTTCACCAAGAAAAAATTATCCGACAACCAAGTTGCCAACGTATTTATCAATGGTATTTTTGATAGCGTTGACAACGGCTTTGCCGAAGTTGCCGAGATGATCAACGAAGACAGCGCTTTTGTCACAAGACCCAATATCGCTACCTCAGATTCAGGTCAATTTGGACTAATTGTCATTGTCGGCAACTTATCGTTTCTAGAAAGCACCTTTGAACCAGATCAAGCTTCAAGAGTTGAGCAACTGATTTTTCAAAAATTAGCACGCATCTACGAAATGAGTGTTGGCGACTTCCAAAACATGATCCGCGAATACCAAAGTTTTATCATGCGCGTGAATCACCCGTCTAAAAACTGGATTTATGGGATGTCTAAGGCAGTGTTCCACAAATATGGCTTGTACGAATTCCAAGATGACTACTTCAAGCGGATGCAGGCTCCCAACCCCCTTTTCCTAAAGCGCATGGATGAAGTCATGTCTAATTTTGTTTGGAATTGGGACGCCTTCTTCAAAAAGTTTCGCATTTAATTACTGAGGCTCTACTGCCAACAGCTCTTCGTGAGCATGAATTGGTTTTCTAAAGACAATTTTGCCATCGAACATATCCATGACTACATTTTGTGATTTGTCTACTTTTTGAGCTAAAATTGCTTTTGACAACTCGTTGAGCACTTGTTTTTGAATCACGCGCTTTACAGGACGCGCTCCAAAGAACGGATCATAACCTAAAGTTAAGATGTGCTCAAAGGCATCTGGCGTGACTACCAAATGGATGTCTGAAAGTTGTAGTTTAAGTTTGAGCTCATGGAGTTGCATTTCTACAATTTGTGCCACCTCTTTTTTGGTGAGCGGCAAAAATAAGATGCTTTCATCGATGCGGTTCAGGAATTCAGGCCGGATGGTTTGGCGCAACAACTCGAGCACCTCAACCCTTGTTGCCTCAGCTACATCAGGGTACATTGCTTCTTTCGCCTTTTCGAAACGCTCATGAATGAGCTGTGATCCTAAATTGGAGGTCATTATAATTAGTGTGTTTTTAAAATTCACCAAACGACCTTTGTTATCCGTAAGCCTGCCGTCGTCGAGTACCTGAAGTAAGATATTGAAGACATCCGGATGCGCTTTTTCGATTTCATCGAGCAAGATGATCGAATATGGTTTTCTGCGCACAGCTTCTGTGAGCTGCCCGCCTTCTTCGTAACCAACGTAACCCGGAGGCGCGCCAACAAGTCTGCTTACCGCATGTTTTTCTTGGTACTCACTCATGTCGATGCGGGTCATGGCTTGTTCGTCGTTGAATAAATAAGCGGCCAGCGCTTTTGCTAACTCCGTTTTACCTACTCCTGTTGTGCCTAAGAAGATAAACGAACCAATTGGACGCTTGGCGTCTTGCAAGCCCGCTCTACTGCGTCTGATGGCGTCAGAAAGCGCTGTAATGGCTTCTTCTTGCCCCACCACGCGTTTGTGTAGTTCTTCTTCGAGTCGCAAAAGCTTACCGAGTTCACTTTCGAGCATTTTGCCCACTGGAATGCCGGTCCATTTGGAAACAACTTCGGCTATTTCGGCAACATCCACGACTTCCTTGATGAGTTTCACTTGTGTTTCAAGCACTTGTTGCTTCTCTTTCATTTGGTCGAGCGCAGCCTCTGCCTCTTTGATCTTACCATAGCGCAATTCAGCCACCTTAGCGTAATCGCCCATGCGTTCTGCTGCATCGGCTTCAAATTTGAGGGCTTCAATTTCCTCTTTAGCGCGCTGAATACCTTCAATGAGGTCTTTTTCGGCTTGCCAACGGCTTTGTAAACTCATGCGTTGTTCTTGCAACTTGAAAAGTTCGTCTTCGACGTGCTGCAAACGTTTTTGGTCGTTTTCGCGCAAAATGGCTGCTTTTTCGATTTCTAATTGCATGATTTTGCGCTCTACTTCGTCGAGCTCTTCAGGCTTCGAATTGATTTCCATTCGGAGTTTGGCTGCAGCTTCATCAATTAAATCAATGGCTTTGTCGGGCAAATGACGGTCGGTGATGTAGCGCTGAGAAAGTTCGACTGCTGAAATAATAGCCGCGTCTTTGATAAGCACCTTATGGTGGTTTTCGTATTTATCCTTGATGCCGCGCAAAATAGAAATAGCATCTTCTGTGCTTGGTTCGTCGATGAGTACCGTCTGAAAACGACGCACGAGCGCTTTGTCTTTTTCAAAATACTTTTGGTATTCGTTTAAGGTAGTGGCCCCAACGGCACGTAGCTCACCTCGCGCTAAAGCTGGTTTTAGAATATTGGCGGCATCCATGGCACCTTCTCCGCCTCCCGCTCCAACTAACGTATGAATTTCATCGATGAATAAAATGATTTCACCCTCAGCTGCGATAACTTCCTTGACCACTGCCTTGAGGCGCTCTTCGAATTCTCCTTTGTACTTGGCTCCTGCAACCAAAGAGCCCATATCTAAAGAATAAACTGTTTTGGTTTTGAGGTTCTCGGGTACGTCGCCTGCTATAATGCGGTGAGCCAGACCCTCGGCAATAGCTGTTTTACCAACCCCCGGCTCGCCAATGAGAATAGGATTGTTTTTAGTTCGGCGCGTTAAAATTTGTAAAACGCGTCTGATTTCGTCGTCGCGGCCTATGACCGGATCTAGCTTACCTTCTTCGGCGAGTTTATTGAGGTTCTTGGCATATTTTTCTAATGATTGATAAGTGGCGTCTTGGTTGGAGTCATTGACATTGGCGCCGTTTCTAAGTTCCATGATTTGTGCTTTGAGTGTTGAACTTTTTAATTTTAAATCTTGTAAATAGCGAGCTGAAGCGTCCTTGCCTTCAAGAAGTGCCAAAAACAGCACTTCTATGGCTACAAAACGGTCCTTGAGGTCGACTTGAATTTGGAGTGCGCGTTGCAAGAGTGCTTGAAAATCAGCACTTGCATAAGGCTGCGTAGCACCCGTCACTTTTGGATAAGAAGCCACAATTGCGCGAGCCCCTTTTTGTACTTCTGCGAGTTGCAATTGGTTCTTTTTGAGTAAAAACCCAATGACATCCGGATCATTTTCAAGGAGCGCCAAGAGCAGATGCCCAGACTCTATTGCTTGCTGGCTATTGGCAAGTGCCAAAGATTGGCTCTTTTGGAGTATTTCTTGTGCGCGGTGGGTGAATTTTTCAAAATCCATAGCAAGTTATTTTGTTTGGTACACACCGCTCAAATGCTACACCAGCTCAAAAATTCAGACATAATTTCCGATTTTTTAGCGTTTTACCTGACAAAACAACCGGTTTTACGTGGATTTACAGAAATCTCAACTGTCAATGTAACCATTCTTTTGCACTTTGCGTTAAGCAACACAACTCATGATTTATCCGGGCAACGGACAAAAAGGTATTCTTGCTCAAATGCCACATGGGGCATGCAAGAATTGTTTGTTGTTTGTTTGAAAGTCTCGCTGCGGCGGGACTTTCTTTTTTTTTTAGAAACGGAGATCAATAGTTACTCTACGCAGTTCATGATGTCTTCGAACCAACGCACCTTTTCTTTATCCTTCATGGCCTCACCTTTTTGAGCGCAGGCAGCCATTATTTCTTCATCTTGATCTGCGATAGGTTTCGATAGTTCTCGACCACAAGTACAAGCGTCTGGATCAGCAGATGTACAACTTGTAAACACAAGCAGACTAATTGAAAGGAAGATAGGTAGTTTCATGGGTTAAAGTTAAACATTTCATTTGCTTTTTGTATTTTCGTTGCCATGCTCAGGACAACACTTTCTTTCTTGATGGTCTTTGCTTTTTGTGTAACTAGTTTTGCGCATGAATTTTACTTTGCCTATGCCGAGCTTACCTACAACGAACTTCAACAGCGTTTTGAAGGTACCATTATCTTTACTACCCACGACCTCGAACGCACTTTAGAACCAAAAGGTACCCTCATCGGTAAATTTGAAAAACTAGATGAAACATCAGCAGAGTTAAAGCTCATTGAGCATTACATCAACGAACATTTCCAGATCAATTACGGTTGTGCCCTCGATTCCAATGCCGTAGATGCTTTTTGTCAGAGCAAGTTTACGCTTGAAGGCATTGTAACCCAACTCAATGGCACCATTGAATGTTATGTCTCTTCAAGCGCTGGTGCGCTGTACAATCCGGTTCAGTTTAAATTTGATGCCCTTATAGAACAATTTCCTTCGCAGCAAAACAAACTAACCTTTACCTACAGAAATCAAAAGGAGACGCTTTCCTTTTTACTCTTCGATACACAAAAATATTTTACCCTAAAACCATGAAAAAATTAGCCCTTGCGTTTTTGATCTTTGTTAGTGGTGCAATAGTAGCCCAAACCAAATTTGCGCAGCTCGACCAACTTTTACCAACGGCCAATAGCTACCGCGCTGCTTCAGGTGCGCCGGGCCACGCCTATTACCAACAGAAAGCCGACTATAAAATGACGCTCGTATTGGACGATGCCAAACAGCGCTTAGACGGTACCGAAACCATAACCTACACCAATAACTCGCCTGACCCGCTGGCCTATCTTTGGCTGCAGCTCGACCAAAACATCTATGACCAAAATGCAGAAAGCAAGCTCATCGAGGTCGAGAAAATGGAAAACTTTAAAAGCGTTTCAGATTTGCGCAAGCGCGACTTCTATTACGACGGCGGTTTCAAAATTGAAAAAATCACCAACATGAGCGGTCAGCCGATGACCTATTTCATTAACAAAACCATGATGCGCATCGATTTGGCTAAGCCACTTATGCCTGGTCAAAATATTTCTTTTCAAATCAAGTGGTGGTACAACATCAATGACCGCATGCAAGTCGGGGGGCGCTCTGGTTACGAATATTTTGAAGCGGACCAAAACTACCTTTATACAATTGCACAGTTTTTTCCGCGCATGTGCGTTTACAACGACGTTACGGGCTGGCAAAACAAGCAATTCTTGGGTCGAGGCGAATTTACGCTCCCTTTTGGAGACTATGAGGTAAGCATTACTGTTCCTGCAGACCACATCGTTGCAGCAACGGGCGAGTGTCAAAACTATGCTAGCATCCTTAGCCCGGAGCAACGCAAGCGCTATGAATTAGCAAAAAAATCCGATACACCAGTTGTAATTGTTACGCAAGCTGAGGCAGAAGCTGCTGAAAAAGACAAAGCACAAAAAACAAAAACCTGGATTTACAAAGCCACAAATGTCCGCGATTTCGCTTTTGCAAGCTCCCGCAAATTCATTTGGGATGCCCAAAAGCAAACTGTTGGTGGCAAGGACATCCTTTGCATGAGTTATTATCCAAAAGAAGGCAATCCGTTGTGGGAACGCTATTCAACTAAACTCGTAGCGCACACTATTAAAACCTATTCCAAATACACAGTTAATTACATGTACCCTGTTGCCATTTCTGTTCACTCTAAATGGATTGGCATGGAATATCCCATGATTTGTTTCAACGGAGGCCGTCCTGAACCAGATGGCACCTATTCTGAAGGAGAAAAATACGGAATGTGGGGCGTAATTATCCACGAAGTGGGTCATAACTTCTTCCCAATGATCATTAATTCAGATGAGCGCCAATGGACCTGGATGGACGAAGGCCTCAACACCTTTGTACAATACCTCACAGAACAAGAATGGGAACGCGACTACCCTAGCCGCCGCGGACCAGCCTACATGATTGCCGACTACATGCGTGGCGATGTCAGTGGTATTTCACCTATTATGACCAACTCAGAGTCCATCAAACAATTTGGCAACAACGCTTATGGCAAACCCGCTACCGCACTTAACATATTACGTGAAACCGTGATGGGCCGAGAACTCTTCGACTACGCTTTCAAAACCTATTGCGAACGTTGGGCGCTCAAACACCCTACACCGGCCGATTTCTTCCGCACCATGGAAGACGCCTCTGCCGTAGACCTCGACTGGTTTTGGCGGGGTTGGTTTTACTCTACCGACCACGTAGACATCGCTGTTACCGACGTCAAATGGTTTGAGCTGAACACACAAAACCCAGAACTAGAGAAAGCCTTTTTGCAACAAAAAGACGCACAAAAAGATGTTTTTATCGGTGATACGCGCAACAAAACAGCTATTTCTCAAACCGTTAATGAGCGCGATCCACAAATTGACGACTTCTATGCCAAGCGCAATATTTACGCCGTTGATGCCATTGACCGCAAAGATTACCAAACGTTTGTATCCAAAACAAGCGCAGAAGATTTAGCTTATTTAAATGCTGGAAAGCAATTGTACGAACTGACTTTTGAAAACCTCGGAGGCCTCGTCATGCCGCTCATTATTGAAGCTACATTCGCCGATGGCAGCACCAAAGTAGAGCGCATTCCAGCAGAAATCTGGCGCGTAGAAGAATTGAAAGTGAGCAAAGTTTTTGTCTACGACCAACCTGTTGTTTCTTTTAGACTAGATCCATTCTTGGAAACTGCCGATACCGACCTCGACAACAATACTTGGCCAAGAGTTATGCTTCCGACCCGTTACCAACTCTACAAACAAGAGCCTAAACGCGAAAACCCAATGCAGCGTCAGCAGCGTTTGGAGCAAATGCAAGGCGGCAATTAAGTTTGAAAACTTTTTGTACTTACAATTTCTGAAAAGAAACCAATTCTTGTCTTGAGCCCGACTTCAAAAGGTAAAAGTAAGACCCTGCCTTGAGCACATTGATCTCAAAACTCAGTATTTGCTGTCCATGGTTCAACTGACCTTCAAAAGACTTTTGGAGTATTTTTCCACTTTGATCAATTAAGAAGACCTCTACAAATTCATTCACTGAAAAGAATTTCAAATGATGCTGTCCTAAACTCGGATTCGGGTAAACCAATGCCTGAGGTTGTTGCACGGTTGGTTTTTGAGCTATACTATTCGTACAACCTTGTAGGAGGTCGTAGTAAGTGATGTTCTGTTCAAATAAGCCTTGAATTACTTGCGCGTCTACCTCAAACCAGTCTTTGAGTATGCTTGCATAGATATCTCGAAAGTCAATTTGCATGCTCAAACCCGCTTGATTGTTCACTTGATTAGGGATTTGCGGGTTGCCCCCCACCACTCCATTGCTGACACAAGCTCCGAAAAGCAAAAGGGGTGCGGCATCGCCGTGGTCGGTCCCCATGCTGCCGTTGCTGGCAATTTGTCGGCCGAATTCTGAAAAAGTTAGACCTGCTACGCGCTGTTCTAGACCTAGTAATTGAAGGTCGTGTTGAAAAGCACGCACTGCATCAGAAATGCGTTTCAATAAGTTCGCATGTACGCCTTCCTTCACATCATTTTGATCAACTTGCGCGTCGTGGGTGTCAAAACCATTCACGTTGAGTATATAAACTTTAGTTTTGAGCCCTCCTGAAATCATTTGAGCAATATACTTCAATTGAACAGCCAATGGATTGAGCGGATCATACATGCCAGATAAGGAGTTACCAGCACTTGCTGCGCTGCTAATTTGTTGCCCATACTCATTGGTCTGATTGATCAACGTTGAAATATATTCAATCTGGCCGCCATAATAAGTGCCGTCATTGGTTACTGAGGTCAGCAATAAATTCGAAGAATTAAAAGGATCTGAAACCGCATGGCTAAAGTTCCCCATTAAGCCTTGACAGGTGGAAGACACCTCCGAACCCATTGAAATGGCAAACGGATCGGTGTAATCGACATTTGGATATGCATCCGGAAAATTAGGATAAGCGCTGTCAAAATAACGTCCAAGCCATCCGCTGGTTTGGTTGATATCTAATGCACCTGTGGTCCAGATATCCATGGACCTAAAATGAGAACGGTTGGGCTCGGGGTAACCCACATTTTGAATAACACTTAGCTTTCCTTCGTTGAAAAGCGTCTGCATTCCGGTCATTTTAGGATGCAAACCAACATCAGTGGTCAAAGGTAAAATTTGATTTTCGGGCACTAAAATATTGGAGCGCTGCACAACCAATTCTGCGTACTGATCTCTCGGGAAAACCATATTAAGGCCATCGTTTCCACCGTTCATACGGATTAAAATTAGCACTTTGTCTTCGGCGCTTTTTGGCACTTCGAATAGTTGTTTGGCAATCGCTTGCATTGAAAAGCCATTCTGTACGAAAGGCAAAGAAAGGCTTGCAAGTGCCCCATTTTTAAGGAAGGATCTTCTTTTCATCAGCAAACGTGAAATTGAGGCATTTTAAACATGATATTGAGCACTGCTTGCATGCGTAGCTCAACTGGATTGTAAAATACAGGATTCGTTGGATCGGCAAGGTATTCATTGTATTGAAGTGTCCATTCGAAATCGGGCAGACCACCTGTAAGTATATTTTTAATGGCCAATTGATCTGCCGCAGGGATGTCTTTTGGAAAGAATACTAGACATAAATCGTTTACAACTTGTGGAGCAGATGCCGGAGCAGATAAGCCATTTAACAAATCTAAAACCTTTATTTTGAAATTATTACCATTGACATTGAATCCATTTGAGGTCAGTAAATTGGCAACATCAAAACGCTTTTTAATGTAAGTCGAATTGATCCAAAGTCTGTAAAAAGCAGGTGCCTGATAATAGGCCGTCCAGCCTGCAACACTTGGAGGCGCTGCATAGCCTTGTCCCATTTGATCAGCCAAACCATACATCGATAAATAGGTTTGATAGGTACTTTGCAAATCAAAATTAGCTGTGGTATTTGAAGTATTCAGCATAGCGCACAATGTTTCAAGCGGTGAGCGAATAATTGCGCCCCGCACACTGATGTCGTAGAAATGTGCACTTGTGAAAAGTTCCATGAGTACTGGCGCTATTTCAAAATTATTGGCCACAAAAGTTTGCGCCATATCTGCGATGATATTTTGCTCAACCCAAACAGTAATATCGCAATTCACAAAATACCTGTAGAGTTTTCGACAAATATAAAGGGCGGTATCTGTCTGATTGAAAACAACATCGATGTAATTAGCATATTCCAAAGCACCAGCACTACTGATGGTTTGATTCGCAAAATGATACGAAAGTATTTTGGAAGAGGTATCGTGTAAAACAGGCATAAACTGACTAGTCACCTGAGCTTGGGTATCGCTGCGCACCCCCTGAACTACATATCCTGTAAAAATTTTAGCAGCTGCTGCAACATCTTGCTCTGTAAATGTGCTGTAGTCACCTGCTGCAAGTTGCGCGCCTTTTCCGACCGTATAAAGTTCGAGTAGTTCGCGGCCATAATTTTCATTAGGTGAAAAGACTGTATTGGTATTTCCGTTTAAGAAAAGCAACATACAGGGGTCAATAGTCACGTCTTTAACCATTTGCTTGATGTTACCCAATGAATGTTGACGAAGTAAGGATAAATATTGATACATTGCCCTTGCATCACCAGAAGTGGTAACTCCAAAGTGGTTTTGCCAAAAAAACAACATTTTCTCGGTCAAACTCAGGCTTTCTTGGTTGAGGTTTTTAGCAAGCCATGCACCAAGCGACTTCATGCGGGCACCTTCCGTTTGCTGATTGGCTGTTGTGTTGGTAGGGTAAACTGCAGACACCCAAGTTTGTCCGAGCGGCACAATTTGCTCGCCTGCATCATAAGCCAAAGGCTGATCTACAGAACCTGTAAAAAAAAGTTGATTTACAGCTCCTAGCATACCCACACCAACGGCGTTTTGTATGTCTAAATAGCTTGCCCCAAAGGTACAGCGCCTGAGTAAATGTGCGGCTTCTGCGGAAGTCCAAGGACCGGTGTAAGGCGTCATAGTCGTGAAATTTACTGAAAAAGTACATTTTTTTACTGATGAAAGCAACCACTCAGCTGAATATTCGTTCTCAAATCACGAATATTTAATTTAAATTTGCCTACCTACAAAACCTACAAGCATATGTTCAAGAAGATTATCTTCTCTCTACTTTCTCTCTCCCCAATCTTTACACAGGCCCAACAGTCCGCAACTTTTAATTACACTGGTGCTGTTCAAACCTGGACTGTTCCTCCTTGCGTTTATAGCATTCAGGTAGACGTTCGCGGTGCTAAAGGTGGCGGTATTCAAGCCACGCCATTTGTGGGCTCAGGCCAAGGTGGCAATGGTGCGCGTGTGCAACATCCAAGTATTGCAGTTACACCTGGTCAGGTTCTTGAAATTCGCGTTGGAGGTAATCCAACTGGCCCGACGGGTGGTTGGAACGGCGGCGGTAACGGGCATGCATCTCCTTCTAATACACAATATGAATCAAAAGGTGGCGGTGGCGCTTCTGATATTCGCGTTACTCCATATGCCATGAACAACCGCATCGTGGTTGCAGGTGGTGGCGGTGGACGCTCTGGCGGCTCCGGGCAAACCAACTATCAAGCTACCGGTGGTGCTGGTGGCTGTGTAACTGGCCAAACAGGCCTAGGCTCTCCTTTTACCGGCACAGGTGGTGGTGGCGGAACCCAAACTGCTGGTGGTAATGGCGGCCCTCCTTGGGGCGGCGGCCAACCCGGAACTGCAGGTAGCATAGGTCAAGGCGGCAACGGCGGTTTTTTTGCCACTGCAGCTGGCGGCGGCGGCGGCGGCGGCTATTTTGGCGGCGGCGGCGGCGGCGGCGACAATTGCTGTGCTGGTGCCAATGGCGGCGGAGGCGGAGGCGGAGGCTCAAGCTTTTACCCAGCTGGGGGTACTTGTACGCAAGGTTTTCAGACAGGTCATGGCCAAGTCGTGATTACCTACATTGCGGGCTCCACAGTTCTTACCGCAAGTAATACTGGACCATATTGTGCAGGAGCAACTATTGCTTTGTCTATTGGCACCGGCTCGCCAACCTACAGCTGGACCGGTCCTAACGGCTTCACATCAAACCTTCAAAACCCAACCATCCCGAATAGTACTGCTGCAATGGCTGGCGTTTACACTGTAACCTACGACGCAGGAGGTTGTATCTCTACAGCGACAACAACTGTTGTTGTCAATACACCAGTAGTGCCAACCTTTAATCAGATAGCTCCCATCTGTGAAGATGCATCTGCTCCAGGCTTGCCAAACTTATCTACAAACAACCCTGTAATCCAAGGCACCTGGAACCCTGCCGCAATCAACACGGCAAATTCAGGAACCACTACCTATACGTTTACACCTAACGCAGGTATCTGTGCAACTCAGGCCACTATGAACATCCAAATTTTACCAAACGAGCAATCTACTTTCAACCAAATTGCCGATTTGTGTATCAACGGTGTTGCGCCTACCCTACCGGCAACATCTACCAACAACATACCTTACACAGGTGTATGGAGTCCGGCTACAATTTCCACGGCCAACGCAGGAACATTTACATTCACGTTTACGCCTACGGCAGGTCAGTGTGCTTTCCCTGCTACTATGGATATCGTAGTTCATGCGCTCACGACTCCACAGTTCAATCCAATGGGTCAAATTTGTCAGTACATGACAAACGTTGTGATTCCAACAACAGCAACCAACACAACGAGCTACCTTAATGGGCCGCTCATTACAGGTGCTTGGAACAACCCAACTGTAATTACTACAACACCAGGCACTGTAAATTACACCTTTACACCTGATCCAAATCAATGTGCATCTACACTCACTTTCCCGATTACTGTAGACCCACTGATTATTCCACAATTCACGCAAATTCCGCAGCTGTGTCAGGACGACGCCAACCCAATTTTCCCTACAACGTCTAACAACGTACCAGGAATTACCGGATCTTGGACACCTCCAAACATAGACACCTCCGTACCCGGCATCAACACTCACACTTTCTTCCCAGATCCAGGGCAGTGTGGCGACACCGTTGACATGACCATCACCATTGTTCCTGCCGTACCACCTGCTTTTGTAGCAGACACACTTTCAGGATGTAATCCACTGTTAGTGAATCTTTCAACCATTGGTGCAGTACAAGGCGCTGTATATACTTGGTCTTGGGGAGGTACTCAAATTGGTCAAGGTGCTAATTTATCTTATACTTTTGACGCGAGTGGTTACCACGACATCACCTTAGAGTACAACCTCTTAGGCTGTATCGAAACTACAACCTACAACGACTACATTTACATGGAAAGTTATCCTGAAGCATCTTTTTCAGCCCTACCTGGTGCACTCACCGAAAGCACGATGCCAATTCAGTTTGTCAATAATTCAGTTGGTGCGCTCACTTATGTTTGGGACTTCGACGACAACAGTACCAGCACCGAAGAAAATCCAAACCATATGTATGTTGGTGTTTCTGAAAACCTATTGGTTACGCTTACTGCATACACATCACTAGGTTGTTCAGACGAATACCAACTGAACCTACCTGTTATTGCAGAGCCTATATACTATGTTCCTAATACCTTCACTCCAGATGAAGACGAGCACAACCAAACTTGGCAAGCCATCTTTACAACAGGTTTTGACCCTTATGCTTTCCAATTGGCGGTCTTCAACCGTTGGGGCGAGGTCATCTGGGAAACCAACGATGCCACGCAAGCTTGGGATGGCACCTATGGCCCAGACGGTATTAAAGTGCCTGCAGGCATGTACACATGGAAACTACAATTCGAAACGAAAGAAAATGACTATCGCAAGATTGTCACTGGGCACCTGAATCTCATCAGATAGTGCTTACTCTTATCAAGCAAAAAGGCGAGCTGTGAGGCTCGCCTTTTTTGTTTTTAAACGATTGTGATGTCTGGTATCAATGGTTTAAGAGAACCAGTTACTGTAGAAATTCATCAAATTGAAAGTTCTTACTTCTTTCTGAAGAAGATCTTAATTGGTACGCCTTCAAAGTCAAAACGTTCGCGCAAACGGTTCTCAATAAAACGCTTATAAGCGTCTGTAATGTACTGCGGTAAGTTACAAAAGAAAGCAAAGGCTGGCGCATGGGTAGGTAACTGCGTTACGAATTTGATACGCACATATTTTCCTTTGATGGCCGGCGGCGGCGTAGCTGCAATGATATCGAGCATCACCTCATTGAGCTCATGGGTAGCAATTTTGCGGGTTCTGTTTTCAAAAACGCGCATGGCTGTTTCTAAAGCACGGTGAATACGCTGCTTTTCGATAGCTGAAGTAAAGATAATAGGCACATCGTTGAACGGCGCCAATTGTTCGCGGAGGTCGGCCTCGAATTTGACCATTGTATTTTGGTCTTTTTCGATGAGGTCCCATTTATTGACCAAGACCACTACTCCTTTGGAATTTTTCTCAATCATGTAGAAAATGCTCAAGTCTTGCTTTTGGATGCCTTCAGAGGCATCTATCATGAACAAACAGACATCTGCGTTTTCAATGGTGCGCACTGAACGCAAGACAGAGTAATATTCGATGTCTTCGGTGACCTTAGCTTTTTTACGGATACCTGCGGTGTCAATAAGAAGGAAGTCAAATCCGAAAGATTTATATCGGGTATGGATAGCATCTCGGGTGGTACCTGAGATGTCTGTAACGATATTGCGCTCCTGACCTGTCAAAGCATTGACCATTGAAGATTTACCTACATTGGGGCGCCCAACTATAGCAATGCGCGGCAAGCTGTCTTCTTCGCGAATAGACTCGTCTTCTTTATTGAAATACTTCACGAGTTCGTCGAGGATTTCGCCGGTGCCGCTACCATTGGTTGCACTGAGGTCGAAGACCTCACCTAAACCAAAGGTGTAGAATTCAGAAGAAAGGCCAACGCGGTCGGTGTTGTCTACTTTATTGGCAGCAATGAGCACAGGCTTCTTGCTTTTGCGCAACAACTGAGCAACGGTTTGATCCATTTCTACAATGCCGGTCATGACGTCAACCATAAAGACAATGACAGTTGCCTCTTCAATGGCAATTTGGACCTGCTTTCTGATTTCGCCTTCGAAAATATCTTCTTTGGTAGTGGCATAACCTCCGGTGTCGATGACCGAAAACTGGTAGCCATTCCACTCGCCTTTTCCGTAGATGCGGTCTCTTGTAACGCCACTCACTTCTTTAACGATGGCATCGCGAGATTCTGTAAGGCGATTGAACAAGGTAGATTTTCCGACGTTTGGACGTCCGACAATTGCAACTATATTACTCATGATTGTTGTGCTTAATATCCGTATTTCTTGAGTTTGGCATCAGAATGGCGCCAATCTTTGTCAACTTTGACATAATTCTCGAGGAATACTTTGGTTTCTAGGAATTTTTCCATGTCTAGGCGCGCAGCCTTGCCGATGCGTTTGAGCATTTCGCCGCCACGGCCAATAATGATGCCGCGTTGGGAATCGCGCTCTACGATGATATTGGCTCTGATGCGCGTGAGACCTGGTTCTTCTTTATATTCTTCTACCTCAACTTGGGTGCTGTATGGTATTTCTTTCTGGCAATGAATGAAGATCTTTTCGCGAATGATTTCTGAAATAAAGAAACGCATAGGGCGATCCGAAATTTCTTCTTTGTCGTAGTAAGGTGGGCTTTCGGGAATGAGGCTTAGGATTTCTTCCCAAACAGCTTCTATATTGAATTTGTGTAAAGCCGAAACCGCATAAACTTTGGCATTGGGCAACTTTTCTTGCCAATAGCCGACGCGTTCCATTACTTTGATTTGATCAGAGGTGTCGATTTTGTTGATGAGACAAAGCACAGGGACTTTGAGGCGCTGGATGCGCTCTAGAGTTTCTTTGTGGTTCATTTCGTTTTCATGGGTGTCTGTCATGAAAATAAGGACGTCGGCATCGGAAATAGAGGCATTGACGTACTCCATCATGTTTTCATGGAGTTTGTAAGCAGCATTGACTACACCCGGCGTGTCAGAAAAAACAATTTGGTAGTCTTCTTCGTTGACAATTCCTAAGATGCGATGACGGGTAGTTTGCGCCTTCGAACTCACAATGGAGAGCTTTTCACCCACCAATTGGTTCATAAGTGTAGATTTCCCCACATTTGGAGAACCGACAATATTGACAAAACCTGATTTATGCGCCATAGCTCTAATAAAGTGCAAAGGTACAATTATTTGATGGGATGCTCATCAACAAGCAGCATGTCGGGCGAAAACTTATTTTTTTTAAATTCGACACATGGAAACAATAGAACAACAAATTGCCGATCTGAAATCCCAACTCACTGGAGACTTATTTTCAGACATTGAAACACAACAAAAAATCTACGAACTCAAAAAGCAACTCAACCCTGCAATTGAGCATGCGCCCGAACAAGACGACGACGACGGTTGTTTATATTGTGGAAGTTAGTATTCCCTCGACGCCACTGGTCAAAAGGAATCATAATTTTCGAAAATCAAGACGACCTAAACTACTATGAAACTGAAATTCAACATCCATAAAAACCTGATTTTTAATTTTTTAATCATCGCAGTTTTGCTTCCATCCATTTCTTTTAGTCAACTTGGCAATAACATGTATGGTTTATATCGCCAACTCAATCCTTCTAGCGTCACTTTTGTCGAGATGAACCCCGTTAACGGTACAATCACCCCCATCGGCAATCCTGCTCTAAGTAGTACAATCAATACCACCGGTGTTTCCCTAAACCCTTATAATCTTAGTTATTCCTACCAAGACGATGATTCTTGGCTTTCAATTTCTTTGCAGGACGGCAGTATTCTATCCGATGTTGTTGTCAACCTGCCAAGTACAACCGGTGACTTCAATAATTTCCGTTTCAATACCGCTGATTCTACCATGTACGGCTTGTATTCTCAAGTAGTTTACAACCAAACCACTGGCACCTATAGCGGCGACATGCGCTTGGCAAGCTGTGATCTGACTACCGGGCTTGTTTCACTCGTTTCACCAACTTCCATTGCCACTAGCTATACTATGGCAGGCGCGGTGATCAATCCGCATTTGATGGTTTATTATTTCATTTCCGAAGACAAACTCAAAGGACTTGATATCTACAACGGCACCATTTTTTCAGAACCCATTATTACCATTCCTAGTGGTGGCAATAGCTTTGATAACTTTGCCTACAATTGTGGCGACACCACCATGTATGGCCTCATTATGCAAAATGGCGTCAAGTGTTTAGGGAAAATCGATGCCGCAACAGGTGTAGTGACGCCGTTACCAACCCAACTCAACTTGCCAAACTACATCATGAATGCCTCATCAATTGACCCCTTAAACGGCATTTTTTATTTTGAGAGCATGCTAACAAATGGCGTTACCCTCATTGGTCTTTCCCTACAAGACGGCTCTATCGTTTCATCTGTTGAAATTCCCAATGCTGGGTACTTTGATATGTTCAGAATTGATAGCGATTGCTTTGAGGCATTCCCAACACGTGTAAATCCTGCTGCTCAACTTACTGACTTAAATGACTTTGCTGTCAAAATTGCGCCGAATCCGGCTGGGGAACAACTCA
>JAIXXP010000040.1 GCA_027490665.1 Cryomorphaceae bacterium | reverse complement strand
TGTATTCTGCGATGCCAATGCAAATGGCGTTATGAATGCCGGCGAACAACCATTGACTTATGCTCCTGTTACGCTTTACAACAACACAGCCACCAACAGCTCAGTAACGGTTTACACCGATTCTACTGGTTACTTTAGCTACTGCGGCCAATACAGCACCAGTACCTACCTTTTTGCAACCATAAGCCAAAACTGGTTGATTTACAACGGCTATAACCCAACCGTAGGCGTTATTACGCTCGTTGGAAGCACGTCTTCGACAACCAATACAGGTTATTTAGCTGTAAATTGCGGGGGAACAACCACAACTTGCTCTGACGTTTGGACCACAGTTAGCCCTTGGATTGGCTACTACCAAAATAACATCGCCTACATTAAGCTCAATTGGGGAAGCTACGGACCAAGCCCAGTTGGAGCCTACACGCTCAGCTTTACATATCCAGCTGGAGTAAGTCCAATACTCTCCTCGATTCAAAATTCAAACTATACGATATCAGGAAATACCATAACATGGAATTTAACCAACAGCGCAACGAGCTTTACCAATAACGATGTCATTCAATTCAGCGTTCCTGGAGGCCTGATCAACGGTGCACAGCATTTCTATACCTCTACAATTACGCCAACGGGTCCTGTTAACGATTGTGGCACCTACAACAACAACGGTTCTTTACTTCAAATCTTGGGCAATGCCTACGACCCCAACGACAAGAATGCAAGTACCGATTACATGAACGAGAATTACCCAATAGGTTATTTGGATGCATTTATCGATGACGCACTCACCTATACCATTCGCTTCCAGAACACAGGCACTGCTCCTGCACAAAATGTATATATCATAGATACCTTGAGCACCCTACTCGATTGGACGAGTTTTACGCTCATTGAAGCTTCTCACCCAATGCAAGTGGTCAATTTAGGAAATGGTATCCTGCGTTTTGAATTCAACCAAATATGGTTGCCTGATTCTACCACCAATGAACCTGAAAGCCATGGGCAGCTTACCTATCGCATTCGCGAAATACCTACAAACGCGATCATGTCCATCATTGAAAACACTGCTTACATTTATTTTGATTGGAATGCACCTATCGTTACCAACACCACCTTCCATCAAAACATGTGGCTCGATCAAATTGATGAATTAGAAGGCGGGCTTAGTATCTTTCCAAACCCAGCGCAAACGCAAATCAGTTTGGGTATTACGGAGCCTACGTTCATCCAGATTAAAGACATCAATGGAAAGGTAATTTTCAACGAACGCGTAGAAGTAGGTCAAACCATTCAAGTACAAGCACTTGAAAGCGGTATTTACATGATTGAAGGAGGTCTACAGAAGGGTAAATTCATCAAACTTTAAGTATTTTAAAATTTCAACACCCTATTTTGCACTTTTTTACGTTTTTGGCATTGTATTTGTAAAACCTTCCACGTAGTAGTTTATAGTTAGGTTATGGATAGTGGTGGTCCACCTACCCTATCCAGAAAAGCGGTTCTTCGGAGCCGCTTTTTTTTGTTTATGGCGCATAGTTCACCTATCTTTAGGTCGTGAAAAGATTACTTCAAGAAGCTCAAAAAGCAGCCATACTCAGCGTCCTGACGAATACTATTCTAGCGGGCGCTAAAGGGTTTGCCGGAATTGTGGGGCATTCAGATGCACTCATTGCCGATGCCATAGAGTCTTGTGCTGATATTTTCTCAAGTTTTTTAGTGCTGATTGGTATTCGTTACGCAAATAAACCTGCAGATGAAGACCACCCATATGGCCATGGTAAAGCTGAACCGCTCGTCACATTTGCAGTTGTTGGTTTTCTTCTCATTTCAGCCACTATTATTGCCGTTGAAAGCATCAGGCATTTATCTGAAAAACAGGAACAACCAGCATTTTTCACACTATACGTACTTGCTGCAATTATCGTCATTAAAGAATTGAGTTTTCAGTACGTTTATCGAAAAGGACAACAAACCAACTCTTCTAGCTTAAAAGCCGATGCATGGCACCACCGCTCTGATGCTATTTCATCGCTCATTGCATTCTTAGGTATTCTAGCGACCTTCTTATTTGGCAAAGGTTTCGAAAAAGCCGACGACTGGGCAGCACTTATTGCTTCCTTTTTTATTGTTTACAACGCGTACAAGATTTTCAGACCTGCGCTCGGAGAAATCATGGACGAACACACCCATCATGAGCTGATTGACGCCATTCGTGCTGAATCGGTGAAAGTACCGGGAGTTGTTGACATCGAAAAATGCTGGGCGCGCAAAAACGGAATGAGTTATGTTGTTGATTTACACCTTGAAATTGATGGTCAGTTATCTGTTATTGAAGGACACGCGATTTCACATGCGCTCAAAGACCACCTCATGGAGGTTTATCCGTATATTACAGAAGTGCTCATTCATATTGAACCTGCACCAAACTTCGCTTAACCTTTTTGTTTAGTTTGGCTGTATCCCTCCTTGACCAATAAGTCAAAGATTTTTTGCTTGAAGTTGCCTTGAATTAAAATCTCGTTGTCTTTGACGCTTCCGCCTACTCCACACTTGCTTTTCAGTATTTTTCCGAGGTCTTTGAGGTCGTCTTCGGCACCTACGAAACCTTCAATAAGCGTAACCTCCTTACCTGCGCGTTGCTTGCGATCTAGGCTCACATAGAGGCGCTGTTGCTGAGGCGGAAGTGTCTGAATATCATCAGCTTGCTCGAATTCATATGAGAAGTTCGGATTGGTACTGTATACCACATTTTGGAATTTCTGCTGCTTTTTAGCCATAACACAAAGTTATAATTTCTTCGCTTTATAAAAAGTTTTCAACGCAAATGCGCTGGCCAAATTTATTGCGTTTTAAATCCAATGAAATTAGAAAACAAACTTCAACAACTCAGCGATGCTGCATTGCTTGCCCTCGTTTGCGGTCAAGCACAACAGCAGCCAAAAATAGATGTCGTATTGGAACGCACTTGGCGTTTGCATCAGAACAACTGGCGCACCTTAGCTAAAAGCAATGAATGGGATCTACTTGAAATCTATGGGCTAGACGCGCAAACTGCCCAACGCATTCTCGGCGTATTTGAAATCAGCAGGCGCTACCAAAGTGCCGAAGTGCGGCAACGGCGCAGCATCAAAACCTCTAGAGACGTCTATGACCTCCTGCAAGTTCAACTTGCCGATCTCGACCACGAGCAATTTTATGTACTGTATCTCAATTTTTCGAACGAAATTATAGAGATTTCGCAATTGAGTATCGGTGGTCGGCACAGTACCATTGCCGATGGGAAACGCATTTTTCAGCAAGCACTTCGCTGTGCGGCAACGGGTCTCATTTTGTGCCACAACCATCCTAGTGGGCAACGCAAACCAAGCTCCCAAGACGAAACACTAACCAAAGACATCAAGGAATTTGCAAGACTCATAGACATGAAGCTCTTGGATCACGTCATTTTCACAGATAATGGCTATTTTAGCTTCGCCGATGAAGGCATCTTATGATATGTCCAAAAAGAAAATTTTAACCGTCATTGGCGCGCGGCCTCAGATCATCAAAGCCGCAGCGCTGAGCCGTGCTATCCAAGCCCAATTCGCCTCGCAATTAGAAGAAATTTTAGTGCATACAGGCCAGCACTACGATGAAAATATGTCGGCAGTCTTCTTCGAGGAATTGGGTATTCCTGAGCCGCACTACAACTTGGCAGTCGGCAGCGGCTCACATGGCCACATGACTGCCGCTATGCTCAGCGGTATAGAAGCTATTTTAGTTAAAGAACAGCCCAGCGCGGTTGTCGTATACGGTGACACGAACTCAACTATCGCAGCGGCACTTGCAGCCGCAAAAATCCACATCCCTGTGGTACACATTGAGGCAGGTTTACGGAGTTTTCATAAGGCCATGCCCGAAGAAATCAACCGTATTGCAGCCGACCACATGAGCACCTTGCTGTTTGTTCCGACCAAAGCCGGAATGGCCAATTTAGCCAAGGAGGGTTTTGAGATAGAGGTAAAAGGAAAGGCAACCATTGACGCACCTCACGTTTACCATTGCGGCGACATCATGTACGACAACAGTTTGTATTTTGCAGCGCGTAGTAAAGAAAAATCTGTGTTGCTCGCGCAGTTAGGCCTTACCCCAGAGCAATTTATTTTGTGTACCATTCACCGAGACTCCAACACCGATGACCCTATTGCGCTCCAAGCTATTTTTGAAGCCCTACTGACACTCATTGACCAAACTGGCTTGCGTGTAGTACTGCCCATACACCCGCGCACCAAAAACAAAATTGAAACACTTTTAAGTGTTGCTTTTCAACAAAGAATAGCTGCACAAGATAAACTCCTGATTACCCCACCCGCTGGCTTTCTGGACATGATCGCCTTAGAGCAACATGCCAAGTTAATTGTGACCGACAGCGGCGGCGTTCAAAAAGAAGCCTATTTCTTTGCCAAACCATGTGTTATTCTACGCGAACAAACCGAATGGGTAGAGGTCGTTGAAGCAGGGGCAGCTATTTTGACCGGCGCTAACCAAGAGCAAATTTTAGATGCTGCTAACCTTTTGCTCAATAGGTCCATTCAAACGCGTTCTGATATCTTCGGAGACGGCAACGCTTCCACTTTTATTTGCGAAAAAATCCTCACTACGCTCTAGTGCTGATCTACGTAGAATATATCACCGAGCGCCTGCTCTACACCTTAGGGTTTGCTTTTTCAGAAAGGAAGGTTGTGTATCAGCTCACCAACGATGGCATCGCTTTTATAGCTGCATCAGGACCTAAACTCAATTACTCGAATAGAGATTTTGATGACGCTGTTCAGATGGTTCCGGCAGCACTGCTTTTTGATGATGACTTACTCAAGGAGGCGCCAACAAAAGGGTTTTTCAATGGCACCGAATGTCTTTGCTTCAACGGACAACCCGATTTATTGGCTAGTATCTTTTACATGCTCAGTCGCATGGAAGAATACCACAGCATTCAGACCGATGCCCTAGAACGCTTCCAGTCTAGCGGCTCTGTTGCAGCGGCTTACAATTGGTTACAAGTTCCTATTTGCGATATTTGGAGCGAGGCACTGATCCATTACTTGGAACAAGCTTTCAACCAAGCGCTACAAGCGCAGCAACCACGCTTTCATTTTCAACCTACTTTTGATATCGATAATACCTTTGCTTACGCGCACAAAAACACGATCCGAACTTTCTTTGCCAATTGCAAAGACATCCTTTACCGAAGAACTGAAAGGGTAATGGATCGCAAAATGGTCCGCAAAGGTGCCAAACCAGATCCTTACGATACCTTTGATCAAATTTCAGAACTGGCCCAACACTTCCCAGACACCAAAGTATTTTGGCTCTTGGGCAACTACACCAAACTCGATAAAAACCTCTCTCACCTCAATCTGCCACAACAAGACAAAATACGCCAAATTGCAGCCCATGCAGAAATAGGCATTCACGGCAGTTCGCTCACCCAACACAGCTATCAACAATTTGAAGCCGAGATACAAAGACTCGAACAAATTGTAGGATACCGACCAAATAGCAACAGACAACATTTTTTGTTGATGAACTTGCCGAACACCTACCAGCATCTCATCAGAGCAGGCATCACGCACGACTACACCATGGGTTATGCAGAACAGACGGGGTTCCGTGCGGGAACTGCACGTACCTTTAAGTGGTTTGATTTGCGAAAAAATGAAGCAACGCATCTCAACATCCATCCATTTGTTTATATGGACGGAACGCTCTTAGAATACCTTAAACTCACACCAGAAGCAGCGAAAAAACGCGTAGAAACATTGTATAAAGAAGTGAAGAAGTACGGCGGAACCTTCAGTTTTTTATGGCACAACGAGACCATTTCTGGTTATCAGCATTGGGCTGCGTATCAAGAAGTTTTTAAAGCGACTTTTGTGATCAATCAGGGTAAATCCTAATTCTTGCCGATTTTTTTGTAGGAATCGCAACTGCGCAACTCTTCGAGCATCTGTTCCTTTTCTGCAGCTGTTTTATTGGCATCAAGGTTCTCACATTTTTTGAGCGGAGCTTCGTATTTTTTGAGGAGTTTATCTATGGGCTCTCCTTTAGATTCAGCTTTTTTAAGTGCTTCAGTCATTTCTAACCATTGGTCGGCACACTCACAAACCTCGGACTGACAAGAGAATAAAAAGAAAACCAAAGAAATAAAAAACAACTTTTGCATGATGTATAAATTTAATAAAAACAACCACCACCTTTACCTAGTCGGATGGTGAGGGTAGCGCCGGTATAAACATACCAATCTTTGGTACTGCTCGTGCCGCGTTTACCAAAACGATTGCCATCTAAACTCTGATTGGAAAGCGCGGCAGACAAGTCAGATATTTCATCTGAAATAACTTGTGGATCAAAGTATACATCTGAACCAACATCGTCAAGGTAGTCGGTGAAAGTCTTGCGGATGGCCACGTCAATATTAAAAGTAGCCATTTTTCCGAGGCTCACCTTAACTCCCATTCCTAAGGGCAAGCAAAGTTGATAAAGATTGTAGGGTTTTTGAGAATTGATACTCGTGCCCTGACCTTCTGTCGCCAAAGGCTGGAGGTCTTGCCAGGCATTATTGTAATAGGTTTGCGGATTCATTTGAAAGACACCCACTTGTGCCAGTAAATAGGCTGTAGCCGGATAGCGACTACTACCGAACTGAAATGGCACGTAATGAAATTCTAAGCCTGCGGCTACTTCGTGTAGCGTAGACTTGAAACTCAAATTTCTGTTGACCAATAATGGATAAGGCGAAGTAGAATCTGCTGCCGAAATTTGTCCGTACAAATAATTAAAGCGCAGTGTCAGGCGGTTATTGATATTGTAACGGTACATAAGCCCGCCTGCAAGGTGGGCATTTTTGAATTGTTGGTAAGGGTTGAGGTCTCCGAGGTAATAGGTTTGGCCGACGTTGAGACCAAACTCGGAACGCGATAAAAAAGTGCGTTTCTGTGCTTGCAATTGGACCGCAAGCACTAAAAACACAAGTAGGAAAGCCTTTTTCATCGTTAACACAACGTAAAATTGGCAAATTTATTATTACTTACCTGAACGTTTGCGATCAGTTTCTTTCAATAAGATTTTACGGATGCGCAAACTTTTAGGGGTAACTTCAACATATTCATCAGATTGGATGTATTCCAAACACTCCTCGAGGCTGAAAACTTTAGGTGGAGCCAAACGCACTTTGTCGTCAGAACCTGAAGCACGCATGTTTGTGAGCTTCTTGGTTTTGGTTACATTCACACATAGGTCACCTGCGCGTGAGTTTTCACCGATTACCTGACCTTCGTAGATGTCTTCGTTGGGTGCAATAAAGAACTTACCGCGCTCCTGAAGGTTGTTCAAGGAGAAAGGAATAGAAGTACCTTGTTCGAGGGAAATTAGTGAACCATTTTGACGACCAGGAATCTCTCCTTTATAAGGTTGGTATTCCAAGAAGCGGTGGTTCATAATAGCCTCACCAGCGGTTTGGGTCAAGAGGTAGTTTCGAAGACCGATAATACCACGTGAAGGAATCTGGAAAGTGACAATCATGCGTTCGCCTTTCGGGACCATGTTCGTCATTTCTCCTTTGCGGCGCGTAACGGCTTCTACTGCTGTTCCGCTGTGCTCTTCAGGTAGGTCAATGGTGAGTTCTTCGATAGGCTCGCACTTGACACCATCGATTTCTTTGATGATCACCTGTGGCTGCCCAACTTGAAGCTCATAACCTTCGCGACGCATCGTTTCGATGAGTACAGAAAGGTGCAATACACCACGGCCAAAAACCATCCATTTGTCGGCTTTGTCGGTGTCGCTGACACGCAACGCGAGGTTTTTCTCGAGTTCTTTGGTGAGGCGGTCAGAGATGTGACGCGACGTAACAAACTTTCCTTCTTTCCCAAAGAATGGAGAATCGTTGATAGAGAACAACATGCTCATGGTTGGTTCGTCCATCTTGATGGTAGGTAGTGGCTCTGGGTTTTCGGCATCACAAATAGAATCGCCGATTTCAAAACCTTCGATACCCGTTACGGCACAGAGGTCGCCAGGTTGTACTTCAGATACTTTTGCACGCTCGATGCCTTCGAAAACAAAGACTTCTTTGATGCGGTGCTTTTCTTGACGGCCATCGGACTTAGAAAGAATGATAGGTTGGTTTTCTTTGATGACACCTCTTGTTAAACGACCGATAGCGATACGTCCAACGTAAGAAGAAAAGTCAAGAGAAGTGATGAGCATTTGGGTATTCCCCTCTTCGATTTTCTTTGGTGGAAAGTATTCCAAAATTTGATCGAGTAAAGGTGTAATGCTATCTGTAGGTGCTTTCCAATCTGTAGACATCCAGCCGTTTTTAGCCGAGCCATAAATAGTTGGGAAGTCGAGTTGTTCTTCGTTGGCATCGAGCTCAAACATGAGGTCAAATACTTTTTCGTGAACTTCTTCTGGTGTACAGTTTTCTTTATCTACTTTATTGATCACAAGCAAAGGCTTGAGACCCATAGAAAGTGCTTTACCAAGTACAAAACGCGTTTGCGGCATCGGGCCTTCGAAGGCATCGACCAACAAACATACGCCATCGGCCATGTTGAGAACGCGCTCAACCTCACCTCCGAAGTCGGCGTGACCCGGGGTGTCGATGATGTTGATTTTGGTGCCTTTGTAAGAAACCGATACGTTTTTAGATACAATCGTGATTCCGCGCTCGCGCTCAAGGTCGTTGTTGTCCATGATGAGTTCGCCGGTCATGCGGTCGCGCTCGTTGACTACTTGGCCCGCTTCGATCATTTTGTCGACGAGGGTAGTTTTACCGTGGTCAACGTGGGCAATAATGGCAATATTTCTGATTTCCATATGGATAATTGTATGGGTAAGGAGAATTAATAATTATTTTTTTTGGCTCCGAAACCGCGATCGCGGTCAAAACCACCGGAACGTTTTTTGTCAAAACCGCCTTTTTTCTCAAAGCCTGGTTTTCGGTCAAAGCCCGGTTTTTTACCGCCACCAAATGAGCCTGGTCCTCTTTTAGAACCCGGACCTTTGGAGAACTTGCGTTCACCGCGGTCGCTACCACCACCCTGACCCGGTGCTGTAACTTCAATCGAAACTTTGTGGCCTTCGAATTCATAGCCATCTACGTGCTTCAAGATTTTTTGTGTGTGCTCGTCGTCTGCCTCGATGAAAGAGAAAGAGGTCATGATGTCGATGCGGCCAAGTGCTTTGGAGTTGAGGCCAGTTGCATCGCAGATGATGCGCACCATGGCACCCGGATTGAGGCCATCTCTACGACCTAAATTGACAAAGAAGCGTGTTTTGCCTTCTTCGCGGGCACGGCTCTTGCGATCGGTGTTGCGCTCTGGACGCTCGCGGTCGTCTTTGCTTGCTGCTGCGTTGAGGTCGCCAGCGCGCTCGTAGTAGTCTATGAAGCGATTGAACTCAGCAGATACAAATCTTTTGATTACTTCTTCTTTTGATAAATCGGCGAAAGAAGCTAAGATTTGATCCATAAAAGGTGCGATATCGCTTTCTTTTACTTCTGTAGCAATTGTGTTGTCGATGAGTTTCTTCAATTGGATCTCGCAGATCTCAGCTGGATTTGGAATTTGACCTTGCGTGAAAGTCATGCGCATTTGGCGCTCAATTGCCTTGATTTTAACGTTCTCACGGGTATTGACCAACACCAAAGACTGACCTGTTTTACCAGCGCGAGCTGTACGGCCACTACGGTGTGTGTAGTTTTCGATGTCGTCAGGTAGGTTGTAGTTGATGACGTGCGTGATGTTGTTGATGTCCAAACCACGTGCTGCAACGTCTGTTGCCACCAAAATTTGGAGTTCTTTCGAACGAAAACGCTCCATAACGCGGTCGCGCATGGCTTGAGTGAGGTCACCGTGAAGTGGCTCTGCGTTGTAACCATCGCGGGCGAGTTTCATCGCAACCGTAGCGGTTTCATTTTTGGTGCGGCAAAAAATGAGGCCGTAAATGGTAGGGTTAAAGTCGATGAGGCGTTTTACTGCGTCGTAGCGATCGCGTTCTTTAACTGAAAAGTAGATGTGTTCGATGTTTTCGTTGCTCTGGTTTTTGTGGCCAATAGAAACTTCTAACGGATCGGTCATGTAAGTACGAGCGATGCGTGCTACTTCGTTTGGCATTGTTGCAGAGAACAACCATACATTTTTGTCGATAGGAGTTTGGTCGAGGATCATGTCGATGTCCTCTTTGAAACCCATGTTAAGCATTTCGTCGGCTTCGTCTAAGATCACGTATTTGATCTCTCCGAGTTGGATGACTTTGCGGTTAATGAGGTCGACCAAACGACCTGGTGTTGCCACGATGATTGAGGTTCCTTTTTTAACGCTCGTGATTTGCGTACGGATATCGGTTCCGCCGTACACTGCTGTGATATTGCCATCTAGATACTTGGAAAAGACGTTGAGGTCTTTGGTGATCTGAAGGCAAAGCTCGCGTGTTGGGCAGATGATGACCCCTTGTGGCAGGCGTGCTTTGTTATCAATGTTATTAATTAACGGCAAACCGAATGCGGCCGTTTT
>JAIXXP010000024.1 GCA_027490665.1 Cryomorphaceae bacterium | reverse complement strand
ATCAAATGCTCGTGTATCTCAATCAGGACATGAGTAATGCCGTAGACCAATACGACTCCGAAAAGATGTTCGTAAGTGGCGCACCACAACTCTACACCATGGCTTCGGGCAAGAAACTCGTGATGAACGGTCTTAATAGCAACAAGAAGAAAATATCTGTGCCGCTTTACCTTGAGTTGCCAACCTCTAAAGTGTACGAACTCCAACTTTCTGAATACCTTCTAGAAGACGGCCTCATCCTTTTAGAAGACAAACAAGAAGGCACCATCCAAGACTTCACCATTCATGATATCTATGCATTTTATGCCAACAGCGGAGTGCTTAGTAATCGCTTTGTCTTACACTTCTATATGCCAGATGCTACGATTACAGCGCAAGGACCGAGCAATAGTTGGGTGGAGGAAGAAACGAGCTATACAGAAGGTGGCAATGTCCAAATTACAGCCGACTCAAAAGGAAAGGTGCAAATTAGTATAGAACAACCAGAAACCGAGAAGGTAGATGGCACAGTGCAAGCTACCGATGCCAATGGCAAAGTTGTGTATACAGGAAAATTAGTAGGTGCGCTCACATTATTTGAATTGAATGTGCCTGCGGGTATTTACTACCTCACTGTTCAGAGTGGTATCATGATAGAGAAGAAGAAGGTATTTATACAAGATTAACTCTGATTGAAATTCATATGAAGAAAGGTGTTTTTTCTCAACACTCAAATCATTTTTTGTGTTTTACCTTAATTTTGTTTCGTTAAATTCTCTTTATGGTTATAAGAATATATAAGTCATCTTTTTCACTCATTTTTGGATTGCTTTTCACGCTTCCCGTTTTCTCACAGACGCTTACGATTTCATCTGCGGGTAACTCTGGATCGTATAGTTACAGCGCAGGAACATTAACCCTTTCGGGTAATGCTACGCTTACTGCGGCTCAAATCGTTTCTTGGCTCAGTACATCAAGCCTGACCATTTTAGGTAGTACGAATGCAATTTCTGTTGATGTCAATCAGGATATCAATTCAACAGTAGCTGGAAATGGCCTAACTATTGGAAATACTAGTTCTACCGGAACGGTTACTTTTAATAATACCGTTAGTCTAATGGGAGCCTTAACGGTATATGCCAATAGTATACGTATGGGCTCAGCAGTTGTCGCAAATTCGCAAAGTGCTCAACTCTTAGCCGGAGGAAGTTCAGGTTCAATTTCATTACTGGCAAAAAACGGATTTGAATCACTTGCAACAACTGGAACAACCAGAGGTAAAATCATGACAACTGGGGGTGGGAATATACATATCAATGCGGATACCGATGCAAACAATTCAGGACAATTGAATATAGATTGGCTCACGTTTGATAGTGGGACTGGAAACATAATTCTAGAGGCTTCTTCTTATTCTTGGTCCACAAGTTCCAGTGTTGAGTTGCCTGAATTTTATGGTACAGGCGCATTCACCTTTCGAAATGTGCCTAATGCCAATCATGTTTTTTCTTTGGCTTGGATAGCGATTTTTCAAAACCGCAGTGAGTTGACACTAGGCAGCAATACTGGCTCAGAAGAAATACTTTTTGCGCCGTGTAGTGTCTGTCATTTCAGCGCTAAAAATTATACCGGAGCAACTTTAGAAACTAATGGACCCATAAATCTTTATGGCTCTAAAGTAACTTTGGACCTGAGTATCAAAGCTGTAGCTGCCAATGCAGATATCCTTTTGAAAGCAAAAAATAGCATCGTTGTAAATGCCAATCGAACCATTACAAGTAACAACGGCGACATCACCTTTTGGGCGAATGCCGATGGTACTGCAAATGCAACAGACGGAGACTTTATTGGCCTTCAGAATGCGGTAGTCATCAATTCTGCAAATGGCTCCACAAGCCAAGCAACTGGAGGCGGAACCATTACAATGGCAGGAGGTACTACTACCCAAACATTAGCCTCCGGGACAATTGTTCCGACAGGTTATGCCTATTCCAATAGAACAAGCAATTGGGGACCCTTGCTGCCTCCAGGCGGAGTCAATTTTGGATTCAGTACAGCAGCAAACAGCCAACAAAATAGCTTGTCCATTTACAGTGGAGGAGGAGATGTCGTGATCAAAGGCAAGTCGCATTCAAGCAGTGCGGGTATCCAATGGTTTAGCGGAATGACCGGTGCAAGTCAGGTCATCCATTCAGGTAACGGAACCATCTTATTCGATGGTGCAGCCACTTCAAGCGATGCGCATGGCATTGAGCTGAATTCTTATGCGGCCTCCGGCGGTGTGACGCCAAACATTACGTCTTCAAGCCCCTTGAGTTCGGCAATCAGATTTGTTGGTGAAACAGCTGCCAACGCAGGTAGGGCAGGCTTTCAAGGTGCAGCCACAATTATTGCCAACGCAACAGGTGGAGGAATAGAGATCAGCGGCAAAACGCCTAGCGCCAGCACTTATGGTGCGATTGAAGCAGGTGGTATTCAAACGTATGCCCTAACGGGCCCGATTACCTTTATTGGAGAGGGGAGTGGAGGTCTCAAGATTGGCGGTACTTGGGGAAAGGGTTCTTTAGCCAGCAGTAGCAGTAATATCGTTATGCGAAGCGATGTATTTACATTAAATAATCCAACCATTCAAACAACTGGTACAATCACAGTAGAGCCTCTGGGTGCAAGTTTTACAAACGCAATATCCTATCCCATCACAGGCTTGAGTTTACCCAACACCATTAGCGGCCTCACTATTGGCAAGGACCAAAATACGGCAAATGTAACTTTTGCTTCAAATACGAGTGTTGCGGGGCCAATAACGGTTTATGGCGGTCAAATCAATGTCAATCAAAATTTAACCACCACGGGTGGTGCAAGTGGAGATATCTTGCTCAAAGCTACTTCGAATATCATTGAGGCTTCGGCTAAAGTCATAACTACCGCAGGCGGAGACGTAACTCTTTGGGCCGATAGCGATAACAACGGGGCAGGTTATATTTACATTTCAGGTGGTACTAACAGCGGCATTACCTCTGGCGGCGGTGCTATCTCTCTAGGCGGTGGTGCTGATTTGTCAACGGGCTACGCAAGAGGAGCTGATGAACTGGATGGTGTAGTTGCGGCAGTTAAACGCGGCGGAATCCAATTGTGCGCAAGTAGTGTGCTACAGTCGGGTGGAGGAAATATTACCTTGCGAGGGCAAAACTCAGGATTGTCTACCGGAGGTGTGCATGCTGGTATCATGGCTTTCGGCACCACGTTAGATGCAGGTAGTGGTAAAATCGCGATATATGGCAAAGCCACAGGTACAGGAACAGCAAATGCACAAGGTATAAGCCGTGAAGGAAATGACAACTGGATCATTAGGTCGTCAAATGCGGCATCCGATGCCATTCAACTCATTGGTGACGCAAGTGGGTGCAATGGTTCAGCTACATCTCTTGGTATCAACTTTATTGGCACCATTGAAGCTACTGGAGGAGGGGGTATTCTACTACATGGTACCGCAGGAACTGGCACGGCATACGATCAGGGTCTTGACGTCCGCGGAAACGTCCTAGCCAACTCAGGTACCATCACTCTAAAAGGTGAAAACAATTCTTCTTCACAGGTAAGCGTTTTCTTAGGCACCTTTAGTACTTTTTCGACTACCTTAGGTTCGAAGGCTAATACGAACGTAACTGCCTCAAGCAGCCCAATTATCATCCAAGGTGACAACATAGACTTCAATACTGTTTCCCCTGTGAATACTACAGGAGCCCTTACCATTGAACCAGTCAACACCAGCTTTTCAAGTGCCTTGGGCTTCCCAATTGCAAATCTTACGGTTGCCAATACCATTGGCGGACTCACCCTCGGCAAAACAAACAACACGGCCAACATCACCATTGGATCTGCCACAACCGTTAATGGCCCAGTCACGCTGCATGGCGGTGAGCTCACCTTAAATGCAGGTCTAACGACATCCAATAACGCAACAGGTAACATCACTTTCAATGGAGCCAAATTACTAGGTGCTGGTGCAATTGCACTTGGCACTGGCCGCACCCTTACTACAAACCTGAGCGGTACCAGCGAATTCACAGGCAATATTTCAGGTACCACCATTATACTCACTAAAACAGGAGCCGGAACGCTCACCTTGAATCCGAGCAATGCGTTGAGTTTCTCAGCGCTAAACGTAGCAGCAGGCGAACTTGCTATTGCAGCGTCTAAACTACTCACGGTTACGGGCACCCTCACCAATAATGGCACCTTTACGCTCAAAGACGGCGCCACATTTGTCCAAGCAACTACAGGTACAAGTATGACGGGTACAGGTACCTACAATGTTGAAAAAGCGCTCGGTGGAAATAGCTCAACTTGGAACAGCACCACCAGTGGCCGTTTCTGGTACATGGGTGTACCGATGAATAGCGTAGCCAGAAGTAGTTTTGGCGCCCAAGGCGCCACTACCAACAGAGTTTGGTCTTATAGTGAAGCCACTAAAGCCTACACTGAAATTATATTGAGCACCGCACCACTAACTGCCGGCACAGGTTACGTACACCGCCGTTCTCTAGACGGTACACTTACCTTTAGCGCAGCGGATGCCAATGGCTTGTGTAAATCAGATTTCCCAATTTCGGGTCTCACACGCACCTCGGGAAGTTCAGTTGGTTTCAATTTGATTGCCAACCCATACATGGCTTACCTAGACTGGCATGCCGTAACCAAAACCAATGTAGAAGAAACGTATTACATCCGCTCCAATAACGCTGGCAGCGACATCAGTGCACTCATCACCTACAATGGCAGTAACCAACAATTAACCCACAATACCAGCCTAACACTCACTGCTGCACAAATGCAATACCTTGCGCCTATGCAAGCGGTGTGGGTACGCGTCGGCAGCACAAGTGCTACGGGTTCCTTAGCCATGACGCGCAGCATGCTCTCGCACCAAACAGGCAATCCGGGTCTTAAGAATACGACAGTTTTCCCAACCCTAGCCCGCGTGAACCTTGTAGACGGCCCGCGCTACGACCAACTTTTGGTCTTCATGAACGAATACATGACCAATGCCGTAGACCAAAACGACTCCGAAAAGATGTTCGTAAGTGGCGCCCCACAACTCTACACCATGGCGGCAGGCAAGAAGCTTGTCATGAACGGCTTAAAGAACAACAAAAAGAAAATCTCTGTGCCGCTTTACCTAGAGCTGCCAGAAAGTAAAGTCTACAACCTTCAACTTGCTGAATACATCTTAGAAGACGGCATCATCCTTTTAGAAGATAAGGTAGAAGGCACTATTCAAGACTTCACTATCCACGACACTTATGCTTTCTACGCCAACAGCGGCGTGTTGCAAAACCGTTTTGTGCTGCACTTCTTTATGCCAGACGCCACCATTACCGCGCAAGGCCCGAGCAATAGTTGGGTGGAGGAAGAAAGCGCCATTAATGAAGGTGGCAGTATTTTAGTGAGCTCCAACGGCAGAGGAAAAGTCACCATTCAGCAAGACATCGACATTACAGCAACTGAAAAGGGAAGTGTTGTGGTGAGAGATGCGGCGGGTAGAGAAGTATACAACGGCCAAATAAGTGGTTCATCCACCATACTTGAACTTAACGTACCATCAGGTGTTTACTTTGTTGAAGTGCAGTTGAATGGTCAAATAGAAATGAAGAAAATCTTTGTACAACAATAAGCGTAACCACATGAAAACGAAACTTTCCAAAAAGAACTACCTCAAGCCAATGGTTGAGCGCATAGCTCTAGACACTGAAATCGCCCTCGTGATGGTATCCGTGCCGCCTAACCCATCTAATGCGCCTCAAATGCCGGAAGGTTGGGTGCAGAGGATCTTCAGAATTAAATGGTAATTTGGCAACCATTCTATTGATTCAAAATTCTCGATTGCTGTAAGGCATAGTCTCCTGTTTAAAATTACTATTTGCTTCTTTACCTATAGTTTTCTTTTTAACATGGAATAGTTCAATTGTTGAAAAAGAATTTGCAAATATTTTGGTTTTAGTTTGCATATCCCATATTTTAGCCCAAACTAAAATCAACTATGAACAAATTATACACGAAAATGCTACTCCTTAACCGATAATTTCGGTACCAAAGAGCCTCTTTTTTCTAGATCCTAATCATTTACTGGAATATTACAAACCGATCATGGCTACATGACACACAGGTTTCTATATTCAGTTTTTTTCAAGATGTAGCGTGTATGCCAAAGACTAAAACCCAACTATGAAAACTACCCCTTACTTCAGCTTGGCATCAACTTTTTCAAATTCTCTTACCTGTTCTAAACTCAAAAACAACTTGCTCCGCTTCCTTAGCGCAGTGATCTTGTTTTTTAGTTTTGTTGGGGGTAGTTGGGGGCAGGTGACGGTTACCAATCCCGGGAACACAACTCCTGCGATGAGTTCTACATATACGTCTTTGGCATTAGCCATTGCAGATGTAAATAACAGAACGGCAATTTCGGGCCCTGTAACTATAACGTTATCTGCATCACAAACAGCTCCGGCCGGAGGTTATACAATTACAAATACAGCAATAACTGGGGGTTCAAATACCAATAGGTTTATTTTTGATGGGGGAGGAAATACAATTACTGCGGGTATTGGGACAAGCACAACAACTGATGCCTTTTTCAAAATCATTGGTGCGGATTTTATAACAATTCAAAATTTCGTACTGAGTGAGTCGGCAGGAAACACTACTACGACTACCCAAATAGAATGGGGTATTGCTTTACTTTATTCAACAACAACGAATGGTGCGCAGAATATAACTATTCAAAACAACTCCATTACCTTAAACAGAACTAATGCCAACTCCATTGGTATCTACAGTAACTCTACTCACACTGCTTCAGCAGTTGGAACCTCTGCTACTGCAACAGGAGCTGCTGGTGGTAATAGTAGTTTAAAAGTTTATGGAAACACCATTACTAATGTTAACCAAGGTATTATCTTAGTTGGTCCAACGGCTGCTGCTGATGCTAATACAGGAATTGACATTGGGGGTACTGCGTCAGGCACTGGAAATACCATTACAAATTTTGGTACAACTACTACTTCCTCCTATATTAACGTATCTGGAACTGTAAACGGTATTTTAGTTCGTAACTCTGTTGGATTTAATGTGTCTTATAATAGTATCACTAGTTCTAATGGTGGCGTAACAACAGGAACATTAAACGGGATTCAAGTGCAAGCATCTTCAAATGCACCATCAGCGATATTTACCAATACGATTAATAATAACACAATTGCACTTACAACTGGTTTCTCAGGTGCAATTAATGGTATTAATTATCCTTCTGGCTCTGCCAGTTCGACAAGTGTTTTGAACGTTAATAATAACAATTTTACAGCTGCAACGAGCACGGTTACTAATTCTGGAGCAATAACACTTATAAGTATTGCTAGTACAAATTTAACAACAACAATCAATAGCAATACGTTTACTAATATTAGTTCAAATACCACAGGTTCTTTTACCTTTATTTCTCATAGTTTTACAATGCCTGCATCTGGTTCATGTAGCGTGAGTAGTAATAGTATAGTTACTGCGTTTAATAAAACAGGAGCTGGTGGTACAGTTACTTTAGCCACTACTGGGACTTCATCTCCAAGCACTGCCTCTTTGACGCAGACCAATAATAACTTTTCTAATATTACAGTTACAGGAGCTACTGCTCTAACCGGTTTCAGTAATTTTGATGGCTCTTCTTCAAGTTGTTGTAAAACTGTTACTGGAAATACTTTCAACAACTGGACAGGTGGTACATCTGCTATTATTGGTATGACTTTTGGTTATTGGGGAGGTGGGGCAACTAATACACTTTCGAACAATACAATAACCAATATTACTGGTCAATCAACAATAACAGGAATTTCGATAAGTTCATCTTTCAGTGGAACAAATACAGTTTCTTTCTCGTCTAACACTATTAATAACCTGACCTCCACGGGTACAGGTGGTCAAGTTTTAGGTATATCATGTGCTAATACTTCTACTACTATTAATATTAATGGAAACACT
>JAIXXP010000046.1 GCA_027490665.1 Cryomorphaceae bacterium | reverse complement strand
AACTGCTCTTATTTTAATAAATAAACTATTTTCATCGTATTATTTTATTAAATAATAACTTCGGAAAAGCATAAGTTGTTTTTACTCGAGTAACACGAGATTATGTAATCGTCAATTAACTGATAATTTCAAAAAATCACTCCATTTGCTCGAGTAACGCGGATATTACTTGGGTAACTTGGGTATTACTTGAGTAACACGAGTATTACTTGGGTAACTGAGGTAACCCGGGTAATTTTCACCTCCAATCGTTCATTGTTTTTGATTTGTGCTTACTTTTTGTAACATCCTAAATTCTGTTGCACTTCACTTGGGTTTGGTTCTTATATAATAGAGGCAGTTTTATTCCGTCCAAAATTCTCCAATTGAATACGTTTTTGCGGTTCCGCTAATAATTACTCGGTCTCCTTTGTCTTCACAGTACAACTTGCCCATTCGTTCTGAAACTTGTTGGGCATAAAGTTCTTTTTTATTTAGTCTTTTCGCCCAAAATGGAATTAAAGAGCAATGTGCTGAACCTGTTACAGGATCTTCTAAAATTGATGCTTGTGGGGTGAAAAATCTCGAAACGAAATCGCAGTTATCTCCAACTGCTGTAACAATAACTCCTCCTGGATCTAGATTTATTTGGTCGAACAATTGTCTGTCAATTTTAATGTTTCTGATTTCCGCTTCGTTTTCATATACCAAAACATAGTCTCTTGATTTCAAAATTTCCTTGGGCTGTATATTTAAAGATTTTGAAATGGTATCAGGTAAAATGTCTGCAATAGGCATTCTTGATGGGAAATCCATTTTATAGTACCCATTTTCTATTTTGACAATTAAGTCGCCACTTAAAGTTTCAAATACAATTTCATCTTTTTTACAGTCAAGAATTGTCGCTAAACTGTGAGCTGTAGCAAGAGTAGCATGACCGCACAAATCCATTTCAATTTCAGGGGTAAACCAACGTAAATGGATTTTTTCGCCTTTGTCAACAAAAAAAGCTGTTTCTGCAACTGCGTTCTCCTTTGCAATTTTCAATAAGATCTCGTCTGGCAACCAGTTGTCCAACCGCACCACACAAGCAGGATTTCCACCAAAAACTGTGTCGGTAAAAGCATCTACTTGATTTATAGTATATTTCACTTTGTCTGTTAAAAATTATGGCTAACTCCCTGCTAAACCCCACAAATATACTAACAAGTCCAAAAAAATTCTCCTATCAATGCTCCCAAAACACATTCGGGTTATTGGTTTTGTGGAAGATCCATAGCGTATTGCTCTCTTCACGTTTATCCTCCTCTTTTTGTGGTGCTTGATCAAAATAATCAAGCGGAAGAAGCTCTATGTAGTTGTAGGTTTTACCTTCAGAATTTGTTTCCATATTGTACTCGCTTGATGCAGTACGCTGCAAAATATAGAGGTTTTTAGCCATGTAATTTTCAAGGTAATTCTCTTTTGTTTGCGTCTGCTGATTGTTCCAATTGGCATCTGGATTCAGAATTAGGTGTTTGTCACCGATCAGGTACTCTCGAACTTCTTCAATACTCAATAGTTCTCCTTTTTCATTCATCACATAAGCATCGAAAGTCGGATCAATCCAAAGCCATTTTTTGAGTGATTCGGAATAAACGGAATTAATAACATGGCAATCATTGTCGATTTTCAGGCTGTCTTTAGGTAAACAGGTAACAACTCTCGATTTAATGCCCATTGATAAATAACATTCATTCAAAACCAATGCAAGCCCTCGGCAGTTTAATCCTCGATTGTCCTTTTTACAGACATTAATCATACTCATTGCATTTTTGACCTCCGGATTTCCATTCATTCCATCATGGGGAACTAAATCGTGAATCCAATGCATGAGATTTAAAATTTGTAACACGTCTGAACCTTGTCCGGCTATGCTATCGAGATTGAATCCTTTGCGCAATGCCACAAGGTTTGGATTATCACTTGCTTGATAACTGAACGCTGGGACTGATCTATTGTCTGACAAGTTGTATTTGCCTGCTCTTTTGAGAATAGAAAGATAGTCGCCGGTTGACTTCAATTTTTTATTGAGTTCCAGAAATTCTTTCTCGTTTCGGATATTGTCTAAGTCGGTATCAAGTTGTACATGTCCGTAATCGTTATAACCAGCATCAATTGCTTTTTTCAAATTGGCTAGAGCAGATTTTTTATCTTTCGAAATGGAGTATATGCAACTTAGATTATAGTAGATATTGCTCATCAAATAGGATTGCTGTTTTTTCTCATCAACAGATAATTTCTCATATATCAATAGATAATCAGACAACAATGCATTGTATGCCTTAACGTCTTTCTTTTCATATGCTGCCTCAAAGTCATCTCCTTTTTGCTGAAGGAAGTCATCCATTTTTTGTAATGGAGTAGTTTGCGCGATGAATTGTTGCAGGCTCATAAACAATGCGCAGAGGAGGATTATTTGTTTTTTCATAGTTGTCAATTTATTTTTTGTTATCAAGAAATTTCAATGCTTCTTCGATCCAATCTTGTTTATCAGTGAGGTAAATAGAGGGTTTAATACCAATGCCGTCAATTCCTTCTCCAATATCAATTCGTCGACTGCGCGTGGTTGGTGCATATAGCAAATACGGCATTTCACAAAAATCTGATTCCCGTACGTTAGAATAATCTAAGGTGCCTGATGTATTTTGCCCCATGAATGTAACCTTCTTACTTTGTTTTGCCTCCAATAAAAATTGTTCAGTAGTACTAGCACAACTCTCATTTATTAGAATGACTACATTCTTTGGAAACAAGAGTAGCGTATAGCTTGAATCTATGTAGTCTTCAGCAATATTTACATTTTGATTAATCTGTAGTTTCATTTTATCTATAAGATTTTGAATTTCATGTCTGCTCTCAGCGGGTATATCAGGGTATTCTAAAACTAATTCCCACCCTTTAATGTTATCAGGTGTCGCCCAGATGTCAACGCCAATACCTTTTATTGGTTGTGTATATAAATAGGGAGAGATAACACCGTAGACATCATCACTGCCACCACCATTATTTCTTAGATCAATAATTAGGTTTGCAGATTTGGATAGATTTTCTTTTTGTGCGGCAAACAAAGAATCAACCATTGGTTTCGCTTCCCAACTAAAGCTTGGTATATTAAAGTACAAGGTGTTTTCGTTCAGAAATTTTGCTTCGAAATTATAATTCTCATTGTCAACTATTTCCTTTCCATTCTTAACGAAACCACTTATCAACTCACCATTCTTTGGTTTTATAGTAGCAAAGGCCAACATATGAGCCGAGTTGTACAATAGAAAATATTCATTTGCCGATTTTTCTTTAAGTTCGGCTAATACAGAACCGTTTTCAAATGTACTATCTGTTGATTTTATCACAACGGCAACATAATCTCTGAATGAATTTTTGTTTTTAAGAACCGCAATTGAAAAACCTTCGCCTTTTTTTGTGTAAATGCCCTCAATTCCTTTTGCTCTTTCTAATTTCTTTATTAGCGCCTCGCTTACCGTAATCTTTTCAATTGGAAAATCAGTTTGAAGTTTTTGGGGTTGGATTTTATCTATTGCATCTGTGTTCAAGCCAGTATACAAATGATTATCATTAAAATAACTCATCCATTGGTTAATTATAAAATAGCATTGAGACCTGTTTTCAGCCAGAGAAGCAACTTGCTCTTTTTGAGCAGTAAATTCTTT
>JAIXXP010000053.1 GCA_027490665.1 Cryomorphaceae bacterium | reverse complement strand
GACAGGTCTGCCATTAGTCCCTTTGGCCATGGCGCTGACGCTGGGAGCTAGTTTGGCCTTCATGATGCCTGTTGGTACACCACCCAATGCCATCGTTTTTGGATCGGGTTTTCTGCGTATCAAAGACATGATTCGCTACGGATTTATACTCAACTTGATCAGTTTGACGCTCATTAGTCTTTTTGTGATTTTGTTTCTTTAATTGAAACAATATTGCTATTTTTCGCCCCTAAACCTATAGTATGCTAACCATAGATCGTTTATTCGATGTCCCTAGACATCAATTAAAGAATTACCCGAATCCGAACATGTTTGTTACCAAAACAAAAGGTATTTGGGTTCCGCTTTCAACTGCTGATTTTCTCGATGCCGCCATGAATGTATCTCGCGGTCTTGTATCCATGGGCGTTCAAGCCGGTGACCGCGTTGCGGTGGCTAGTTCTAACCGTTTTGAATGGAATATCCTCGACATCGCAGTTCAACAAGTAGGTGCTATTTTGGTGCCGCTCTATCCAAATATTTCGGAGTCTGACTACCGTTTCATTCTTAACGATGCAGGTGTAGAAATTTGTGTGGTCTCTAATCAAGAGTTAGTCGATAAAATCAGTTCGGTACGGGCAGAGGTCCCTACTTTGAAGCATCTTTTTTCTTTTGATCATCTAGAAAATTGCACGCATTGGTCAGAAATCGAAACACATAAAGGACAGACCGAAGTTGAGGTTGTTGAGCAACGCATGCGCGAGGTAAAGACCTCTGATTTAGTTACCATTATTTACACATCTGGTACAACTGGGAATCCTAAGGGCGTAATGCTATCGCATTCGAATATCCTATCCACTGTATCATCTTGCATTGTACCTATACCTGCCGACAAAAACTCAAAAGTATTGAGTTTCTTGCCGGTTTGTCATATTTACGAGCGCATGTTGCACTACCTCTACATGTATATTGGTTGCTCCATTCACTTTGCTGAATCCATGGATACCATAGGCGACAACATACGAGAGGTGAAGCCTGATGTATTCTCTGCAGTTCCTCGCTTGATTGAAAAAGTTTTTGATAAAATTATGGCCAAAGGTGAAGACCTCACTGGTGTCAAACGCGCACTTTTTTTCTGGGCAGTTGGTGTAGCTGAAGACTACGATGTTGTGGGTAAGTCATTTGCATATAAGGTGAAGTTGGCCATTGCCCGTAAACTTATTTTCTCTAAATGGCAAGAAGCACTTGGTGGCAATGTCAAAGCAATTGCTTCTGGTTCTGCAGCCTTACAACCTCGCTTGGCGCGTATATTCCTTGCCGCGGATATTCCAATTTTGGAGGGTTATGGCCTGACCGAAACTTCTCCGGTAGTTTCTGTAAACAATTTTGTAACAGGTATCCGAATTGGTTCTGTTGGCCCTCTTGTAGATAACGTTCAGGTTAAAATTGCCGCTGACGGCGAAATCCTAGTCAAAGGACCAAACGTCATGATGGGGTACTACAAAAACCAAGAGGCTACCAATGAAGTATTCGACGCCGATGGTTGGTTCTGTACCGGCGACATCGGCACTTTTCAAGAAGATAAATTCCTCAAAATTACCGACCGTAAGAAAGAAATTTTCAAAACTTCTGGCGGTAAATATATTGTTCCCCAAGCTATGGAAAATCGTTTGAAGCAATCGCGTTTCATCGAACAAGCTATGGTAATTGGTGAAGGAGAAAAATTCCCAGCTGTGTTTGTAGTGCCCAACTTTGCATTTGTGCGCGAATGGGCAGAGCGCCACGCCTTAGATTTTTCAAAATTATCGAATGCTGAAGTGATTGCCAACGCACAATTAGAAGCGCGCATTCAACAAGAAATTACGGAAATTAACAAAGAATACGGGTCTTGGGAGCAACTCAAGAAAGTGAAGCTATTGCCGCAAGAGTTCACCATTGAAGGTGGCGAACTTACGCCAACGCTTAAATTCAAGCGCAAGAAAATTCTCGAAAAATACCAAGCGCTATATCAAGAAATATTTACCGCATAAGTAAATTTTCTAGACATAAAAAAAGCCGGCGCAAGCCGGCTTTTTTGTTACAAGAATTGCAACTAATTAGTGTTTCTCACCTGAGCAAGACTTCTGTGTAGAAGTGCTAGATGAAGAACAAGACTTTTGCTGGCCATTAGCCGAGCAGCAGCTTGAACTTTTCTTTTTCTTTTTGCGCTTGTCATCGTCTTTTTTAACGATTTGCGTTCCGTTTACAGCTGCATAAGCTGTAGTTGCCATAGATCCAACGAATGTGGTAAGGGCAATTGCTACAAATACTTTTTTCATGGCGTTTTTTTTTATAAAGTTACAAATTAATTTAAAGTTCCAAGCTTAGTGAGTTTAGCTTTAACTTTTTGTCCGAGCTCCACGTCAATTTTCGTGCCTAAAGGCAAAAATAGGTCAACGCGAGAGCCAAATTTAATAAAACCGAATTCGGCGCCTTGTTGGGCTTTGTCGCCGGTTTGTGCATAATAGCAAATTCGACGGGCTAAAGCACCTGCAATTTGGCGAAATAGAATTTCCGTTCCGTTTTGATGCTTGACAACACAAGTACTGCGTTCGTTGTCTGTGCTGCTCTTTGGGTGCCATGCCACTAAAAAGAGCCCTGGATGGTATTTGGTATAAGTTACCTCGCCGCTGATAGGATAATAGTTGGCATGTACATTTAAAGGCGACATAAAAATAGAAACCTGAATGCGTTTGTCTTTGAAGTACTCTGTCTCTTCGACCTCTTCAATTACGACTACCTTGCCGTCGGCAGGACACATGATGTCTTGCAGTTGGCCACCACAAGTTCGATTTGGAATGCGGAAAAATTGAATGATCAAATAGAGTAGGACTGCAAAACCAATTTCTAGAAATAGGAACAGTCCAAAAATGGCTGAGGCTAGAAAATAGTAGTTCAGGGCACTTAAGCCAAGAAATATAACAATGCTCCCGAGCATAATGGAGCGTCCTTCGCGGTGAAAAGTCATCATTTCCAGTAAAGATAGATTATAGACCAACAATAAAAAAATGGGATCGTGAACAGCGCCGCATCAAAACGGTCGAGTACACCGCCGTGGCCAGGTAGAATTTTGCCGCTATCCTTGATGTTCAAACTTCTTTTGAATAAAGATTCGAGTAGGTCTCCAAAGATGGCCCCTGGCGCTATAATAAGGGCGGAAATCATCCAAAACAACACTTCACCTTTATTGATATAGGCACCTATCAAGAAACCTAAAAGCAGTGTAAATAAGACGCCGCCGAAGGTTCCCTCCCAAGTTTTTTTTGGGGAGATTCGTTCAAAAAGTTTGTGTTTTCCGAAAGCTCTTCCAGTAAAATAGGCAAAGGAATCGTTGGTCCAGATGAGCAAGAACATACCTAGTACTTTGGGTAGTGGCGAGGTGTCGCGGACGTGTAAGTCAATACTTAGGTAAAACGGACCAACTACGTAAATGATACCGAATACCAATACCGAAATATTGAGCAGCGGATGTGCGTGTTTGGCCCAAAGCTCATTGAGAATGAGTGTAAAGAACAGCGGGAAAATCAGACTGAGTGAAATTACTGAGAACCATTCAAAGCTGATTCCTACCAATAAGATATAGATGAAAATACCAATGAAGATGCCAATTTCATTGGATACCTCTACCACTTGGTGTTGCTTAAAGAAGTTGTAAAACTCCCACAAGCCAACTATCATAAAAAAGGAAAAGACAAGCGCAAATGCATAAGGATTCCAGAGCATAGAGCCGATGACAAGGGTGCCGAAAACGGCTCCTGTAATCACGCGTTGCCCTAGGTTTCCAATCATTCGCCTGGTGTTGGTTCTTCAGGTTTTTCTTCTTGTTCAGGTGAACTGTTCTCGCTCGTAGGACCTTCTTCTATAGCAGTAACATCTGCTGTAGAAATAGCATCGGTAACCACTTCTTCAGTTGTTTCTTCCTCAATTGGATCCCATTGACGCTTACCGAAAATAGCTTCGAGGTCTTCTTTGAAAATGACTTCTGAGGTAAGTAGACGGTCTGCAAGTTGAGCAAGTTTATCTTGGTTTTCGCCGAGTAATTGCAGTGCACGTTGGTACTGACTCTCGATGAGTTTGCTTACTTCTTCGTCGATGATTTTTGCGGTGTCTTCGGAGTAGGGTTTGGTAAAGGAGTCTCTACCTTGTGAATCGTAGAAAGAAATATTACCGACACGCTCATTGAGCCCGTAGATGGAGGTCATGGCATAGGCTTGTTTGGTCACGCGCTCCAAATCGGAAAGTGCACCAGTAGAAATGCGGTTAAACGTAAGTAATTCGGCTGCACGACCTCCTAAAGTTGCACACATGTCATCGAGCAATTGTTCGGTGGTGGTAATGCTGCGCTCTTCCGGCAAGTACCATGCTGCACCTAAAGACTGCCCTCTAGGCACAATGGTAACTTTCACCAACGGGTTCGCATATTGCAAGAGCCAAGAAACGGCGGCGTGGCCAGCTTCGTGGTAAGCAATTGTTTTCTTTTCTTCTGGGGTTATGATTTTGTTTTTCTTTTCCAAGCCACCGATAATGCGGTCTACAGCATCGAGGAAATCTTGTTTCTCGACGTTCGTTTTGTTGTGGCGTGCGGCAATTAAGGCAGCTTCGTTACACAAGTTAGCGATGTCGGCCCCGGAAAAGCCAGGTGTTTGTTTAGCCAAGAAGTCGACGTCAATTTCTGTTGAAAGTTTGATTGGCTTGAGGTGTACACCAAAAATGGCCTTGCGCTCATTAAGGTCGGGCATATCGACGTAAATTTGACGGTCAAAACGACCTGCACGCATGAGAGCGCTGTCGAGTACATCGGCACGGTTAGTGGCAGCCAAGATAATGACGCCTGAATTAGTGCCAAAGCCGTCCATTTCGGTAAGGAGTTGGTTGAGGGTATTTTCGCGCTCGTCGTTGGTGTTGAATCCGTTGTTTTTACCGCGTGCACGGCCAATGGCGTCAATTTCGTCAATGAAGATAATGGCTGGTGCTTTTTCTTTGGCCTGGCGGAATAAATCGCGAACACGTGAGGCACCGACGCCAACAAACATCTCGACGAAGTCAGAACCAGACAGCGAGAAAAACGGCACTTTTGCTTCGCCGGCAACTGCTTTGGCAAGTAAGGTTTTGCCAGTTCCTGGAGGGCCCACTAAGAGTGCTCCTTTTGGAATTTTAGCCCCTAGTTCTGTATATTTTTTAGGATTTTTTAAGAATTCGACGATTTCGACAATTTCTTCTTTGGCACCTTCTAAACCTGCAACGTCTTTAAACGTGATGTTTGTGCTTTTGCCTTTTTCATAGACCTGAGCGCGCGATTTGCCGATATTGAAAATTTGGCCTCCGCCTCCGCCAGCGCCTCCGCCACCAGACATGCGTCGCATGACGAACATCCAGATAAGGACAATAATACCAAATGGCAATAAGTAGCCTAAGATTTGAGCAATCCAGTTGGTTTCAATAACGTTTTCGTAGTCGTGGTATCCGCGTTCGTCTAGCGCTTTTTCAAAGTTGGCGTGGTTGCCGATATTTTCTAGTTCAAAGACAATTTTGGAAGGTTGAGCGTTTTTGTTGGCGAGCAACTTGCGTATCTTCGGGAAATCGAGGTCTTTGCGGCTATTGATGTAGGCTTGTGCACTTTTGCGCAACTGAAAACGTGCCGAACTTTGATTGACGATTTTTACTTGTTTCACGCCTTTAGCCTCCACTAAATCAAGTAGCGTTTCTTTGTATTTGATGACCGCACTTGATTCGCTATTGACATATAGGTGCGTACTGACGAGTACGACCACAAAAGCGACGTAAATCCAGTATACCGAAAGCGGATTTTTTCTTTTTTCTTCAGACATTATTGTGGAGCTTAAAGGTTGGGAAGATCTGTGCGTTTGGCATCGGCCCAGAGGTCTTCGATGTCGTAAAATGAGCGTGCATCTTTGTAAAAAATATGGCAAACTACATCGATGTAGTCGAGCAGGACCCATTCAGAGTTGGATTTTCCTTCGGTGTGCCAAGGTTTTTCTTTGAGTTCTTTGCGTGTGTTGCGTTGAACATTACTCGCGATACCATCTACTTGCGTGCTGGATTCTCCACTACAAATTACGAAGAAGTCGCAGACTGCGCTGTCGAGTTCGCGAAGGTCGAGAATGGTAATATCTTGCGCTTTGTTATTTTGCATTCCTTCAATAATTACATCTACTAGTAATTCTGAAGGACCTAATTTTTTCTTTTTTGCCATTGATGTGTTTCTATTACAAAACTAACTGATAAATTTGAATCCTCTTGACTTTCATGATGACCAAATTCGGTTCTGTTCTTATTCAGTTAGTATCCGTTGACTCTACTAACAATTATATTGCCAATCTTATTGAACAAGGAAGTTGTCAAGATGGTTCGGTAATAATGGCAGATTATCAAACACAGGGTAGGGGGCAGCGCGGCAATTCATGGCAGTCTGTCAGTTCCGAGAACTTAATGTTTAGCCTAGCTTTCAAGCCAGTTTATAGCCTAGAGCAACACATCCGACTTTCTTGGTTCAGTGCGCTCATGTGGCAGCAGTGCTTGCTTCGTTTCGGACTCAATGTGCATATTAAGTGGCCCAATGACCTTTACGTAGGCAAGCAAAAAATTGGAGGCATCCTCATTGAGCAACAGTTGAAAGGTGCGCAACTTGAATGGTCAATTTTAGGATGTGGTATCAATGTGAATGAGGCCCCAGAACTCGCGCAAGCAACAAGTATTTATAAAGAAACAAATCAAAGGTTCAAACCACTTACAGTGCTCACCGAATACCTCGATTTACTGAATGGTCAGCAACATTTACTCAATGGCGATTTTGCTTACTTGAAAGCTAAATTTGAAGCTGAACTTTGGTTGAAAGACACTATGCAGGAATTTGAAAAGATGGACGGCTCTTTATTTGAGGGGCGTATTATCGGTGTAAATGACAGCGGAGAAATTCAGATTGAAACCAATGGGGAATTGCTGAATTTTGCCAATCAGGAATTGCGGTATAAGTCCATTTAAGCCAGTTGTGTAGCTAAATTTGCTGCCATTTCAGTGAGCAATTTTTGCAACGGCTTTTCAACTAACATTTTGAGCATCATGTTGAGGTCTGCCTTGATTTCGATGTGGCCGGTTGTTTGCTCCCCTTTTTGTTGGAGGAAAACAAATAAATCGAAGGCAAAAGGATTTGAAGGTAGTCCTTTGAAATGCAGGAGTTGCGGCGTGGCTGTTTGTTTTTCTAGACTTAAGTGTACTTGGCCAGCGGCTTTGAAACTGAATTGTGTAGGCGTATATTGAAAATCAGAAGTTTGATT
>JAIXXP010000095.1 GCA_027490665.1 Cryomorphaceae bacterium | reverse complement strand
ATGAGTATGGCGCTCAAGTTGAGAAAAAAAAGATGCAAACACCTCAAGACATTTTTACAGATTCTAGCTGTCAAGTCGCGAAAAGCAAGTTCGCTGCTTATGAGATCATAGACCTACGAAACATAAAGTAACATGAAAAAACTACTACGCAATTTATTGGTTGTTGCCGCAGGATTAACCCTTTCTTGTCAGATTTACTATGCGCAAATCATTCCTTATGTGGCGAGTATTCATACGCCATATCAAGGAACTGCCGTAACAATTGGCCAGCCAAATGCAGCTTTGACGCTACAAGCAGCTTTTCCTGCTACCAATGAACAAGATATTCAGGTATTGAATCGCATTTCTTTGGAAGTTGACCCACATTATGAAGCATTTTTTGGGACAGCTTTTGAAACAGAAGTTTCATTGAGGGTCAAAAGATGGGACGTAAATAACCAAGTTTTACCTGATACAGTCATTTCGCTTTCCATAGCGTATAATCCATTTGCTGACACCAATTATAGAGCCATTGAAAGTGCGCGCTTTAAAAATTGCTACCGTTTAGAACTTGAATTATTGGATGTATTGGTTGATCAACAAGCCCAACAAGATTTACCTGCAAACCTAATCATCAAAGGTGAAATTTTAATTGAAAAACGAATTGCATTTACCAACTTAACCAGCCCAATTGTTTTCAATCCTGTCGTAGAAGAAAACATGGATTGTGACCAGGCCGGAACGATTGATCAGATCACATTGTCATGGGATAATTCTATTACGGGCATCTTAGAATATCAACTAGAATATGTCTATATCAATGATTACGCTGATGCACTAAACATTGATAAGGATGAAACAGCGCTAGCCTACAATTTCAAATACAATTCTACAAGAATTAGTACATCCAATAACGAATATAAAATCAACCTTTTGTTTGATAAAGGTTGGTTGCTCTTTCGGGTAAGAGGCGTTGGCGTTAATGCCAATGGGGAAACCGTTTTTGGCAATTGGAATTTAAGTGAGTCTGGAACAGTTGCAATCGTACCAACTGATCAAAAATTTCATGTCACCCCTCAATTACAACATGAAAAGCAGCTCAATTGGCAATTGGCAACAACTTTTGCCGAGCAAGGAAAGAAAAAGGAAGTCATCAGTTATGCAGATGGGAGTTTGCGCAATCGTCAGATGGTTACCCAAGTAAACTCTGATCAAAATGTAATAGTTGGTGAAACAATCTATGACCATCAAGGTAGGCCAGCCGTACAAGTTTTACCAACTCCGGTTGCACAGCCATGGTGTCAAGTGAATGATCCATTCAAAGCAGCGAGCATTCATTTTTACCCGAATTTCAATCAAAATTCTTCATCTTCAGGTTACTCCAGATTAGATTTTGATCTATCTACAGTGCAAGATAGTTGTTCAATATATGCTGGCCCTATGTCCACTCAATCTGGAGCCTCAAATTATTATTCGACGGCTAACCCGAACCAAATTGCCGAACAAGGGTATGTGCCTGACGCACAAGAATTCCCATTTAGCCAAATTGAATATACGCCTGATAACACAGGTCGAATTAGCAAACAAGGAGGCGTTGGCACCGAATTTCAATTAGGTTCAGGACATGAAGCGACTTATTTATATTCAAAACCAAATCAATTAGAATTAGACCGCTTATTTGGTTCAGAAGTAGGATACCATTCTCATTATCAGAAAAACGCCGTAATTGACGCCAATGGCCAAGCAAGCGTCAGTTACCTTGATCAACAAGGTCGGGTTATTGCAACTGCACTTGGTGGGGATGCCCCTAGTAATTTGCTCGCCATAGAAAGCGAAGAAAATGCCGCAGTCGAATTGACAATCGATGCTTTTGGTGCAGATAGTGCCGTAAATGCAATTGATATTGACGGCGAGGGAATTCATTATTCGAGTTTCTTCACACTTGTGAATAGTTCAGATGTGCTGATCGATTACGCATTTCAAATTGATCCATTGAATTTTGAGTGTTTACCAGACATTTGTGTAAACTGTGTATATGACCTCAGTATTTCATTACTCAATGACTGCGCACAAAATGTATTGACTACGCCAATCTCCAATCAATTGACAGGCCATTTTCAAGACTCAGGGGGTGTTTACATTTTCCATCCTTTGTGCGATAACAATGATCAAGGAGAATTTTCACCCACTTCTTTGACAGCTTTTAACCTACCAATTGGCACCTATCAATTGGTAAAAGAGTTGACCATTAATGTGGATGCCCGTCAACAATTCATTGAGATGTATTTAGATACCAACTTAAATACATGTGTGCAAACCTTATATGATTTTCAACAAGAAGCGCTCGCAGCAATCGATTTTTCAGACTGTGAAATGACTTGTGAATCATGTTTAAATGATTTAGGTTCCTTAGATGACTACATAGCATCCAACCTCGGGACAGCCAATGATTATTATGAAGAACTGAAAAATTGTCAAGATCTCTGTGACTCAACTTTTGACCCTTGCCGTTTTGCCTATGAGATGTTTCAAATGGACATGACTCCAGGCGGGCAATATGCGGAATATCTTGATCAAAACAATCAAATTGATCCAAGTCAGCACAATTTATCCATTTTTAATGCCAATACTTTACTGAATTCTTTTGGAAATAGCCAAATTTGGCAGCACCCAAAATTAGTGGACGCTTTTGGGGAACACCCTGTTTATCTAGACGACAACGGAGACACAAGTCGAATTATATTGCAGCAAAGTACCAGCGGATACACTCCACAGCCTGTAAATACTTCACTGATTAAATTCAATAACTCAGGACAACCATACATTTATCCACAAGAGTTAGCAAATGTGAATGACTTCATCAATAATTTTGAATCCTCTTGGGCAAAATCTCTTATCAAATACCATCCGGAATATTGTTATTATGAAACTTGTTTGAGTTTTGGCGAAAAACTCCAAAGCACAGATGCTTACTCGAGTCAATCTTTTGATGAGTTATTGTTGGGCACAACTACTTTTGAAGATGCTGTAAATGCCCATTTACTCCCCTCAGGTTACCAGCCTATTTTTTCTCAAAGTGGTCAGGTCAGTGTAAGTGCTGCTATTGAACCTTGGTGGGTTCCTAGTTCCACCCATGCATGGGATCCGTTCATGAGTAATATGACAGGCTACGCTACCTCTACCTGCGGAATTGCGAGTACAGAAATGTACGACCGCTTCATGAATTTTCAGCAAATTGGAGGCGTTTGGCGTTCTGCAATAGAAGTAGCAGCATTTACAGCAAGATGCGGAAATAATGTTTATTCTAATCCGACTGCAGCATGTTTTGATTTTGGCGGCATGTACAATGTTGCTTATGAAATTGATATTTTAAACAAGGAATGGAATAATTTAAGATTGTTTTATCTAAGTATCAAACAACAGCTCCAGCATGAAATTTCAGATTGTATAGCGCTCGAAGAATGTACTTCTTATTGTGGCTGTATTGGCAATGAAAATTTCAATCCATTTACAACAGGGTTATTTGATGCTTCAAATTTACCTTTCAGTTTCAGTTCCTCAGCATTCATGAACCCTGCGCAACCGTGTAATTTTGCACTGGCCAGTGAATTTGCCCAAAAAGACAGGCGTTTCGCGGACATCCAAGATGTCATTCCCAATCCATCGCCAAATCAAAGTGCTTACGAATTGTACTTGAGTACAGGGCAATGTCCGATTGAATTTACGTTTCAAACTTTATTAAGCGAGTTAGCCAGTGTTGATCAATTGGACAACAATAATGTGCACTTAAATGACTTCAGCGGTCTACTGAGTATGTATTATGCGAATAACAATTATGCCTCTCCGGGTACGATCCCTGATCTTTACCAACAAGTCACTACAAGTGGAAATACATTGACCTTAACTTGGATCGAAAATCCTTCGTCAACAGTAATCGCAAGTATTACACTTACAAAGAATTCGAGTGCAATTGCTTGGGATGACCTCACTGAAATCTATCATTTGTATCACAGTAGTTCAAGTGTGTTTCATGCCGAAGGTATTTACAATGCTAATGGTCTCAATCAGACCATTCAAATCAACGGAACCATCTCAGGATTTGATTTGGCAAATTGCAATTTTCAAAGCGTAGGCACCCAAAATCAGTTTGGCACAGACCTTCAAAATTTATTGAGCGCACTTGCAGCTAATCAGTTCTTAACGAGCACTACTGCTGTAGATATCGATCCTTTGACAAATACATCTTATACAGGTTTACAAACGCTCAGTATCGAAAATGCCATTGGTGGTTCACAGCCTTTTGATGTGTACTGGATCAGTGACAATTTAAATACCTACCATTTGTTTGATGTGAACATGAACGCACAAGATGGTTTGTATATCCAGTTTGACCCGAATTATCCTCCAGGCTTCAATTGGAATGACATGAACCTTGTTCAGTTTTTCGATAATATGGTTTCCACTGGTGGACATACCTTTGAGATTGATGCCCATTTGTCTAACAACTCAATTGTACACCTCAAAGGAGATGTATTGAGAATTGTCAATGGCCAAAATCAGATCGGTGTTCCTGTGGGTTCTTTTGGGCTTCCAATTCCGATGGAGTGCCGTACAGAAGAGCACGAAGCATTTAATTCTCTAGAGGATTTACTCAAAGAGTGTTTACCTATTACGAGTGGTATGGATTTGAATCACATAGATTGGTTTACCTCTATCTACTTGGATCATTTCATTACGGATCAATTCGAGCAGGGTGTTCATCAGACAACTTCTGAGTTTGATGCAAGTTTGAATCAGGTAACAATAACAGCTGGTACCTGCCAAACCATTTTAAAAGTGAATTCTGCAAATTCTATTTCGCATATTGCTTCAGTAGAATCTATGGAAGTTGTGGGCTATGCCAATGTAAATCAAGCATATAATCAATTCATTCTGCATGTTACTTTCGACAATGGCAGTCAGGGAATCGTTACGGGGAAGACATGCTTGAACCTTAAAGAATGTAGGGCTTGTGATTCAACGGGTATCAACATCATTGCACTAGATACCATTCGTATGGAACGCCTTCAGAGCGGACAATTTTACGTAGACCAAACCATTGATAAATATGAATTATATGCCAGTGCGGTTGATAGTTTCAATATGGTACACAATCTCACTGTTTTAGATACCAATTACATTGAAACCAAAGACTACTATTATTTCACTAAAAATGGTTTTCATTTTCCGACGCCAGCCTATTTACATTTTATGGAAAATGCCATCATTGGTATAGACAACCTCGATTACTTAAAGGATCCTATGATGTTTGCGGCCAACTACGGTTACGCAACAAATGTACTTTTCGAGTACTCGAGGTACCTGGAAGGAATTCAGCGCTATAATTTGAGGGCCCAGGATTCATTAGCACCGCTTTTAACTCCGATTTCAAAAGAGGATTTTGTGTATAGCCGAGTGGCGAGAGACAATGGTGAATTTTTAACGTATTTGGAAACAAATCCAATGGGTAATCAGGGGGCAAATAATATCTTAAATTTCTTAAATGCCACCACCGTAGCAAGTTCGCAATTTGAACAAATGTATCAAGCATATGCCAGCGCATATCTTCAATTTGAAACTGCAAATGCCCAAGATACCGTAACGCCTTGTGTAGGTTTTGAAAAAGAATACCCAATGTATGCCTTTGAAGATATCCTAGAGAAAAATGTCTTGAATTCCATCGAAGGCCAACAATTATTTTGGCAATACGTCAATAGTTTTTCGAATGATGAATGCCCAGGTATTCTGCCGGAAAAATTAGACACGGCAATGACTGCCATTGCTACTTTTTCAACAACCCGTCTCGATCAGAAATACTACGCTCTATATAAAGAGGCCATTTGGTTGTATAACCAATCTTATTGGGCCACCACAAACGGACACGAGCTCAAGCCACAATTTTTAGATGCCACGTCTTATATGCTGAACGATTACGATAGTTGTTTGCACGAATATTTGCTCTATTTATACAATTACAGTAGTTCGCAAGATGCAAATTCACCCATGTTCCCTCCTTTGAGCATCACTGAATTTGGTCCTTGTAATGGTGTTCTACTGCCTGAAGATCCGTGTCGAGAAGCATACAGTCAGTATTTATCTTGTGCCTATGATTATAACAAATGGGCAAACAATAATGGCTATTACTTTTACAAGGAGCTAGCCACTTATGATGCTTTTCAAGAATTGAATTTATGCAATTGTGTTGATGAATTTTGTGCGCGCTTAAACAACGTAAAAGATGGTTTAATTTGGTTCGGTTTCAGTGATTCACTTTATTTATACCTTGAGCCAACTCAAATCTGCGACAAGCCTTGTGTTATTGCAGAAGATACTTTGGCGCCTTTCAATGACATTACCGTTCAATTGCCAGATCCATGTGAAGAAGCGTTGATCAATAATGCGTTAATGAATGCTCAAAATCAGTACGCTCAATACATCGATAGCCTGGTGAGTAGCCTTGTTACTCAGTACAATTCACACTGTTTGTCTGTAGCAGAACAAATGAATTATGCTTACACTGAAAAACTGTACCATTTCACTTTGTATTATTATGATCAAGCAGGTAATTTGATCAAAACTGTACCGCCAGAAGGTGTCAATATTTTGCCAATTACCAGTAGCAGCGATTTATTGGAACAACAAATTATTGCAGATCGCAAACTACATCAGAAGAAAATATTTACCAGCCATCGTTTGGCCACAACTTACCAATACAATTCATTGAATCAGTTAGTGAGTCAGAAATCTCCGGATACCGACCCTATGAAGGTTTTTGAATTACAACTCACTAATGGTTTACATCCTAGGCTCATTACAAATCAAATTCAAATGGTTGACAACCAAGTTGGGTATTTAGCTGGCGAAGTGCCAACTACCAATGGCGTGAACCCAACAAGAGGTTATCTATACAAAACCACAGATGCTGGCCATACTTGGAATAGAGTTTATGGATTGGTTGGAGCAGATTTGAAGAAAACTTTAATGGTAAATGCGCTAACAGGCTTTGCCGTCGGAACCGATGGAATTGTATTGAAAACAATCGACGGTGGCCAAACCTGGGATTTACTTCCTACCTGGACCTCCATGCCATTTGTCAATGATATCCTCGACATTGATTATTTATCAACGGTCAACAATAGCCAACTGATATTTGTCGGTAAGAATGGGCTGGTCGCCAAAAGCACCGACTTAGTGAATTTCACACTTTCTAATAATGGCATCTCTTCAAATGCGACCATTACCTCAATTACTCATGACCAATCTAAACATTACATTAGTGTGTTTGATGGTTTAAAAACAGCAATCTACGAACGTGCTTTTGCTGCAACTACATGGAGCCCAATCGGAACCTTTACAGCGCCAGAACTCAGTTGTATAGATCAACGAACTGATAATAGTTTTATAGCTGCAGGTAAAGACGCAAGACTCTATCGCTTAGACCCCAACAGTTCAACTTTAGAATGGCAACACATTGATCACAATATCAAAACAGATATCCAACAAATTGCCTTTTTCAATTTACAACAAGGAATGGCGTTGTCCAATCAAAAGCTATACAGAACAGCAGATGGCGGTCAAACTTGGACAGAACTTCCACAGCAAAATGTGTTGAGTTTGCAGCGATCCGCAGATAGAACTACCATTTCAGTGGCAACTGCGAATGGCCAATTGTTTAGCTTCGTACCTTCTTCGAATATTCTTAATGCACCAATCCAAGTGAATCATGCCAATGGTACTGCGTCAATAGAATCTATCTGGACAAGTCACGTACAAAATGGCAATTATGTTGCAGCACCAATGAGTTTTGCCAGTGGCAATTCACTTTTTGTAACCAACAACGCATACCAACAATTGCCTAGTTGGGTAAGTGCAGCACTCCCAACTGGCGAAATCGTCAAAGACATTCAGTTAAAGTCTCAAAATGGCAGTGGCCTCGGCCTCAAAGGGGCCATTTTGTGTCAAAGTGGTACCATTTACACCATAGATTGGGCAGCATTTAGTCCAACAATTAGTGTTCAGAATGCGCTCCCTAATATCATTGATATGCACATGGATGCTGCCAATGATAAAATCACGGCGCTCAATGCATCAGGGCAACTTTACACGTTGGATTTAACTGCTTTGCCAAACGGATGGGTACAAGAATTCAGCGGAATTACCGGGTCGTATAAAGCCCTTTACCGCAATGGGTCGGTTATTCATTTGGTAGGTATTGACAAACTAAAAGTGCAACTGGGCGCAGCGCCAAGCACAACAAATTTGACCAATGCTATTGTGCCTTCACAAATCAATCACTTATTTACGCACCCCAATACAGCTCAAATTATAGCACTCGGAACCGACGGTCAATTGTATGTATTGGAAAACCAAAAATGGAAACATAAAGCAACAAGCACCAATGCAAATTTAAAATCTATTGCCTGGGAGAATGGCTCTTACTTCATTGCCGGAAGCGCTGGGTATTTATTCCAAGGAACGATCTTTAATGAGCAATTTGCTGCAAGTGAAGTCATGATGAATACAGGGCATCCTGTTTCTCAGGATGTTACTGAAGACCTCAATTCATTGGTTGTTCTACAGGGTAAAATGTATGTCGTTGGCCAAAATGGCTGTACGCTTTATTCACCACAGATCAACAACTTTGGTCTTGCCAAAACGTATCAAGGAAACCAAACCTTGAATCATGTAGGTGTTTATGCGCAATCTGGCACAACTAAGTTCTTCAGTTGTGGTTTGGCTTCCACTGTATTGAGCCATGTTGGCGGAAGCACCATAGCGCGCAAAGATTTGTTCTTAACAGGGATAAAGGATGTTCATTTTTCATCTAGTACCAATGGCACGTTGTTAGCAGGTAACTCAACTTTGAGAAAAATGAATACCAACCAACAATGGAAAACCATCAAGCCAGACGCTGCGAGCGCTGCCATTTTAAGTTCACAATACACGAAAGTTTGGAGCGTTTCAGCTGCGAAGTCATTGGTTGTTGGGATAAATACTGGCGCCATGATCCAAAATGAAACAGCGAGTATCTCAACAAGTTTACCAACCAATGTTGTAGCGCTTGCAGCCAATCAGAACAACTATTATTTTGCCAAAGCAAATGCAGTTGTAGGAATGACTATTTCTTCCAATGGCAGTTTGGGTACCCCAACAACTTATAACTATACTGGCCAGCAGATCAATAGTATTGATGTCTTAGACAACAATGATTTTGCTGTTGCTGGTGAAAATGGATTTTTTGCCTACAGGGGTGTGAGTTCAGGTTCTATATTCACAGCAAGTATTCAAAATGCAGATATCAATGATTTGAAATTTGTGGATCACGTCTATGCCGTTGCGGTTGGAGACAATGGCGCCTATTACAAATTCACAGCTACGGGGATGACACCTTACGGTTATGCAACAACCGGAACTTGGGCAGAAATTCAAGACGTTTACTCTTCTGGAAATGACCCTTATTTGGTTGACAATGCTACTGATATCGATATTTACACCATAGACTTCGCAAGTTATGATCAGGCCGTTTTTGGTGGGAAATACCTTACAGGTTTTGGGGTAACCAACCCATTACACTGTTATGTACGCTTTTTGCATGATCCTAATGCCAAATATTCTTCACGTTTCTTCTACGACCGTTTGGGCAGGTTAATTGTGAGTCAAAATTCAAGACAATTCAATGCAAGCCCGAAGAAATACAGTTATTCGTTATACGACGAGCTTGGTCGAGTTGTAGAAGCCGGAGAGAAAACCGAGAACCCTTCTAGTGTGCTCCAATTCAAAGGTATTTTTGGAACACTGGTTTCAGGATATTTCAATCCAATTACGGTCAACGATTCTTTACTGAGTGCATGGGTGCGTGGCGGTGGAGCGCGCAAAGAAGTAACCAAAAGTTATTACGACCAAACGGCGTTTAACAATGTGCCGAATTTCAATCCGAACATTTTAACACAACGCAAGCGCATCGTGCATGTGGCATACTACGAAGTGCTCGACACCAACCATCTGGAAGCCTATGACCATGCTACGCATTATGATTACGATATCCATGGCAATGTCAAAACACTTATTCAGGATAACCAAAAAATGGAAGAAAACTTCCCGTCTTTGGCATATCAAAGATACAAGCAAGTTGACTATACGTATGATTTGATATCAGGCAATGTGCACCGTGTAGCGGTGCAAACAGGCCAGCAAGACCAATGGCACCATGCTTACCAATACGATGCAGACAACCGTATCACCAACGCATACACCAACAAGGAAACCCCAATTTTAAGTCCAGGACTCCCTATTGCCTTAGAAAACGAACTATTGCAAAATTCTGATTGGCAAAGCGATGCGCGTTATCATTACTATGACCATGGCCCGCTTTCCAGAACAGAACTCGGGAAAGACATGCTCCAAGGCATGGATTATACCTATACACTTCAAGGTTGGATGAAAGGTATCAATGCCACGTCGCTAGATTCTTTGATTGACCCAGGGCTAGATGCCGCGTCTGGCTTAACAAACAATCCAAATTCTTGGTTCGCAAAAGACGTCATGTCTTTTGGTTTGCACTATTACAATGGTGATTATACACCAATTAGTACAACACTATCTGGTAGTGCCCAAGCAAATATTGTTGGTAGTGATGTTGCAAGTTATGGTGCTGATTTATACAACGGAAATATCCGTGCCATGCAAACGACCCTCACGCACCCTGGAACATATCAGTTATTGCCGCAGGCAAATGCATACGAATACGACCAATTGAACCGCTTAAAAAGCAGCCGAAGCTTTACCAATTTAAGTGCTAATAATTGGCAAGCCGGAAGTGTGTATTCAAATAAATATTTTAATACTTTTGAATATGACGCCATGGGCAATATTTTAACCCAAAAGCGTCACAAACAAGACGGTACACAAATCGAAGACATGACCTACAGATACCAAAGAGATGCCAATGGCTTTTTGCTGAGCAATCGCTTGTATCATGTCAATGATGCCATAGACTCTACCATTGATGCCACAGATATCGATGACCAAGGTGCAGGCTTTGATCCGTTGAATATTAACATCAACGGAGCCTACAACTATGTCTATGATGAAGAAGGTAGGCTCATCAAAGACAAGGCTGAAGATATCCAGCAAATTGTTTGGAGAGTTGACGGAAAAGTCAAAGAAATCAACCGCAGCACTGGCTCAACCATGGCTCGCTTGAAATTTGATTACGATGCCATGGGCCGCCGAATTGCCAAGCATGTCTACAACAACCAAACAGGTTTACTAGAAAAGAGCACCTACTATCTTCTAGATGCCCAAGGCAACACCATGGCCACTTATGACTATGCGCAAGCGCCAAACCAAACCATGAGCTTCCAGCTCAAGGAACGCCACATCTACGGCAGCACCCGCCTCGGCATGTACGCAGAATCGGTTACGTTAGTCGAAAACCCAAGTTCTGAAACCAACAACACCGTTGTAAATCACGGCTTCAAGCAGTACGAAATGACCAATCATTTAGGCAACGTCTTAACGGTCATTCACGACATCAAAATCCCGCTTAACAACGGAACTAGCTCAGCCGTAAGTTCTTATCGGGTTGGGATTAGAAACTCAACAGACTACAGCCCTTTTGGTGTTGAGTTGGATGGAAGAACAGTGAGCAATTACGGTTATCGTTTTGGTTATCAGGGTTCTGAGAAAGACAATGAATTCAAAGGTGAAGGGAATAGCTACACGACAGAATTTAGACAGTTAGATCCGAGATTGGGGAGATGGTTAAGTGTGGATCCGCTTGCAGGTAAATATTCTGGAATGACGCCATATGTTTTTAGTACTAATAATCCAATCATTTATGTGGATGTAGACGGAAGAGATATTATTGTTGCAGTTACTTCAATGGCTAAATTTCCGAAAGGAGCAGGTGAAAATGGCCATATGGCAATTATTGTAGGTAACGATGATATTGGATGGCATGTTTTTTCAGTGGAGAACATAAAGAACTATGATACCTATGTGAAGCAAGAAGAAGCAGTTTTCGAAGATATGGTTCAAGTTATTGAAGGCACATTAACGGGCAACACAGGTGTCGTTTTCTATCATCATAAAGAGGCTACTTTTGAGGATCTTCAGACCTATTTGACTCAAAATGCTCCGGGAGTGGCAAATAATGAAGAAAATAAAGGATTTGGTTATGATCGCTTCATTAAATTAAATAACACTACTGCACAAGATGATGAAGGATTTTTGAATTATTTGTTGGGGTTGACATCGAATGATTATGATACATATGAATTTGTACAAAATAATTGTAGTTCAACAACTCTTGAGTATGTAAATAATTATTGTGAGGGTGTTTATGAAGATCAAACGTGGGTTGATAGACCGAATACTGAATTTGATGCTCTAGAACAAGACAAACAAAATTGGTTTGTCGTTATAGATTTAAAACCTGTACATGATGCACAAAGGGAATTAATAAAGAATCAAATTAAAACAGAAAAAAAAGAGTGAGATTGACGCAAAACATTGAACTGGGTTTAGTTATTCTGGCTATTCGTTAAAAAGACAAAATAATTAGAAACAAATAATTAAATTGATATGGCGGCTTTTTTAATTTACATTTTATTTATGTTTTCCTTTATTGTATCTGGTATTTCTATTGGAGATTCTAAAATTGGTAGAAATCAAAGTAGAAAAACAATTTTCCCAGAGGATGGTGCCTTATTGGATAGCTCAATAAAAGACAGTTTATATATTGGTAATTACGGCACTTTTAAAGATGAACGCGATGGAAAAGTGTATCAATGGGTTCGTGTAGGTGATCAAGTATGGATGGCGCAAAACCTAGCTTACAAAGCGCAAAGCGGTTGTTCACCGTTTAGATGGAAGAAAAGAAAAGCAGAAAAAGAAGGCTATTTATATGATTGGGAAACTGCACAAAAAGTTCCTCCGAAAGGCTGGCATCTGCCGTCAGATGATGAATACAAGCAATTGATCACATATGTCGGTGGAACAAATCAAGTTGATACGTACATTCATTTAGTTGAAAAGGACAAGTATGGATTGAATTTTAAAAGCAACGGAGAGTATTGGTCGAATTATCCCAAGAAAGGAAAAAGTATGTTCAATGGAGGGACGCTTCATCCTGTTAAAAGAACAAAACTCTGGACATCTACATATGGATTATCGTATCAGAAAGATACGCTCTATAGTTTTTTTGGTATTAGATATCGATCTCAAGTTGCGTGGCTGAGTTTTACTGGTAACAAACAAGATCGCTATCCTATTCGGTGTGTTAAATCTGTAAAATATTGAATAATTCATCAAACAATTGTCATATTAATCTCTTTTCTTTACCCCAAATCGGGTTGGGATTAGAAACTCCACAGATAACAGCCCATTTGGTGTTGAGTTGGATGGCAGAACGGTGAGTTTGGATGGGTATAGATTTGGGTTTCAAGGATACGAGAGTGATGACGAAGTCAAGGGGCCGAAAAATGAATACAGAACTCAATTTAGACAGTATGACCCTCGTATTGGAAGATGGCAATCTCAAGATTCTAAAAGCAGGAATTATCCCGCTTGGTCAACTTATGCAGGTAATGGAAATAATCCAATAATCAATGTTGACATAGACGGAAATGATTTTATTTTCTTTGCAGGTGCCGGGTATGCAGGCGACAAGGAAAAAAAACAGTTTAACCTATCCATGACAAAATCAATGCGAAGTATATTAGGTTGTGATTTCTTTGTTGCTCAATCCGTTAATAAAGGAGCTTTACAAGATGTTGGATGGGCACTTGCTCACGGTGGAAAACCGATTACAAATATCAATAAGAACGATGTTATGAAGGCAGCCGTGGGTCAATTGGATAAAGTAATTGGTCAGTTGGATTGCGACGAGCCTTTAAATATCGTCGGTTCATGTTATGGTGCAGTTGTAGCTGCGCAAGCTACACTTTATGCACTAGAACATAGAGAAGAATTTGGAATTGAAGAAACTAAAGTCTCCCTAACAATAACATCAAAGATGTTAGACAGTGATTCTGAGTTGTATGAAGCACTGGTGAATAAGGCTGAGGAAGACCCGAATTTTAAACTATTAGTTCAAGATTTCCCAGAAGACAATGTTGATGGGGTTTGTGGTAAAAAAGCAAGTCAAGGATTTGTACAAATGTTTAGGATACCTTTTCCACATATAACTGCATCTGGAAAACGAGAAAGCGGTATGTTTAAGAAAATAAAAAATGGTGGTACACACACCCACACAATAATGTCTGAAAGTACGGCAAAAACGTACGATTTAATTCGGTGGATGCTTGTATCTAATGATTTAGAAAATGGTTGCGCAAATGTTGCCCAAAACAAACTGGATGAACTAGTTAATTCTGAAAAATTAAATACCAAATTGGAATCTCCAGACAAAAAAACTGAATATCCATGACATTTCACTTCAATCCATTGAAAATCATGTTTTTATTTTGTTTGCTCCTTGTTAGTTATTCTGTATGCTCACAGGTGGATCCGGTATTACTTGAAAAAAGTAAGTTGTTGTTCGATACGAATAATACTGAACTTGGTAATATGGTAATCTATTCAAGGAGTCCT
>JAIXXP010000121.1 GCA_027490665.1 Cryomorphaceae bacterium | reverse complement strand
TTCGGTGTTCCGGGAACTTGTATATTGAAATATACGAAAGTGGAGTAGGGTCAAACAACTTCAGAACAAATGGACTAACTTGGTGTTTTGTTTACAAAAGATTGCTCCATGAAATCACTGATATTCGCCTCATTTATCCTGAGCACCGCTCTTTCTTTTGCCCAATTAGGTTCTACCATTTTTGGCCTAGCGCGCAACAGCCCATCGGGGGTTTTTCTGGCTACCATGGATCCAGTAACAGGAATTGCCACGAATATCAGTCAGTCGTCTATTTCAGCCTCTATTAATTTAACCGGAGCGGCACTCAATCCGTACACCAACCAATTTTGTTTTTTTGGCGACAACGGTCTAAAGTCTATCGATCTTTCAACAGGGCTAATCTCCAATACGGCAACAATCAATAATCCGAATGGTAACGGATACTTCGATCTGTTTAGATTCAATACCTCCGATTCCCTAATGTATGGTTTGTCTCGAAGAAATATTCCTAATCCGCAAACGGGTGGGCTTATTTCAGCCATGTATTTGGCGACCATCGACGCAAGCACCGGCACCATCACCGAAATCTCGCCAAGTTCTATCGGTCAAGGATTTGCATTTTCAGGCAGCGCTATTGATCCACATCAAATGGTGTTTTATTTTTCAACCGGTGCTCAATTAGTAGGCTTAGATATGTACACAGGTGGTATTTTCTCGAGCCCTACCTTAACCTATCCAAACGGTGGCCAGACTTTCGATAATTTCACATACAGCTGCGCAGATACCGCCTTATACGGCCTAATCCGCACCAACTATTTTTCACAATTCTACGATCCGCAAACCATGCTGACTAGCCAAGTTTTTGATTCAGCTGCTGTTCACCTCGGAAAGGTGAACGCTATGACGGGTGAGGTAGCAAAAGTCAGCACGCAGTCATTAGGCGTCACTGCTTTTTCCGTTAACGGAAGCTCAACCATTGATCCTGTCAATATGATATACTATTTCATTAGCGGTTCGGGCACAGGCCTGGCAGTTTATGGCGTTTCTTTGCAAACTGGTTTGGTTGTATCACAAGGCACCATCAGCAATGCTAACGCACTCTATTTCGACATGATGCGCATCCAAAGCGATTGCTATGAGTCGCGCCCAACAAGAGTAGCACCTTCAGCTTCCATTCCCGACGCTTTGGTAAAGGCTTTGGAGGTTGAGGTTTATCCGAATCCCTTCTCGGATGTTGTGCATATCAGCTGCAAAGAAGAATTACAAAAAATTGAACTCTACCATGCAAATGGCAAGTTGATGCATTCATTGTACGCTACTGGTAAAAATTTCACGTTAGATACAAGCCTTATAACCGAGGGTATCTATTTCCTTCAGATTACTACTGCCCAGGGTACACAAAGCGTTAAAATACTGAGATAGGAGTATTTTCTAATTTTTCAGATGTAAAAAAAAAGTCTGTTTGCTGGGATTATACAAAAAAAAGAGAACGTATTAAAAAATGATCTTACCCGAGCGAAGAAAAGCGTATCGGGGTCAATTTTATGTCAACGTTTTGAAAATCAATATAAAATAAATATTTTTGAATTAGCGCCAAACTGACAATTAGTGAAAAGTTCACTTTAGTTTGACGACGAACCATAACACTTAGCTTATGAAAAACTATTATTCAGTGTCAAGAAAAATAAGTTTATTTCTTTCAGGATTGTTGCTTACCACTTCTTTAAATGCACAATGGCAACAGGCCGATAACGGAATTACCAATCATGTCTATACAGCCATAGGCTCGAATGGTGAAAATGTTTTTGTTGGAAGCGGAAGTGTCAACTTATATGGAAGTGCTGATAATGGCTCGACTTGGAATACAGTTACGAATGGTATCTCGGGAATGGTAACAATGTTAGCCGCATCAAATGGGAATCTTTTTGCAGTAACCGCAAACGGAGTTTTTTTGAGCAACAATAATGGCGCCACGTGGTCATTGCAAAACAACGGACTTCCCTCAAATTTTGCAGGTCAATCGATATTTGCAGATGGAGACACCTTGTTTTCTGGAGGTTATTATGAGGTTTTCTACAGTGTGAATAACGGTTCAACCTGGACTGCTCGCAATACAGGCTTTCCGCCAAACGCGCGCGTTCAATCTTTTGCTAAAAAGGGCAACACGGTTTTTGCCGGAACAAATGGCTATGGTTTGTACAAAACAACCAACAACGGACTAAGCTGGTCATTGACAGGTATTGGTGGGCAACAAGTGCCTTTTTCAGAAGTGGAATCTGTATATGTTTTTGACTCAAAGATATATGCCAGTTTTTCAGGCACATTGTATGTATCATCTGACAATGGTGCCACTTGGACAACAGCGACAAATGGTTTAAACGGTGCCTATGTAAATTGTATTACACACAGAGGAGGAACATTATTTGTAGGAACGTATACAGGAATATTCCATAGCCTGGATGGCGGTAGCACTTGGGTAAATCTAAATGCAAATTTGACTAATCCGGCTATTTCCCATATCGGATTCAACTCTTCGAAAATCTTTATTTGTGCCCAGAATGTAGCCATCTATGTAAGGGATTTGCAACAGGTATTGTCATTAGAAGCGCTTTCAGCAACTACAGAATTAACCATTTACCCGAACCCTGCAAAAGAAAATTTGACGGTTTCATTACCTGAAAACGCTTCCAAAACAGAAGGCATTCTATTGGACAACGCTGGTAAAGAATTGCAGCGCTTTCTTTTGAATAGTGGTGAAAACACATTGAATGTCAGTCATTTGGAAAGCGGCATATACTTTCTTAAAGTAAATGGTCAAAGCCTTAAGTTGATCAAGTCAAATTAACAATGACTATCCATTTTTCTAACACGCTCAAGTTTTTCAATCAAGTATTTTGTGTGATACCTAGCTTTAGTCAGGTTTTACATTAGGATTATGATGACAATTTTGAATGAAAAAACCGAGGATATTTAGTTGTCTTTGGTATTTTTTAGTGCTAAAACTAGGAGTAGCGTTGGGAAATCACCTATTTCAACATGTTTGTGGTGTTTTCAAGTCTTGTACATAAGTTGGTCAAAAAATGCTATTTCGCTGGGACTCGCGCGCTTTCATCGCGCGATCTTGTTTTCAAAGAAAAAGTCTTTTTGCTGGGATTAAAGATC
>JAIXXP010000061.1 GCA_027490665.1 Cryomorphaceae bacterium | reverse complement strand
CGCCCCGACAAGGGGGATGAGCAATCATCCCCCTTGTTTGATTATAGACGTTGTAAATTCCCTGTTTGCAACAAACGGTCCCGTAGCTCAGTTGGATAGAGCAACTGCCTTCTAAGCAGTAGGTCTTTGGTTCGAATCCAAACGGGATCACAAGAAATGAAACCTCACAGCAATGTGGGGTTTTTTGTTTTATGGGAAAGTAAACTACCTCACATGCTTTCGCGGACTGTACGTCGCGGGTTCTTCCCCTACCACACCAACAACTCCTCCAAAATGCGTTTACAAGAACTGATTTCATCGGGTGAGAGTTGCCCTATCTTTTTGGTGATGCGTTTTTTGTCAATTGTACGGATTTGGTCGAGGACTACCCATCCATAGGGTTTGACGCTTTTTGTTTTGAGGCGAGTGGGGTAGGATTTCGAGGTGCTTGTGATGGGTGCGATGATAACCGTATTGAGGTTGTTATTGAGTTCGTTTGGTGTGAGCACTACACAAGGCCTGGTTTTTCTGATTTCACTGCCAATTGTTGGGTCGAGGTTGACCAAAAAGAGGTCGTACTGTGTGCAGGTCATTCTTCAAAGGTTTCGTCTGCAAATACGTCGTCGATGAGCAGCTGGTCATCACCATTTGCATGCATTTGTTGAAATGCTTCATTCCATCCTTCGCGGATTTTTTTTAAGGGCTTGAGCGTGAGGTCTTTCTCATTTAAGATAAGTTCCATTTCGTCTTGAATTTGGTATTGATCAATAACTTTCTTGGGAAGTCTAAAACCTTTAGAGTTGCCAATTTGAATGAGTTGAATGCGCATAATGTAATTATAAAGTAATTACAAAAGTATCCCTTTTTATTCAATTCAAAAATAAATAATCCACATGAAATGTAATTCAGTACAAAAACGGACAAGCCGCTCAAATCCTTAATTCGCCCAAATCAAAAACACCACACCAGCCAATAAAATACCACTTGCTCGGCGAATCAGCGTAATCATCCGCCCAGTGCTTTGCATTCCTTTTTGCAATTCTTCGAATTCTTCTGGGCTCATGTCGTCGGAGGCTTCGAGCCACTCGTCTTTGACGTTGTCGGGGCTGACGATTTTGGAGATGGTATTGCCGTCTCTACCGTCTAAGATTTCGCAACTGGAGAGTTCAAAAGGGCCGTTGACGAAGCGGTCTTCCATGCAGTCGGGCCACATGATGTCTTTGTAGTTTTTGATGTCTACCAACGAGAGTTCGGGTGCGGTGCAGATAAAGTTAGGTAGGCTATCGAGGGAAGCGTAGAGGGTGATTTGAAATAGATTTGGCGTAACTGGTTCCGTGATGGATGTTAGACTTGGGATATTGAAATCGATGAGGCCAAGTTCAAAAAGGGTGTCCGGGAAAACTATCTTTTGGAGTACCTCACTCTCGATGGCGAGAATGTCTAATGTTTTGAAATTGGGAAGCGTAAGGGTGGTGTCTTTGTAATCAAAAGCTAGCCAATCGAGGTTGGGGTCATTCACAAAAAGGATGTCAAGGTCAGCTTGGCTGATATCTGAGCCGAAGTATTTGCCTTCATCCGTTTCGATGAATTGGGCGCGTCCGAGCGCACTTAAAAAGAAGGTAGCGAATAGGGTAAGATAGATGAACTTCATGCACGAAAGTTACGCATTTCATTTTTTTGTTTTATTTTGTCTAACTAATTGAACGCAAAAACTGTAAACTATGAAAAAACTATTTATTTCTCTTTCCATTCTAACTTGTGTGGGAGCGGCAAAAGCCCAAACGCTCACTTTCGATGTAGCCGCTAAATATGCGTACAGCGCAACGGGTATGTTCAACAAAAATATTTCTGACCTTGGCGCATCTCAAGATTACGATGTGGCATTTAGTTCAAACTACGGACTCGCTGGTACGGTTAATTTTGGAAAAATTGGCTTGGGTGTTGAATACCTCATGGGAAATTTCAAGGCGGGTTACCAAGGTGATCAAGTATTGATCGGAGGTGCTTATACTTCAAATGTTGATTTAAAAACTACTCAAATCCCAATCTACTTAAGACTTGGTGAAGAAAAAGGTTCTTTTGGAGAATTTGGTGTTGTGATGCACAGCGTGAAAAGTGCTACCTACACAAATAGCAACTTTCTAATTGATCCGCCGGCATCGTTGGATGTTACCAACCAATACCAAAACTTCATGGGTTACATGGTTGGCGTTGGTGGTCGTTTTGGCATTCTTGACTTACCTGTCTTGGTTTCAGTAAGCGCGCGCTTTATGTACAGCACAGCTGATGCAAAAGGTGTTGACGCTTTAGGATCTGATTTAGACTTGTACAATCCATACAGCAAATCCAATGCGGCCTCTGTAGGTTTACACGTTGGTGTTATTTATTCTATTGACTAAGTTCAAAATTTGCAACCACAAAAAAGGCGAGCCAACGGCTCGCCTTTTTTTTGCATTTAATTTGCCTTATGGTTTGACAAGATGTACAAAACCGTGTAAAGTATACAATGTTTTCTCTGTGTTGTCGTATTCGTATTTCTCACTTTTTGGCGTAGCCATGTAGAAGTAAACGCCTTCTTCTAGCGCTTTACCGCTCATGTCGGTGCCGTTCCAGTCGTTGAGGTAGTTGTCTTTTTCATAGATGAGGTTACCCCAACGGTTAAAGATTTGGATGCTCACTTGGTCGTAATCTTCCCAGTTTTTGATCACGAGTAGTTCGTTGATGTTGTCATTGTCTAGGGTAAGGATGTTTGGAACAACGAGCGGACACTGGTTGTAAACGCGCACAAATGGTGAGGTAATAGTTTTGGCACATTGGTCCATGACGTAAACCTGGAAGTTGTTGAGGTTAGGTTGTAGGATACTTGGTTGCACATAAACGGTGTCGTTGTTAGGGAAACCGCCTGGCCCCCAGACATAACTGTACGGAGAAATTCCGTTTTGAACATTACACCAAATATTGGTTCCTTGCCCAAAGTCAGCACAAACATTTAAAGAGTCTACAGCCGTAATTGTCAATGGGGTGTAGTCAATAATATTGAGGGAGATAGATGTGGTGTCAAAGGTGCCGTCGCAAGGGTTCGGTAAAATAACGTTGAAGAAAACGGTTTCGGTTCCTTCTGGCAGACCATCTAAAAACGCTGAAATGCCGATAGTGTCTGAAGCAACACCTGCAGGAATCACGAGGGTGTCATCGATAAACGGGTAGTCGTCGCCATTGATGGCAGTTCCGCTCAAGCTAATTTGAACAACTAAGTTTGAAGAGAGATCGGTGCGGGTCACGACAAAGCCGGCAAAACCGCAGTCTTCGATGAGCTGGGTAGGCCCTGTAACATCAACTTCTATCGGTACCTCTACTTGGCAAGCGACCACACGGTAGCCGAAAGTTCTGATTTTGGTATTGATGAGCACGCCATTGCGCCATTCTTTGACGGCTACACCAGCTACAAAACTACCAATGAGATTTGGAGTAAAGGTCATAAAACCGGTAACGGGGTCAATGGTAATGTTTGAACCTGCTCCAAAGGGAACAGTTTCGGTAAAAGTTGGATTCCAACTTACTGGACTATACGGCGCAGCATCTTCAGGATCTGGAACAACATTGGCAATGCTACCACCTAGCAAAGGCGCCATGAGTTCGTAACTCAAGGAATCGCCGTCTGGGTCAAATGCTGCGTGGTCGAAATCGAGTGTGTTTTGCGAACACAAAATGAGTGGCGGATAATTGATAAAGCGCGCCCCTTGGTTGTGGACGCCTACTAAGGCAGAGCCCGGTATAAAGGTGGTAAGGGTAATTCCATTGCTTGCCGGATCTACGATGTTGTCAATGGCGCCGGTCCAGCAGCAGCGCTGGTAGGAAACATAATAGCCTTGTACGCTGAATGGTAAGGTAACGGTGTCTATGTAAATCGCACGCTCTACACAAATGTCGTTTGGAACGGTCACACAAGGGTCGTCATAGACAATTGGTAAAATGTTTTGTGAAAATGGGGGGATATAACGCGTTGTATATATGCTGCCATCAGCCATGAAAATGGTGTAGTTCAAGGGGTTGTCAAAGCCTGTGGCCGAGTTGCAATCGCGGTAAATTTCAATGGTGATTTTGTATTGGTTGTTACCTAAAGAATCATAGTAGATTTCACCTCCGATAATGTGGCTCGCCCAACTGTTGAAGCTGAATAAAAATCCGATTAAAAAGGCAATTAATGTAGTTGTGAGACGCATGCGTATGAATTTTGTATATTCGTTGTTGATGTCAAAGGTAAGCTTGTTTTTTCTAATAGTAAGTGTCTTTTTAGGTATGCAGCTCAACGCGCAGTCCGAAAAACAGTTGCGTCAAGACCTACAAAGCACAAAAAACAAGACGTCACAGCTACAAATTAGGTTGCATCTCATCGATGTTATTTATGAGCGCAACCGCAGTGAGTGGCAAAAAGAGGTTCAATTGTTAATTGGGCAAAGAAAAGCGTATTCTGGAATTGAAAATCAAGCCCTGATATCTCTGGTAGAAGCTGAACGCGCGCGCTATCTAGGCAACAACATACTATTAAGTAAAATTTTCAATGAAAAATTAGCGCAGTATTCCTTCAAAAATCCAAATGCCGCCTGGCGAAAGCAACTTTTAGGTTGCGCTATTTCAAAAGGAAAGGAGTATCATTATCGTACGCTTATCGCCAAGGCTAACCGCGTTTTGAAGCACCGCGAACAAACCGCGCTTTACCTGCAGATTGCCAAGAATTTTACCTCTACCTTTCAGAAAGATTCGGCCGTCTGGGCAAGTAACATGGCCTTGCAACATGCCAAACGCGCCGATAAAAAATGGGTGCTCATCGACGCTATGCAGCAGCAAGCCGAAGTTTATTGGCAGTTCAATCTTTTCGAACAAGCTGTTCAAAGGGCCATCAATTCTTTGCAACTTGCCGAGGAAGCACAATTGGATCATTTCAAATTAAGTCCGCTTTTACTTATTGCCAGTATTTCTATTGATGTCAAGAATTATAATCAGGCTTTTACTTATTTGAAACTTGCCCAAGACCTCGCAAAAGTCAATAAAGACAATCGAGGTCAGGCCTATACCAATTATTTACTCGGGCGATATTATTTGGGCACCAATTTACCTGTGAAAGCCAGTGCAATGGCAGCTCAGGCCTATCAATTTTTTGAAGATGTCGGCAATCAAAGGTATCAAAACAGAGCGAGGTTACTCATGATTTCCGCGTTGCAACTGACAGGAGGTAGGGTAGATGCTCCTTTTGCGAGTTTATTGGCAAAGACGAATGCTTCTACAGATGCACTCTTTGCCTCAGAATTGTATTTTGAATACGGTCAGTACCTCATGAGCTTAAATCAATATCGCGCAGCAAAGTCTGCATTTGAATCAAGCCTAAAGAGTCTGCCTTCCGAAGCATTGATCCGTCCAAAAATTGCCAATACGTATCGTGCTTTAGCCGAAATTGCACGTAAAACAGGGCAGCTTGCACAAGCTTACCAATACCAGCAGCAATACAGTAATTGGCTTGAAAACAGCCCAGTTTGGCGCAGTGCAGCACGCATTGAAGAAATGGCAGCCGCCAACTTGCGTGAAGAACGCGAACGCCTCATTATCAATCAGCAGGCCTCTATTGAGCGTGCTCAAAAGGAACGAGAAATTGTTGAGCTCCAACGCGACCGTCAATTGTTTATTTCGATCATTTTTATAGTCGCGATCATATTTGGTGTTGTCATTTATGTGCTCCGGATGCAGCAAATCAAAACCAAACAAGAGCAAAGAGAGGCCGAGTTGTCTCAAACTTTATTGCGAACACAAATGAATCCTCATTTTGTCTTTAACGCCATGTCTGTAATTCAGAGCTATATTTATGAAAACGACCCTGCTAAGTCTTCACAATTTCTGGTGAATTTTTCACGCCTGATGCGCTTGATCCTTGAGAACTCTCCAAAAGAGTTTATTCCGATCGAATTAGAGCGCGAAATCCTCGATAAATACCTCACGGCTCAAAAAATGCGCTTTGAGAATCGTTTTGAATACGAGCTCACGGTTAGCGATGATTTACTTTTCAATAAGGCCATGGTGTCACCAATGATTACACAGCCATTTATTGAAAATGCCATCGAGCATGGGCAATTGCATACAGTAAACGGCGGAAAAATCACTGTTTCTATGCACGCGCAAGAGGGACAACTGCTTATTGAAATTCAGGATAACGGGGTAGGTAGAAAAAAATCGGCTCAAACCAAGAAATTGAAGTCACATAAAAGTATGGCTATTGATATTACGAGTGAACGCATCGCTATTCTAAATAAAAAGTATAAATTTAATGGCAGCTTGACAATCAATGATTTAGATCCTGTTAACGAAACAGGAACTGCTGTAACCCTTGTCTTGCCTCTGAAGTACGAAACCGAACAATAAAACTAAAAGTGCCATGAGTCGAAAAGTACTGATCATCGATGATGAAAAACCTACCAGGACCTTCATTCGCAAAATGCTGGAATCCTTTGATTTGAATTTGAGTGTGTATATAGATGGCGAAAACGTCGCTTCTGGAATTGAGGCCATTGAAGATATTCAGCCTGACATCGTCTTACTGGACATTCAAATGCCTGATGGCAATGGGTTTGATGTACTGAAAAATGTGAAGTACAAGCAATTTGAAGTAATCTTTATTACTGCGTTTCAAGAATTTGCAGTTCAGGCCATTAAGTTCTCAGCCTTAGATTACATCCTCAAGCCGATTGATGCAGAAGAACTCCACACGGCCATGACCAACGCATTACAAGTAGTTGAGCACAGAAAAGACGACGCACAGTTTCAGGCCTTACAACACAATGTTCAGCCTCAACACAAACGCAAGTTGGTACTTAAAACCCAAGAAAGCATATTTGTCATTGAAATTGACGACATCGTGCATTGCGAGGCAGATAAGAACTACACGTTTTTTTACCTCACTGATGGTAAGAAAATCCTGGTTTCAAAAACATTAAAGGACTACGATACCATGCTCTCTGGCTTTTCTTTTTTCCGAGTGCATCAGTCGCATTTGATCAACCTCAATTATGTGGAGCGTTATGACAAGCACGACGGTGGATCCGTGATTTTAAAGGATGGGTCCTCAATTCCGCTGTCACCCGCTAAAAAAGAGCAGTTCTTTAAGAGCCTTGACTTGCTCTAAGCCAATATTAAGCTAAAGCTTGCTGTAAATCAGCGATCAGGTCTTCGGCGTCTTCTACGCCAACACTGAGTCTGATCAATGAATCAACGACACCGCTTTTTTCGCGCACTTCTTTTGGAATAGACGCATGAGTCATGGTAGCCGGATGCCCAATAAGTGATTCAACCCCACCTAAAGATTCGGCAAGTGCAAATATCTCTACTTTTTTCACTAAGTTGAGTGCGTCTTCTAATTGATTTCCTTTGAGCGTAAAGGAAATCATGCCGCCAAAGCCACGCATTTGTGCTTTTGCCACGTGGTGATTTGGATGCGTCTCAAAACCAGGCCAATAAACTTTGTCAATAGCTGGGTGCTCCACTAAAAAACGAGCGATTTTTTCACCGTTCTCACAATGGCGTTGCATGCGCAGGTGTAGTGTTTTGATACCGCGCAATACCAAGAAAGAGTCCATTGGGGCAGTTACAGCGCCAGATGAGTTTTGAATGCGGTACATTTCGTTTGCTAGGGCGTCGTCGTTGCAAACCAAAGCACCCATCACAACATCTGAATGCCCACCTAAATATTTAGTAACTGAATGCATGACCATATCGGCGCCGAGGTCCAGCGGATTTTGCAAATAAGGTGTAGCAAAAGTGTTGTCGACACATAACAGGGCATTTGCTTTTTTGGCAATAGCTGCCATTGCTTTGATGTCGATGATGTTCATCATTGGGTTGGTTGGTGTCTCCACCCAAATGAGTTTGGTTTTTTCATTGACTAAAGCTTCGACCGCTGAGGGGTCTTGCATATTTACGAAATGAAAGATTAGACCATATTTAGCAAAAATGGTATTAAAGATGCGGTAAGATCCGCCGTAGAGGTCATTGGTAGAGATGATTTCATCACCGGGATTGAGCATTTTAATGACGCAATCTATGGCTGCCATACCAGATCCAAAACAAGCACCGTGCTTGCCGTTTTCAATGGCTGCGATGTTTTTTTCGAGCGCATGACGGGTAGGGTTTTGTGTACGCGAATATTCATAGCCTTTGTGGTTCCCGACGCCTTCTTGAACATAAGTAGATGTTTGGTAGATCGGTGTCATGATCGCTCCTGTTGCAGGATCAGGGTGTACACCCGCATGGATGGCTTTAGTGGCAAATTTCATAGTCAAAAATTGTTTGGACAAAATTAATAGAATCCTTTAAGGCAGGCCTAATTCTAGGTGTGGATCCCAAAAAACTTTTTCAAAGTCTTGAATTTGATTTTGCAAGACTTCTATTCCCTCCTCTAGTAAGCGGAGTTCCATCTGATTGGGACCATCAAAATGATGCTTGCCACTCAATAATCCTATTCTATTCACAACGCGGTGTGCTGGAACATCAGTCAGAGCGTGGCTGGCATTCATGGCCCACCCCACCATTCGAGCCCCTTGTTTGCTTCCTAAATAATTGGCTATGGCTCCGTAAGTCGTTACCCTGCCTTTTGGAATGAGTCGCACGACGTCGTATACATCTTGGAAAAAATCTTTGTTTTTGAGCACATTCAAAGATAAAAAAAAGCCACCTGTTGAGGTGGCTTTTGCTAAATATGAACAGCGCTAGCTTATTTTTTATCGCAACAAGCTGCTTTGTCTGTTGAACATTTTGTGTCTTGCTCACATGAAGATCCATTCATTTGGCATTCTGTGCCAGCTTTGCATTCTTTTTTCGTTGTTTCGGCGCCGTTGCCCAAAATAGGAGCGATCACCAAACCAATCAAGCATGTCAATTTTATCAAGATATTCATAGAAGGACCTGAAGTATCTTTGAATGGGTCACCAACGGTGTCGCCAGTTACGGCTGCTTTGTGAGCATCAGAACCTTTGTAAGTCATTTCGCCGTTGATTTCAACACCAGCTTCGAAAGATTTTTTAGCGTTGTCCCAAGCGCCACCGGCGTTGTTTTGGAAAACTGCCCAAAGTACACCAGAAACAGTTACGCCAGCCATATAACCACCAAGCATTTCGGCGATCAATTGGTTGTCAGAAGGGTAAACCAATTTGCCAAGCAATACAATAGCAATAGGTAAACCAATTGTAAGGATACCAGGGAGCATCATTTCGCGAAGTGCAGCTTTGGTAGAAATTTCTACACATTTGCCATATTCTGGTTTACCAGTACCTTCCATGATTCCTGGAATTTCTTTGAACTGACGACGCACTTCATAAACCATATCCATAGCAGCTTTACCAACTGAGTTCATGGCAAGAGCAGAGAATACAACCGGAACCATTCCACCAATGAATAACATGGCTAGAACAGGTGCTTTAAAGATGTTGATACCGTCGATTCCTGTGAAGGTAACGTAGGCAGCAAATAAAGCCAATGAAGTAAGTGCAGCGGATGCAATAGCAAAACCTTTACCTGTTGCGGCAGTGGTGTTACCAACTGAATCCAAGATGTCTGTGCGGGTACGTACTTCTTTTGGAAGTTCGCTCATTTCAGCAATACCACCAGCGTTGTCTGAGATAGGTCCAAATGCATCGATAGCCAATTGCATAGCAGTTGTTGCCATCATGGCTGAAGCAGCAAGTGCAACACCATAGAAACCTGCAAGTGCATAAGTAGACCAAATTGCAGCAGCAAACAACAATACAGTTGGGAAAGTAGAAATCATACCCGTAGCCAAACCTGCGATGACGTTTGTTCCGGCACCAGTAGAAGATTTTTGAACGATTTTCAAGACTGGCTTAGTACCTAAACCTGTGTAGTATTCAGTAACGGAAGAAATAGCACCACCAACAAACAAGCCGATGAGTGTTGCATAAAATACACTCATAGAAGAAACGTCTTTCATTCCTTCACCAAAGAAAGTCATTTGCATTTTTCCAGGCAACATGTATTGAACCAAGAAGAAACAAGCAACAGCGGTAAGGGCAATAGAAACCCAGTTTCCGATGTTGAGCGCTTTTTGAACTTCGGCTTCTTTCGCCGTATCAGAGCTGATTTTTACGAGCATGGTACCGATGATAGAGAATAAGATACCGAAACCAGCAATAGCCATTGGCAACAAGATTGGGCCAATGCCGCCAAACGCGTCTTTGATACCACCCATGTCGCTGATGACATAATTACCAAGTACCATAGCAGCTAATACTGTTGCTACATAAGAACCGAAGAGGTCAGCGCCCATTCCGGCGACGTCACCTACGTTGTCACCTACGTTGTCTGCAATCGTTGCAGGGTTGCGCGGGTCGTCTTCAGGAATTCCAGCTTCAACTTTACCAACGAGGTCAGCACCTACGTCAGCAGCTTTGGTGTAAATACCACCGCCTACGCGTGCAAACAAAGCGATAGACTCTGCACCCAATGAAAAACCAGCTAGGGTTTCGAGTACAACGGTCATTTGCTCAGAGTTGGTCCAATGACCTCCCATGAAGATGTTATAGAATAAAATGAAGAAGCCAGTTAAGCCCAATACAGCCAAACCTGCAACACCCAAGCCCATAACTGTTCCACCACCGAAAGAAACTTTCAAGGCTTGTGGAAGGCTAGTACGTGCAGCTTGCGTGGTGCGAACGTTCGTTTTGGTAGCAATTTTCATCCCCATGTTTCCTGCCAAAGCAGAGAAAATAGCACCGAAAATAAAGGCAACTACAATTAATAAATGCGTTTTCACACCTGGAAGGAAGGTAATTCCTGCCAAAACAACGCTTGAAATGATTACAAAAATGGCTAAAAGGCGGTACTCTGCTTTCAAAAAGGCGAGTGCACCTTCGTAGATGTAGTCTGAAATTTCTTTCATTTTACCATCACCTGCATCTTGCTTTAACACCCAAGAGCGCTTCATTGCCATAAATAGTAATCCGATAATTGCCATTACTATTGGCACATAAATCATCATTGATTCCATACTGATTTGTTAATTTGATTAAATTTTACGTCGGCAAAAGTATAGTTTTCCGCCTAGGAAAGCAAATACGTATTTAAAAAAGAAGAGTTACGTTATGCAACCCTTTTTTTAATTTACTTATAAAAAACCGCCAATTTTTTGTTTGAGGGTAGGTAGTGGAAAGGCACCGCTTTCTCTCCATAGTAGTTTTCCTTCTTTAAAGAGAACAAGCGTCGGGACACCTTTCACTTTGAAACGTTCGGCAAGATCTGGATTTTTATCGACATCAATTTTGAGAATTCTGACTTTATCGCCGTATGCTTTCTTCAATTGTTCGAGAACCGGTGACATCATTTTGCAAGGCCCACACCAAGTGGCATGAAAGTCAACGAGTGTCGGTGTTGTGGCTTGGATGATATCATTGAACTTTCCCATGGAGCAAATTTAGGAATTTGAAAAAGTAGTCTTTGTAACATAAGCTACATTTATTAATATGCGCAAAAAAAAAGGCCCGAATTCGGGCCTTTTTTTTGAATAATTAAAAATTATTGTTTCGTGTATGTTGCAACACAAGTGCCTTGACCACCGATAAGTGGAATGGTGTTGTCATAGGTATAAGTAATTGTAATTGTATTTGCTTGGTTGTTAATGCTGCCAACCCCAGAGAAAGTAACCTGACCTAAAGTTACATCAATAGTTTGAGTTGGGATGTTAATGTTATTGCCATTGATAGTAGCATTAGCTGTACCACCAAATAAATTGAACATGTTGTCGATAACCAAACCGTTAGCACCAGTACCTGCAGAGAATACTGGATCTGGTGTCAAAGGGAAAGCATTGCCGCAATCGCTTGCCACTGCCCAGGTAACGAGCCAGTTGTCTTGACCGATATTTACATTTACCGTGCGTGTGGCTGTTGCGCTTCCGTTCTCATTAGTTGCTGTATAGGTAACCGTGTAAGTGCCTTTAGTGGTGGCGTCTACCTGGCTGCTTGTAGTCACGTTCACTGAAGAGCCATCTTTGTTGGTTGCTGTTGCGCCTGCGTCTGTATAGGTATCACCTACATTGATGTTTTCTGGATTGTTTCCGTTTACAGTGATGGTTGGTGTATATTTACAAGTACCATCGTCTTTTTTTGCTTCTGAGTTGTAATTGACGGCGTCTTGATCCATACAACCTTTTTTCTTGCAGCTTGTCGTTGTGCCAAGTAATAATGCTGAAGCAGCGATAATTGAGAGGTAAAATTTCATAGTTTTTATATTTAAGTGTTTCGAAGATAAAGAAGTTTATCTCAATGGCAAAAAAACGAAGTGATTAATTTTTTATTGCGCAAAAAAAAAACGGCGCTCCGAAGAACGCCGCTTTCCAACCAAACGATAGGTTTAGTCTTGCAACACTTCAGTCTGACCAGTCGGTGTTGCGAGCGCATTTTTAATTTTTGCTTCTAGTTCTTCCATGAGCTCAGGGTTGTCTAGAATGAGTGATTTAATGGCGTCGCGTCCTTGTCCGAGTTTGGTTTCTCCATAAGAGAACCAAGAGCCACTTTTCTTGAGTATGTTGAGGTCTACGCCGAGGTCGATGATTTCACCTACTTTTGAAATGCCTTCGCCGTACATAATATCGAACTCAGCTTTTCTGAATGGTGGAGCCACTTTGTTTTTTACAACTTTTACTTTGACGCGGTTTCCAATGACATCTTCGCCGTCTTTGAGTTGTGTTGCACGGCGGATATCGAGGCGAACAGATGAGTAAAATTTGAGGGCATTACCGCCAGTAGTGGTTTCTGGATTGCCAAACATGACCCCAATTTTATCGCGCAATTGGTTAATGAAGATGCAACAGCAGCCAGCTTTGTTAATAGAGCCAGTAAGTTTGCGGAGCGCTTTTGACATTAATCGTGCTTGCAGACCCATTTGGGAGTCACCCATTTCACCTTCGATTTCTGCTTTTGGTGTGAGTGCAGCGACGGAGTCAATGACGATGAGGTCGATAGCGCCTGAACGAATGAGGTTGTCGGCGATTTCGAGTGCTTGTTCGCCGTTGTCTGGCTGAGATATCAATAAATTAGAAATATCTACGCCGAGTTTTTGCGCATAGAATTGATCAAAGGCGTGCTCAGCGTCTATAAACGCAGCAATGCCGCCTTGTTTCTGCACTTCTGCAATAGCGTGAATTGCAAGGGTGGTTTTACCAGATGATTCAGGGCCGTAGATTTCTACTACGCGGCCTTTGGGATAACCGTTGATGCCTAGTGCGAGGTCAAGTGTAAGGGAGCCAGTAGGGATTACTTCTACTTGTTCTACCGGAGCATCTCCGAGTTTCATGACAGCACCTTTTCCAAATGCTTTGTCTAGCTTTTCCATGGTCAGTTGGAGCGCTTTGAGTTTTTCGAGATTTTGTTCTTTAGCCATATCGTTTGTTGTTGTGAGCGAGGCTCGGTGAATAATTTTTACAAAGTTGCAAGGTGAAGTACGTAAACAATTTACGTTCTACTGAAAGCAAGCCAAAACTTCGTTGGCGTGGTCTTTCGTATTTGGTTTTTCAATTACTTTAATTAGCGTGTTGGTGTGGTCAAAAATGAAGGTCATGCGGTGGATGCCTTCGTATTCACGCCCCATGAATTTTTTAGGACCCCAAACACCAAATTGTTGGATGATGGTTTTGTCAGTGTCGGAAATAAGAGGGAAATTCAATTGATACTTATTTACGAACTTGGTGTGGGCAGCGACGCTATCAGCGCTAATGCCAATGACATGTACCTGCGCAGCAAGTAAGGCTTCTTGGCCGTCGCGGATGCTACAAGCCTGAGCGGTGCAACCAGGAGTATCGTCTTTAGGGTAAAAGTAAATAACTAAGTTCTTTCCAGCGTAAGATGCGCTGTCGATGGATTCGCCGTTTTGGTCGGTGCCAATAAAGGCTGGAAGCTTGCTTCCGAGGGTGAGTGTTGCCATAATGTTTAAAAAATAATCGGTGTTACGATGAAAAACTAATCAAAAGTAAAAACTATTCATCAATAACAAAACATCATTTGCAAAAAAGTTTTAGCGCTGTCCGTATTTTAACAGACGAAAAAGAAATAAACACCAAGAAATGATGCTTATTGCGCCTCCAATAGGGGTAATTGGTCCTAAAAACCCGAACGCATTTGGATCAATAAAGTGACGGCCAAGTACCAATCCGTAAATAGAAAAGCAAAACAAAATCATTCCAATGAGCATTGCCCACAATATTTTTTTCATTTCAAAAGAAAAGCGATCGGCATTCAGCGCAAGCAAAAGCACCCCCATCGAAAGAAAACCTTGATAGCGGACACCCACTTCGAAAGTTTGCAATTGTGCTGGTTCTAGGATTTCTTTGAGTGCGTGCGCACCAAAAGCTCCAAAAACAATGGACAGCATGATGAAAAGCCCAGAAAATAAAGTAGTTTGTTTTTCCATAATGCGAAATTGTAAAAAAAAGACAAACCAAGTGTATCTTTGTCCTATGCGATTGGCCATATTGTTTTTTACGTTGCTTATTTTCAGTTCATGTGAACAGTCCAAATCACCGGCTTTTGATTACGTGCAATACCAGTCCTTTGACATGAGCCCTTATGATTTATCAGTTGAACTCATGTTACCAAATGCCAGTTCGGGTATCGGCACTTCCATGAAACCGCAAGTCACCTACGAAATTGGCGGGTTCAAATGGACACTGCAGGTCGGGAGAAATTTCAGTTTATTCATAGAGGATTACGGCGATTATGCGTTTCGTTTTGCAGAATTCAAGCGCAAGTTGCTCAAACCTAATCCGTTTTTTGAAATCGAAATTGTCAAGCAAACCGATGACTTACTGATTTATCGCAGAAAAGTGAAAGGGGAATTTGTCGCGCAAAAAAATGCGAGATTTTACATTTACAGTGTACGTCGAATCAATGAAAACTATTACGAAATCATGAACCGTGAACAAGGCGACACCAAAAGGGTTATAGATTTCATGTACCACACCATTCAATCCATTAAAGCGAAAAAATGAGCATCAATAGAGAAGACGTACTCGCCGTTTTAGGCAAAATTACAGAACCAGATCTCAAAAATGATTTGGTCAGCCTTAATTTAATTGAGCAATTAGAGATCGACGGAACCACTTTAACTTTAGGCGTAAAGATTTCGAATCCTGCATTACATGCCCGAAAACGCATGCAAGAAGCTATTGAGTTTAACTTGAAACGCGTTTTTGGTCAAGAAATCCAAATCAATTGCCAAATTCAAGGTTTAGATGCTCAAAGCAGAACCGCCCGTAGAAAAATTCTTCCTGACGTCAAGCACATCATTGCTGTTGCATCAGGTAAAGGAGGCGTTGGAAAGTCTACTATTACTGCAAATTTAGCAGGTGGCCTAACCAAAAAAGGCTACCGTGTTGGCATTGTAGATGCAGACATCCACGGCCCATCTATGCCAACAATGTTTGACCTCGTTGGCGAGCGTCCAAAAATGACCGACGTCAACGGGCAGTCGTTGATAGCGCCAATTGAATCAAATGGTATTCAAATATTATCCATTGGGTTTTTCACAAGTCAGGACGACGCTGTAGTTTGGCGCGGACCAATGGCCTCCAAAGCCTTAACCCAATTGTTTACCGATGCACATTGGGGCGAGCTCGACTTTTTACTCGTAGACCTTCCTCCAGGCACCAGCGACATTCACTTATCTTTAATGCAAACCGTTCCGTTGGATGGCGTTGTGATTGTCAGTACTCCGCAAGAAGTAGCCTTAGCCGATGCGCGTCGCGGCATTCAAATGTTCAGACTGGACTCCTTTAAAGTGCCTATTATCGGTATCGTTGAAAACATGGCATACTTTACACCTGCTGAATTACCAGACAACAAATATTATATTTTTGGTCGCGATGGCGCACGCAATTTAGCGCAAGGTATGCAGGTTCCATTTTTAGGTAGTATTCCGCTTGTTCAAGGTGTTTGCGAAGCAGGAGATGCCGGTACACCTGCTGTTTTTCAGCAAAATAACCCAACAACGCAGGCTTTTGATGAATTAGTTCATAACTTTGAATCCGAATTAGATGCCATTGTAGCAACGCGCAAAAACCAAGCATGACAAACGATAAAGAAGCACTTCGCAGTAAAGTTCTAGACGCGCTAGACCAACTCAGACCCTTCTTGCATGCCGACGGAGGCGACATGGAGCTCGTCGATATTACCGACGATGCCGTTGTGCAAGTTCGCTTGCTCGGATCTTGTAGCGACTGCTCAATGTCTCAAATGACCATCAAAGGTGGTTTAGAAGAAGCACTTAAAATGGCTGCCCCTGAGTTGAAGGGTGTAGTAGCTGTATAAACCCATGAAAATTCGCTTTTTAGTTGTTGGCAAAACAGCTTTTGACGATCTCAAAGTTGGAGAACAGCGCTACCAACAGCGCTTGGGTCATTATTGTAGCTATGAACGCCTAGATTTACCAGACGTTAAAAATCCGAAAGCACTTAGCCAGACACAAATCAAAGAAAAAGAAGGTGCTCAAATTTTAGCTAAAATTACTCCTACCGATTTTGTTGTTTTGTTAGATGAAAACGGAAAGCAGTTCAGTTCCGTCGATTTTGCACAATGGATTGCCCAAAAACAATTGCAGCACAATGGCGCTTTTGTATTCGTTATTGGTGGCGCCTATGGTTTTAGTCAGGCAGTTTACGAACGTGCGCAGTTCAAACAGTCTTTGTCAAACATGACTTTTTCGCATCAAATGGTGCGCATGATTTTTCTCGAACAATTGTACCGTGCTTTTAGTATTTTAAAAGGAGAGCCTTATCACCATGCCTGAGCACCTGTTTTTACACGAGCTTGTTTTTAAAAAACCTGCTGGAACTAGTCGCGGAATTCTCCTAAATAAACCATCTTGGATTTTAAATTACCCATTGCCAAACGGGCAAAAGGCTCAAACAGAGTTTCCAGTTATTCCGGGTCTATCTCCTGACTATCAAAATCATGAACAATACGAGCGAGATTTAACTAATTTTCTTGCTGAGGCCCGACCAAATTTAGAGTTGTGGTCAAAAAAAGCTTTTTTAAAGGATGAGGTATTTCAAGAGTTGCTTGTAAAATGGGAGGCTTTTCCATCCTTTATTTTTGGCTTAGAAATCTTGATTTGGAGTATACAAGCAGAGGGAAGTCCGATCTTGTTGGAAAGTGCTTTTACGCGTGGAGAAACCCAAATTCCAATCAATGGACTTGTCTGGATGGGTTCTTTAACCGACATGCGCGTTCAAGCAATAGAAAAGATAGCGGCAGGGTTTAAGGTGGTAAAACTCAAAATTGGCGCCTTAGATTGGCAGCAAGAATTGCTTTTACTCAAAGAATTGCGCGCTAATGCTACAGCAGACGAACTCACTATTCGCGTCGATGCCAATGGTGCTTTTACACCAACGCAAGCGCAGGAAGTTTTGCAAGAATTGGCAAACCTCGAGGTGCATAGCATTGAACAACCAATTGCAGCTGGTCAATGTGCCGAAATGTATGAATTGTGTCATAAAAAGATAGTTCCAATTGCCTTAGACGAAGAATTGATTGGCGTTGTTTCTCGATCTGAAAAAATTGCTTTACTAGAGCAAATTCAGCCTCAATATATCATTCTCAAACCAAGTTTACATGGTGGCTTTACAGGAGTTGCTGAATGGATTTCTCTTGCCGAAGAACGACAAATTGGTTGGTGGCTCACGAGTGCGTTAGAGAGTGCTATTGGCCTAAATGCAATTGTACAGTTTGGTGCTGGTTATCGGTTGTCGTTGGCTCAAGGATTTGGAACCGGGGGCTTGTATACGAACAACTTCCCTTCGACACTTGCAATTGAAAACGGCCAAATATATTGGCTCAACGACTCGAGCAAGGGGTAATTTCTGTACAATTTTGGTAAACCATATCGTGCAAAATGAGCTGCGCGGCAAGCGCTAATTGCGTGTAGTTTTGTGAATTATTTCCAAACCCAGCTGCACTATTTTGCCACATCGCTTTAATGAGTTCTTGCGACCCTTCAGTAGGCTGAATTTTGTCGACCACAGCAGCTACGTTCATGGCGCCAGCGTGATACACGTGCAACACAAATAAGCGGAACCACAAATCTGTTTCGTTGTAGGTAAGGTTGTGCTTGGCTAAAATGCGTTTTGCTTCCGGAATACACACGCGTCTAATGAGCTGTGCTGCACCGTAGGCAGAGCGGTCAAAATCTTTGCGTTCATCGGTTGTGCTATTGACAACTAAACCCATAGAACGGGCCACACTTGGCATCAATTGAAATGCACCATAAGCACCTGTAGAAGACTTCCGCATTTGTGCTGGACTTTCAATCAAAAGAATGGATTGCGCGTACCACGGATCGACACCATAACGTTCAAACGCGGCCACGCCATTATCTAAGCTTGGGTATACTTCAGCAAAGCGATAAAAGTCGTTTTTACCAGTAGTGACATATATTCGGGTATCACTAGGTAGTCCATTTTCCAAGCGAAATGCTTGGCGAGTGCTGTCTTTTTCGGCTTCTGTTTGCGCATTCCAATCGCGGATAGACATTTTACCAAGCACTTGACGATTGGCCGCCACATTGATCAGGCAAGAATCTGGCGACAACAGCATGATTTTTTTCCAGAATTGTGCTTGTGGTAGTTGATCCCAGCGGTCTTCAAAGAGTGCCTCTGCGTGCATGATGGTTTGGGCCCCTGTTGCTTGAGTGACTTTAATTTTGTCGGCCTCCCAATTTTCTAATGGTTGGCTATAGCTCAAAGGGCTAATTGTACATAATGCAATAAGGGAGAGGAGTTGCTTCATTTTCATTTTCTAAAAATACGAATAACTTGAAATGGCTCGAAAGTTACAGTAACATACTATACACAACATCCTGTTGAAATTGCTTAATTTTGCTGCATGCAATTGCTTTATAAGGTTTTAAGTTTTCCGCTCATCTTTATGGTAAAGGTCTATAAATGGATACTTTCGCCACTTTTACCCCCAAGCTGTAGGTATACCCCAACTTGCTCTACTTACATGATTGAAGCCTTGAAAATTTGGGGTCCGTTCAAAGGAACTTACCTTGGTCTTAAGCGCATTGCAAGTTGCCATCCTAGAGGCGGATTCGGTTACGACCCAGTTCCTAGACCTGATTCGGCAAAGTCTGACGCTGCTTCAGCACCCGATAATAATTCAGAAAAGTAGGGTAGTCAGCTGCTGCTGCTAGGCGTTCGTCGGCACTATGTGTAGTTTGTGTAACCTTGTTAGTTTCTAAAAAGACGAACCATTCCCATAATTTATTGGTTGCAGCACTGCGCTTTGAAGGAAAATCAGCTGCGCGGACACTGCTGTAAAAATGCAAGGCTTTTTGCGCTCTTGTCAGTAAAACATTGAGTCGTCTTCCACTTTGTGCTTGTGTCATTGGACCTAACTTGAGGCTAAATTGTTGCGCTTCATTTTTTGCATAGCCAAAACTGATCAAAAGAATTTCACATTCTTCGCCTTGGACTTGCTCTAGAGCCAAAAAGAAAGCACTGCGCTCTTGAATGCGCTGCTCGAGGTGCGCCTGTTCAGAAGCGCTTAATTCTTGATAAATACAGTTGAGTTGTGCTTCAGAAAAGGCAACTAAGCCAAATTTCTGAGTACTTTGAAGCTGATGTTTTAATTGTTTAGCAACAGCCTTTGCTTCGCGCTTATTTTGTTGTTGTTCGTAGCAGCCATCCTGGATATAATGGTCAAACAATCCGCTATTGGCGTCGGTTTTTGAGGGCCAAACGACTAAAGAGTTGTCATAAAAATGTTGATTGGAGAACGCGATAAGACTTGGATCTTCGCTGCGGTAGTGGTGGCGTAAGTGCTTTCTTGGAAGATAGAATGCTGCCTGATGCAGGAGGTCAACAACACCTTCGGCACTTTGTCCAAAATACGATTGCGGTCGCATTTGTTGCGGATCACCGGCAACAACAAGCTTGGTAACTCTTTGCAAGGCCCCAACCGCGTGGCTCAAAGGCAACTGGCTTGCTTCATCAAAAATGCCGATATCAAATAAGGCCTGTTGCATTGGCAAACGCTTAGCTAAGGCAGTTGGCGTGGAAAGCCAGATTGGGAAAATAGCACGTAACCAAGGTGCTGCATGACTTTCAAATAGTGCAGCAATGCTGAGATGCTGCCTTGTTTTGGCCATTTCTTTGACAAGAATGGCTTTCCCTTTTCGCAAATTTTGACGCTGCGCCTTTTGCTCGGCCGTTAGCTGTTGCAATGGGGCAACTAACAATTGCTGTAGGTCATGGAAATTTTGAAATTGCTTGGCTATCAGTTGCCTTGCGTTTTGCCCCCAAATGGCAGCTTCTTTGTTTAAATCTTCTTCAATGAGCGGTCTTATTTGTGAAGCAGTTTGCGCATAAAGTGCTGGAAAGTTATATCGGAGATCTGCCCAAAATTCGTTGCGAAGGTCTTGTTGTAACTGTTTCAAGTCCGTGAGGTCTTCCCAAAGTTCAAATGGAATTTGCTGTAGAAACGAATGATTTTCAATGAGCCAATTGATTTTAGCCGCAATGGTATGTTGGAGAAGTTTTAAATCAGTTGCTCGTGGTGTAAATAACTGATGTTGTAATTGTTGGAATTGATACGCAGTTTGATGGTATTGGCAATAGTATTGAATTTCAGACGAGTTTAGCGATCTGTACCAGCTCCAAATCTCACTATTGTGTTGTTTGAGAAGGGGAATGAGTAAGCCTGAGGCTGCTTCTAAGTCAGCAATACCTAAATTGGCAAATTTTTCAATAATTTGGGCTTTCTGTTCTTGACTTCGCCAGTATTTTTTCAAGTTATTTTCGAGCACTTTGAGTTCCAAGCCAGGTAATCTCAGCCAATTTTTCTCAAGATTCCGCCATTTGCGTTTGGCCAACCAACCACTTGCATTTGCAGCTTCTAGCAATACTTCCCATTCTGTTAGCGTTGGAAGTTGTTTCCAAACCTGCAGTGCTTCAAGAAGATGAGCTTGTTTTGCATTTATTTGCTGGTATTGTTGGAGCCGTTTGAGATGGACCTCAGGTTCTTTATCTAGGAGAACGCCATAGGTTTGGTACAAGCCCGCTTGAAATTGTACACAGCGCAAACTTTGTGCTACAAATAACTGAAGTTCGCCTATAGATTGAAGTTCTTGTTTGGTGTTTAGTTCATTATACAAGGAGTTCCACTGTGCCCAATCATTGTCTAACGCATGCACACTTGCTTCTTGCCAATACTGTTGAAGCAGCCCAAGTGTTTTTCTTGTGTCCGCATCGATTTGTTCGATTTTCTTTTGGTGTAATAACCAATTTTCCCACCTTTTTGTAGGCCTGACGTTTGCGATGTTGGCGGGTTCAAAATGAGTGCGCAATTGGTGAAAAGGAAGGCCTGTCTGCTTTTCGATTTGCCTGCGTTGTGTCCAATATTTTTGAGCTAAAAACTCATTTTGAAATTGTGCTGTTTCTGGTTTTGTCGACTGTAGTAAATGCTCAAATTGCTGCTGCAATCTTTTGTAGAAAGGCGCTAAGGTTTGGGAGTCGGGCAATAAAACACAAAATTGATCGAGTTGGTTTGGCGCCATTTTACCTACCAATACTTCTAGCGCAACAGGTTTGTCAGACACAACTAATGCACTTTGCCCTTTGTCAAGGGCTTGCGCCATAATCGTACTTAGCACAACTGATTTTCCCGTTCCTGGCGGGCCATATATGACAGTAGAACTGACTTCAGCCTGAGCTACTGCTGAACGTTGATCAGGATCTAATGGGCCTATTTGGTTTGAAACAAAAACTTCTTGTTCTTTTTCTTCAACTGATTCAACATCGCCAATGATTTGATGAAGTGCTGCTGAGAAATAGGATGCTTGTTTTAAGGCTTCCCATTCTTTGCGCAGTTCGTAGCGCTGCGGGTGCAAGTTGGCAAGGCCCTCTATAGGTTCATAGAGCGAAAAAAGAGCTGTGTTTAGTAATTGGGCAATGACTTCAGTTCGTTCTTCATCTTGGAAATCTAGTTTTAGGGCTTTTCTCACTTCTAGTAGCAGGAACGGATTGAGAAAAGAAGTTTGCTCAAATTCAACTTTTTCTTTTTGACTATTGAAACCTATACATTCATGTAAAAAAACAGGCGTTTTAATGATTTTATCACCTTTCTTCCAAGTGAGCAAACCTTCGAATTTGACCATTGCTAAAACGCCTCTTTCGCGCTCAATGCGTTTGAACTCTTTGAGTAATTGTCGTCCGTTTGCGTTGCCGTCCCAAAGTTCGTGTTCTGAGCAAACATATGTTGCCCCGGTGAGGTCGATCAAGGGGTCATTGGGCCTAAGTTGCAACAACTCAGACTCCCATGTTTGCAGAAATTCCTGAACCAAAGCCGACATGTCGTAAAGTTAGCACCATTCCATCGAATAAAAAACCTAAATTTGGGTTTCAAACTTTTCTATGAAAACATTCATTTTCAGCATCTTTTTTGGTCTAGCAAGTTCCACACTTGCTCAAATCACCATTCAAGTCAACGACTTCGCTACCGCCAACGATACCGTTCGCATGAGCCTAGCCAACCCTTTTTCCATAGATTTACAAAACACTGGTCCAAATGCCACCTGGGATTTCTCCCAACTCACCGCTCAAAGCCAAACGCTGATCAACTACAACCCCATCGGCTTTGGGTCAATCCTCATCATTGCGACCTACGGCCCAATTGCATCCACGCCATACAAAGCCACCTATTTCAATTTAACCAACGATCTTCCTATCGACCAATTCTCCGCATTCTTGCCCATCGAACTTTCCAATTTAAGTCAATACACCCGTCGCACGAGTACTCAAATCAATAGTATTGGTTATTCCATTGACGTGCAGGGGCAAGGCGTGCCATTTAAATCAGATACCATCGAGACGCGCTATGAATTACCGCTCAATTTCAATGATACTTACTCATCAAGAGGATATACCTACATCGATTTGAACCCTGCAACTGACATCAAATTCATCCAGCATCGCCAACGCAGCTCTATCGTAGACGGCTGGGGAAGTATCACTACGCCACTTGGCACTTTCAATGCGTTGCGCATTCGCCACGACATTACAGAGAACGATTCCATTTACCAAACTTTCTTTGGTACGGGCTCGTGGTTTGCACCGCCAAGTTTTACAACCACAGCATACGAATGGTGGACAACCGATAAAAAAGAATGTTTAGTGCGTGCCACTGTTGGTGGTTTTGGCCAGACCGGAGGCGCGGCAACGATAGAATACCAAGATGTATACCTAGGCTTAGACGCTGGTTTACCCGAAGCCAATTTTTCCGTGGATATTTATCCGAATCCAGCCTCAGAATGGTGCTTTTTCAAAAGTTCAACACCTTTTGACTACATAGAAGTCCTGAATTTGAATGGTCAAATCGTTTTGACACACAAAAATGCAGCAACACAGGGCTACTTTGACATTTCTGAACTTCCCACAGGAACCTATACCTTGAGTATTCACACCTCCAATGGTGTACTTCACAAAAAGCTCGTTAAACTTTAATACCTTTACGGCGGCAAATCAGTCTATCGCTTTTCATTTGAAAAGAGGAAAGTCCGGGCAGCACAGAGCATCGTACTTCTTAACGGGAAGGGCTGCAACAAGGAATTGCTGCAGTACAGCTAGTGCCGCAGAAAACAAACTACCTTGGCTTGCCAAGGAAAAGGTGAAAAGGTGAGGTAAGAGCTCACCGCGGTTGCAGTGATGCAACTGGCAGGGTAAACCTTACGAGCTGAAAGACCAAATATACCGAGGCCTGCGCAAGCAGAACGGGCTGCTCGCCTGTCTCGGAGGGTAGGTCGATGGACGCTGTGCGCGAGTGCAGCGCTAGATAAATGATAGACACCAACGCTGCGTGCAGCAACTGGTACAGAACCCGGCTTATGATTTGCCATTTTTTATTTTTCGCATGATTGCACTCGTTCAAGAAATACAATCCGTTCTAGAAAACGCCAAAGACCCTATCCGCGTTGAGCAAATGGAGGCTTACATGAAAAATCATTTTTCCTTCATCGGTGTCATGTCTGGCCCAAGAAAGGCTATTTTTCAACAATTCAAGCCACAATTACAGCAACTGAGTTCGGAGCAATCTTGGGAATTCATTTATGAATGTTGGGTCAACCCGTACCGAGAGGTTCAATACATTGCTATTGATCATTTATTGGCAAACTACAAAAAATATGCACAGTCTTCAGATGGGCAGCATTTTACTTTTGTTTTAAGCAATCAAACTTGGTGGGATTCCCTTGATTTATTAGCAGCTCATTCAGTTGGCCATTTTGCACGTCAATTCCCTTCGGCATTTTCAGAATTGGCTCAAGAGTGGGAGTCTTCTGCTAATTTTTGGTTGCACCGCACACTCCTCATCCATCAACTCAAATATAAGCAGCAAACGAACTTAGAATTGTTGCAATACTACATACATACCTTTAAATGGAATAAAGAATTTTTTATCCAGAAGGCAATCGGTTGGTCTTTGCGGGAGGTCTCTAAATGGAATCCTGATTGGGTACGATACGTAGTGGAGTCTGAAAATTTGCTTGGCTTGGCGCGAAGAGAGGCACTGAAATATGTACCAATAGTTTAAATACGCCACCTCAGTTTCTTTAAGAATTTGTATTTTCACACCCTATGAAAGCACGCTATATTCTATTTCTATTCGGCGCGTTATTTTCTCTTGAATTGCATGCGCAATTTGGACCAGAAAATGGCCTCAAGGCATCCGAACCTAAATTTGTAATGCTACAGCATGCCACTATTATGGTCAAGCCTGGTCAAACACTTGCAGATTGCGACTTGCTAATGCAAGATGGTAAAATTGTTCAGGTCGGAAAAAACCTCAAGCAAGATGGCGCAGTTGCACTCGACTACACAGGGAAAGTCCTCGTTCCTTCATTTATCGATCTCTATTCTAGTGTGGGCCTCGACCCAGTTACTTTTAAAAACAACGGTTGGAGACCACAATTGGAAAGTAATAAAGAGGGCGCATATTATTGGAACGAAGCCGTACATCCGGAGCTAACCGCCGCAAGTGCATTCAAATTAGTCGACAACAGCACAGACCAATTACAGCAAGCTGGTTTTGGTTTTGCACTTACCCACCACATGGATGGTGTTGTACGCGGAAGCGCAGCTTTTGTGGCGCTCGGCCAAGAAGAGGTGCACCAACAAATTATTTCGGCAAAAGCGGCCCAAGTTTTTTCTTTTTCAAAAGGGGCGAGCAATCAAACCTATCCGTCTTCCCAAATGGGCTCAATTGCGTTGCTGCGTCAGGCACTTTACGACCTCGATTACTACAGCAAGAATAAAGCAAATTTGCCTTTTTCAGTTTCTTTGTCAGAATGGGAGACATTGTCTAAACTACCTACCTTCTTCAAAACCGAAGACAAATGGGAAATCCTACGCGCTCAAAAAATCGCCAAGGAGTTCAAAACCAATTTCCTATTTATTGGCTCCGGAAATGAATATAACATCGCTAGCGATTTAAAAGAGCTAAATGCACATTTGGTATTACCGCTCACTTTTCCGGAGGCATTTGAAGTGAATGACCCTTATTTAGCGCGAGAAATTCCGCTTTCTGAACTCAAACATTGGGAGCTTGCACCAAGTAATGCCATGTTGCTCAAAAAAGCGGGCCTTGACATCGCATTTACAACATATGGACTAAAAAATGCCGATCAATTTTGGACGGCGTTGCGCAAAACAATTGCACGTGGGCTTTCGGCAAGCGATGCAATGGCTGCACTAACTACGGTTCCGGCCAACTGGGTTGGACTTGGTGCTCAGGTTGGCACCCTAGAAGCTGGTAAGCACGCGAGTTTCTCAGTGTTTAGTGCAGACCCCTTTGCTTTTGAAGCGCAATTATTGGAAACCTGGAATCTTGGTGAAGCGCGTTATTGGAAAGCGCAGAACCCAACCAACCTAATTGGTACATACTTCGTTAAACTTCCCGATACCACCTATGAATTGGTAGTCAGTGGGTCACCAGACAAACCACTAGGAAAGGTTGTGTACAAAACACCAACTGACACCCTTTCAACCAAAGCCAACATCGTGCTCAAACAACAAGATGTTGCCATCCAGTTTATTTCTATCGGAACAACGAACCCACAGCTGATTCAACTTCATGCAAAGGTTTTAAAAAACGGGATGGTATTAGAAGGGGAGGGCACCGACGCAAAAGGCGCTTGGTTTCATTGGAGCGCTATTCAGCAACAGGCCACACCAAAACCTGCGCCCGTTGCACTTAAATCAGACTCCACCTCTTATGGTCAGGTTTGGTTTCCAAATATGGCTTTTGGCGCTTCGGCAAAAGCCACTGCTCAAACAATTCTCTTCAAAAATGCAACGGTTTGGACCAACGAGAAAGAAGGTATTGTCAAGGGCGCCGATGTACTCGTCGTCGATGGCAAAATCAAAGAAGTAAGCCGCCAGCAGCTGAGCGCACCAGCTGGTGCTAGAGTAATAGATGCCGCAGGTCTTCATCTCACTTCAGGCATCATCGACGAACATTCTCATCTAGCAATTTCAAAAGGCGTCAATGAAGGTGGGCAAGCGATCACCGCTGAGGTAAGCATTGCAGACGTCGTTAATCCGGACGACATCGACATTTACCGACAATTAGCCGGAGGTGTCACTGCAGCACAATTGTTACATGGATCTGCCAATCCTATTGGAGGTCAGTCAGCGCTTATCAAATTCAAGTGGGGCGTAACACCTGATGAAATGCTCATCGATAATGCGCCTAAATTCATCAAATGCGCACTTGGTGAAAACGTAAAGCAGGCCAATTGGGGCGATTTCAATACAGTCCGTTTTCCGCAAACACGCATGGGCGTTGAGCAAGTTTTTTACGACGGATTTTACCGCGCCAAAGCTTATCAAAAAGAGTGGGATGCCTTTAAATCAGGAAAAACAAAAGTAGCACCTAGAGTGGATTTAGAGCTTGAAGTATTGGCTGAAATTCTGCGTTCAGAGCGCTTTATTACTTGCCATTCCTACATTCAATCCGAGATCAACATGCTCATGCACGTTGCAGACTCTATGGGTTTTAGAATCAATACATTTACACATATTTTGGAAGGCTATAAAGTTGCCGATAAAATGAACAAACACGGTGTTGCAGGCTCCACCTTTTCAGATTGGTGGGCTTACAAATTCGAAGTCAATGACGCTATTCCTTACAATGCAGCACTCATGGCCGAACAAGGTGTCTTGGTTTGTATCAATTCTGACGACGCCGAAATGGGCCGCAGGCTCAATCAAGAGGCTGCAAAAACTGTCAAATATGGAGGTCTTTCCGAAGAGCAAGCATGGAAACTCGTTACCCTGAATCCTGCAAAAACGCTTCATCTAGATTCAGAAATGGGAAGTGTCAAGGCGGGTAAGGCAGCCGACCTCGTCCTCTGGACCGCCAACCCGCTGAGCATAGAAGCGCGCGTCTCCCTGACCATGATCGATGGTGTTGTCTATTATGAAGAAGCTGGACAGGCGCAAAAACAACAGCAAATCGAACAAGAACGCGTGCGCATTTTAAGCCTCATGCTCGCCGCCAGCGAAAGAGGTGAAGCGACAAAAACGCCGCAAAAGAAAGCTAAGAAACATTACCATTGCGACACACTTGGCGAAGAAGCTACTGAATCTGAAAACTCCCATTGACATGAAAGCTACCTTATTTTTCTTTGCATTCATCTGGAGTGCAACCCTCAGTGCCCAACGCATCTTGTTGTTGCACGGAACAGCTCATATCGGCAACGGAAATGTCCTAGAGTCGGCCGCAATTGGCGTAGTCAATGACCGTATCGCATTTGTCAAAAACTCCTTGACCCAAACTTTTGCAAAACAAGATTGGGATACCATCATTAATTGTGATGGTCAGCATTTTTACCCGAGTTTGGTTTCTGCCAACAACACTCTAGGCCTTACAGAAATCGATGCTGTGCGCGCCACCCGTGATTTCAACGATGTTGGCGACTGGAATCCTCACGTGCGCGCTCAAGTAGCCTATAACGTGGAGTCTAAAGTCGTCGAGACTACCCGCACAAATGGCGTGCTTTTGGTTCAGGCTACTCCTCGTGGTGGCTGGATCTCCGGGAGCTCTGCTGTCATGAAACTCAGCGGCTGGAACTGGGAAGATGCCACTGTTTTGGCCGACGACGGCATCCACCTCAACTGGCCCTACGACCCCAAAAATTACGCAGCTCAAAAACGCGATATTTATTCCTTTTTTGAATTGGCCAAAACTTATGCAACAGACCGCGATGACCAAGTTTCAGACCTTCGTTTGGAAGCCATGAAAGCTTGTTTTGTTGGCAATAAACGCGTGTATATCCATGCAGAATCTATACAGCAAATCGTCGATATCATTGATTTTGCGGCCAGCTTTCAATTGGCATTTCCTGTTATTGTGGGTGGCCGAGATGCTCATTTAGTGGGTGCCAAATTACGCGACTCCAAAATTCCAATAATGCTTTCTCGTCTGCACAGTTTGCCAAGCAGAGAAGACGACCTCACTTTTTTACCTTATCAAATGCCGTCTTTGCTTAAGGCACAAGGCATTCCGTTCTGCATCCAAAACGATGGTGACATGCAGCCGATGAATACTAGAAATTTACCTTTTCAGGCCGGGACAACAATGGCATATGGACTAACCGCTGAAGAGGCTTTAAAAAGTGTGTCTCTCAGCGTTTGTCAAATCATGGGCATAGACAAAGACTACGGCACACTCGAGTCCGGTAAAAAAGCAACTTTCTTTGTATCAAAAGGCCCCGCATTAGACATGCGTACCAATCAACTGACCACAATTCTTGTCGATGGAAGGTTGGTTTCTACCACTAACTTTCAGGAGCAACTCTACCTCAAATACCGTCAAAAGTACAAGGCTGAATAAAATTGGTGTAACTTTTGTTAGACCACTTCGTCTTAGCGCTGTTTTATGACTGTTCAGCAATACAATGAATGTGTGAAAGAATTCGCAGATCGGCTCTATCGTTTTGCTCTTAAAAACGTTGGCGATACCGACCTAGCGCAAGATTTCGTGCAAGATGCCTTTGAGCGCTTGTGGGTTCGGGTAGACACCGTAGACTACCAGCGTGTAAAAGCCTATTTATTCAGAACAGTTGTAAACTTACAAATTGACAGAGCGCGTCGTCAAAAATTACAACACCAACACCTGAGTGGTCTTTCTACTGCTATTGAAGAGCCACGGGTTGCCCACGATGTTCAAAAACTCATCGATGAAGGTGTAGCGCAACTCACCGAAATTCAGCGAATGGTTTTAACCTTACGCGATTACGAGGGCTACAGCTATCAAGAAATTGCAGAAATGACCAATATTTCTGTCGATCAGGTCAAGGTCTATATTTTTAGAGCGCGCCGTTTTTTAAAACAATATATCGGAAAAATGGAGGTACTGATATGAATTTAACAGAAGCTCAACTAGCACATCTGATCCTTGCCTTTCACGAAGGCACCCTCACCGTTGAAGAGCAACAACTGCTTCAAAGCGCCATGCTTACTAATCCCGAAATTGCAACTGATTTAGAATCTATCCCGACACTTACAATTTCGAACGAAACCTACAACGGCCCTGCGTTAGTTAGATCAGAATTCGAAAATTTGGTAGTCTATCAAAATGAAGACGGACACCCATATGATAAACTGGCGATTGGTTTCTTTGAAGGTGTACTTTCAAAAGAGGAAGTAGCTTATGAAGCGCAATTAACGCACGATGAGGTCTATCAAGATTTCAAAAAAAGAGTGCAACTAACGCAACTTTTTGCGGATGAACAAATATCTTTTCCAAATCAGGAGTTGTTGCTCAAAGAGGCGCCTATTCGCGTGTTTTCTTTTAAAAAGTATGCATATTCCATTAGTGCAGCTGCAGCTATTTTTATTGCCGTTCTACTCGTTAATCAAAATGGTTCAGCCCCGGATGCTATAAAACCTATTCAAAAAGGAGTTGCTTCAAAAAAATCAGTCGTACAACAAACGAATGGTAAAAACTTGGCAGCAACTCTAAAGCCTGCGCAATTAAAAAATACTTACCATTCGGTGACTCATGTCCACGAGGTAGTTTCTCAAGATCACAGAGATTGCATTATGCCACTTCAAGAGCAAGCTATTTTTCCTGAAGTGTATGCTCAAAATGGTTTAGAAGATGTACCAAATCAGGAATTAACTACGCCAAACCCAACTACACAAACAAATTGGTCTAGTATAGAAGCGCAAGCTCAAAATAGTCCGAGTGCCTTTGCAAAAGAGCCGATTACCGTAAAAGCATTTTTATTGCAGAAAACAAACGAAAAGCTTTTTGGTACGGCTGCTCCTACCACCGATTTGAGGTTGGAAACATTTGCGCGCTACGCAAGTCAGACTGTAGGCATACCAGTTCAATATCGTGTTGAAGAAATGACAGATAGCGACAAAATCGTTTTTCAATTAGGCCGCTTTAGCGTGGAGCGTAGTCGTACAAAAAAATAAATTTTAACCCCACTCGAGTAACAATTCAAAATAACGCCCGTCATAGGGTCAAAATCAAAAACAAATGAAAATTAAATTACTTTCCGCTTTTTTACTTTCAGGTTTGGCGCTGTTTGCACAACAAAACGAAACCAAAAAAATCGTTCGCATCGAAGGTAACGACACCACTATTATCATGATCAATACGCGCATCGATCAAATGGATTCCATGCTTACTGAAGAGATGAAAAAAGTGTATATCAATGACTCTTCTGTCACAAGAGTAGATGTCTTTATGGACACAACCATCCTTGGTTCTGCTGCAAATGGTTCAGACACTACCCAAATTAAAATTGGCAACATGAAAATTGTCATTTTGGAAGGCAAAGAATTGAAAGATCTCGACCAACTCAAAGCACTCGAAGGCGAGCTGCCAAAAGGGCAACGCAAGATCATCATAGACGAGCGCGTCATCATTGAAAATGACGACGAGCGCATTGTACTCAATGATGGGAAAGATTCCTACACTTTTGAAAAAGAATTTGGCAATGATTGTAAAGACGACGAAACCACTGGTGACGGCAATGCCATTTGGGCTGGTATTGGAGTAAATGCCAACGGCTTCATGAATACCAACAATGAATTTGCTAGCACCACAGAACTCAGTTTTCTCACTTTAGACCCAGCTAAAAGTATTGGTATTCAACTCAATTTTGCTGAAAAACGCTTCCCTATTATAAAAGACTACTTAGGCGTGGTAACGGGCTTGGGTTTTCAGTGGAATCGTTATTCCATCAAAGGCGACTACGACTTCAATGTAGTCAATGACACGTTAGTAGCCACTGCAACGGGAATTAACTACACTAAAAACACTTTGAGTTCTACCTATTTACAAGCACCATTGTTGTTGCAAATATCTACAAGTAAAAATCCAAATAAAGCATGGAATATCTCGGCAGGTATTGTTGGTGGCGTTCGCGTAGATGCACGCCAAATCCAAAAATGGGAAGCTGATGACAAAAAGAACAAAGACAAAACCAAAGATGATTTCCAATTCAATCCATTCCAAGCTAGCCTTATGGCAACAATTGGCTATGGCGATTGGAGTTTATATGCAACCTATGGCCTCTCGGACGTCTTTAACGAAGGATCTGCTCCGAAGGTGCGTGGTGTGAATGCCGGAATTTTACTCTCGTTTTAAATACTCATCCACCACCAAAGAAAAGAAACGATGTGCCTAACCGTGCATCGTTTCTTTTTTGCCATAACTTTCCATAAGGCTGGCCTCAAAAGCGAGAAAGTCCTTCCATGCTGCATCTACATCAACTCCCTGCCCATATTTGCGGGCAAAGCCCAAGAAAGTAGTGTAATGGCGCGCCTCGCTTTCCATGAGGTCTCGGTAAAATTGACGCAGATCTGCATCATTGATTTCTTCAGATAATATTTTAAAGCGCTCGCAGCTACGCGCTTCAATCATAGCTGCAAATAGCATTTTATTGACGAACACACCTGCAGGCTTGCTATTGCGTTTCCCCTGCTTAAGGTATTGCGCAAGATCATTCACGTAGGGGTCTTTGCGTTCAAAACCTAATTGCAACCCACGCTCTTTTAGTTTGTCATGAACCATTTGAAAATGGGCCATCTCTTCTTGACAAATAGCTGTCATGGCTTCCACTAAATCTGGGTATTGTGGATACGTAACAATCATGGAAATAGCATTACTAGCTGCCTTTTGTTCGCAATAAGCGTGGTCAATAAGGATTTCCTCTATATTTTTTTCGACAATACGCACCCAGCGGGGGTCAGTCGCCATTTGAAGTCCGAGCATCTTTTTTTCGACAAAAATACCAAAGTCTGATCGAATCAAACAAGGGTGAGATGTAATGGCAATGCTTATATTTGTCCAACTGAATCAACAAAATGTCAAAATCAAAGCAAAAAGAGCTTAGTTGGCGCGCATTTGAACTGATGTGCACCGCCAAAACTATGGCTGAAAAATACGAAGCGAATAAGGAAGTTACTGCGAAATACGTACACGCTACTTCACGTGGGCACGAAGCCATTCAGTTGGCCGTAGGTATGCAGCTTCAACCTCAAGACTGGGTTTCACCGTACTACCGCGACGACAGCATTCTGTTAGGCATCGGCATGCAACCCGAAGAACTCATGTTGCAGGTTTTTGCCAAAAAAGACGATCCGTTTTCTGGTGGCCGAACGTACTATTCTCATCCTTCGCTCAACAGACCTAACCAACCCAAAATTCCTCATCAATCTTCTGCAACGGGCATGCAAGCCATCCCAACAACAGGAGTTGCTATGGGTATTCAATACAAAGAAAAAGTAGGCTTGGCCGATTGGCAACCTGAAGACGCACCGGTAGTGGTTTGTTCGTTAGGCGATGCTTCTTGTACAGAAGGCGAAGTTTCTGAGGCTTTTCAAATGGCAGCCCTCAAGCAGTATCCGATCATCTATTTAGTCCAGGACAACGGGTGGGATATCTCGGCCAACGCCAAAGAAACGCGGGCCCAAGATATTTCCGAATACATCAAAGGATTCCATGGTATTGAAGCCAGAACCATAGACGGCACAGATTTTTGGGCTTGCTACCAAACCGTTGAAGAGGTGATCGCAACCGTACGCAAAGAACGTCGCCCATTTTTAATTCATGCCAAAGTACCTTTGTTAGGGCATCATACTTCCGGCGTTCGCAAAGAATGGTACCGCGACGACCTCGAAGAAGCTGCTAAAGCAGACCCCTATCCAAAATTGCGGGCCGCATTGGAACAGCAGGACGTCCGTTTGGCAGAATTCATCAATCTAGAAGCCAAAGTCAGAAAAGAAGTTGATGCGGCCTACGATGCAGCGCTCCAAGCTCCTGATCCAGATCCAACGAGCATACAAGATCATATTTTTGCGCCAACACCCATCACTGATGAAAAAGGGGAGCGGGCACCAGAGGGCAAAAAGAAAACCGTTATGGTCGACTCCGCTCTTTTTGCCATGCGTGAAATCATGGAGGCACACCCTGAATCCTTGCTTTATGGACAAGATGTAGGCGGTAGGCTAGGAGGGGTCTTTAGGGAAGCGGCTACGCTAGCCCAAACATTTGGAGACGATCGCGTATTCAACACGCCCATTCAAGAAGCCTATATCATTGGTTCCACGGTTGGCATGTCAGCTGTAGGATTAAAACCAATTGTGGAGGTTCAGTTTGCCGACTATATTTGGCCAGGACTCAATCAGCTTTTTACAGAAGTTTCACGTTCCAACTACCTTTCAAACGGAAAGTGGCCCGTGAGTTGTGTTATTCGCGTTCCTATAGGCGCATATGGTTCTGGAGGTCCTTACCATTCGTCTAGTGTCGAATCTGTATTGGCAAATATCCGTGGCATCAAAGTCGTTTACCCATCGACCGGAGCCGATTTAAAAGGTTTGCTAAAGGCTGCTTATTACGACCCTAACCCCGTGGTTATCCTCGAACATAAAGGATTATATTGGTCTAAAATTCCTGGAACAGAAGGTGCCATGAGTATTGAGCCAAGCGCCGACTACGTTGTACCAATTGGAAAAGCAAGAATTGCTCTTGAAGCCGATCCAACAAAAATTGACAGCGGAGCTTCTATTGGCATCATTACTTACGGACGAGGTGTTTATTGGAGTACGGAAGCTGCTAGTCAGTTCGACGGGCAGGTAGAAATACTCGATCTGCGTACAATCAATCCGCTCGATATCGAAGCCATGGAAGATCTTTGTCAACGACATGGCAAGATTTTATTGGTTACAGAGGAAACTACGCAAAATTCATTCACATTAGCAATTGCTGGGCGCCTTCAGAATAGTTGTTTTGCGTATTTAGATGCACCAATTGAAATTGTTGCCTCTGTCGACGCGCCAGCTATTCCGCTCAACTCAGGTCTAGAAGCGGCCATGTTGCCTAATGCACAAAAGGTCGCGGCAGCTATTTCCAAATTATTGAACTATTAACTCATGGAATTTAAAGAAATTATTGGAGCAGTTGCTCAATTTCACGATGCGTTTGGCATTCAAAATAATGATGCGCCCACAACTGCGCTTACAGCCTCTGAAGTTCAATTGCGTTTCGACCTCATGAAAGAAGAGAACGAGGAGTATCTAGAAGCAGCAAAAAATGGAGATTTAGTCGAAATAGCCGATGCACTCGGAGATCAATTATATATTCTATGTGGCACTATCTTGCGCCATGGCTTACAAGATAAAATAACAGAGGTCTTCGAAGAAATACAACGGTCTAATATGAGCAAGCTCGATGCAAATGGAAAACCTATATATCGCGAAGATGGCAAGGTGTTAAAATCCGAACTTTATTTCAAGCCCAATATTGCCAAAATTCTTCAATAATGATAGATCTTTCCATCTACTTTCAACCTGTTTCAGCAGATATATCATTTTCTGAGCAACAGTTAGGTTCACAAATTAAAAGTTACCAAACCGATTTTCCTGAATTAACAGAGTCCGGTTGTGCCATTATCTCTGTTCCGGAATTTAGAGGAGCAGAAGTTGAGCAATTTGCCATTCCGGCATTCAGGTCTGCGCTATATCAATTGCATCCTGAAACTTCTTGGAATAAACCAATTTACGACCTCGGAACTATCCAGCCAGGAGCAACAATTAACGACACCTATTTTGCACTTTCAAATGTGGTGAGCGAGCTCGTTAAAAAAAACATACTTCCTGTCGTAATTGGTGGCAGCCAAGACCTCACAATGGCCATTTATCAAGGATATGAAAGACTAGAACAATTAGTCAATACTTGCAGCATTGACCGTAGTATCGACATTGGTAGCGCAGAAGAATCCCTGCATTCAAAGAATTACCTTAGTCATATGCTCTTGCAACGCCCTTGTTTTTTGTTTAATCATGCCATTATAGGCTTACAGCAACCTTATGCAGCGGCCGCGGAGCACGAACTCTTTGAAAAGTTGTTTTTTGATATTTGTCGCCTTGGTGAGTTCAATCAAGATTTTCGATTAGCAGAACCCCATTTGCGCAATGCGGACATTATCAGTGTCGATATTCAATCTATTAAAACCGCTGATCTCGGCAGCTCCTCAGGTGCACCTAACGGATTCACTGCAGCGCAATTCTGTCAAATTATGAAATACGCTGGCATTTCGGACAAAGTAACCAGTATAGGATTTTTCAACGAAGCGGCTTTAGGACAAACCGGAGCATCTCTTTTAGCTGAGGGTATTTGGTATTTCCTACAAGGTTATTTTTCTCGAGTAGGAGACTTCCCTTTTGGCAGCAAGGCCGACTACACCAAGTTTACAGTTTTTATGGATGAAGTTTCAAGAGAGCTGATTTTTTATAAAAGTAACAAGTCGGCACGTTGGTGGATGGAAGTCCCGTATCCTCCACAAGAAGGTTCTCGTTATGAACGCCATCATTTGGTTCCTTGCAATAAGTCAGACTATGATAACGCTATGAATAATGAATTACCCGATTTATGGTGGAAGACTTATCAAAAATTGGGTTAAGCTTTTTATTAAAAAGCCTTTTATTTTCCATTAGAATTCTTTACTTTAGCACCTTAAATTGTCGTATTCTATGAAAATGCGATGGTTTTATACATGCAAAACTAAGCTTATGCTATTGAATAACAGACTACTAACTGCTGCGTTTTCTGTTTTGTTGTTTACGTCCTACGCACAACAAGACAAGCTTGTCACGCACTTCATGTTTGACAAAATGAGCATCAACCCGGGTAAAACGGGTATTGATATGTACAATGGTATTTGTGCTACGTCTATTTACCGCAACCAATGGGACAAAGTAAATGGAGCTCCTAATTCTACTATACTCAATGTAGAATCTAACCTTTCGCGCTTCTTTCCAGGCGGTGTTGGTATTAACTTCTACAATGATGCAATCGGTTTTGCACGTCAAAACACAGTTTTGTTAAATTATTCATACCCTATTCAAATTGGCCGTACCGGTGTTTTAGGTGTAGGCGTTGGATTAGGCATCATGAACTACGGCATAGATCCAGTTTGGGTCACACCCAATGGTTTGCCAGCCGCTCAAGACCCTTCCATACCAACGGGCTTTGCAGCAACTACATTTGACGCTAATTTTGGTTTGTACTTCCAAGCGAAAAATTACTACGCTGGTTTCTCTACAACGCATTTATCAGAATCAGATCTTTCTGCTGATCCTACCAATTTGTCTTTATCCTTTCAAACAGCACGTCACTACTATTTAATGGGTGGTTATATTTTTAAAGATGCTTTTGGAACAGGCAACAACATTGACGCACAAATGCTTGTCCGTACTGATCTCATTAAGTTCTCCGTTGACTTCAACGCGCGCTACATGATGGATCTCGCTGGTAACCCAGCTTACGGAGGTCTTACTTTCCGTACGTCTGATGCAATTGCAATTATGGCTGGTTATTCACCATTT
>JAIXXP010000094.1 GCA_027490665.1 Cryomorphaceae bacterium | reverse complement strand
GTCATTGAAGAATTCAAGCAACGCTACCTCAACCAGCCTTACGGCGATGCTTGGTTGCAATTGCGTCCGCTCGCTTATCAAAAACACCCGTATCGTTGGGCCACCATAGGTAAAAACATCAAGCACATCGCCGATGCCACCATGGACGACGTCCGCGCTTTTTTTCAAAAACACTACCACCCTGGCAACGCTGTGTTGTGCATTGTTGGCAATTTCGAATTAGCCGAAATTCAGCAAAAAGTGCAGCATTATTTTGGCAATATCCCTGCTCAAACAAAAATAGCGCGCCAACTGCCGCAAGAACCGACTCAAAAACGCTTCAGACAAAAGGCCATTACCCGCAAAGTTCCGGCAGATTCTTTTTACTACGCTTTTCAAATGGGCAAACGCCTAGACAACGACTACTACCTAGCCGACCTCCTTTCGGACCACATCGGCAACGAGAAAACAGGCTTGCTTTTTACAGAATTGCAGCGCAAAAAACGCTTGGTTTCTGAAATTACAGCTTACATAACGGGGTCTATCGACAACGGTTTGTTTGTCATCACAGGAAAAATCAATCCGAACCGCAGCCTTGAAGAACTCGACGCTGCACTTTGGCCCCTACTCGAAAAATACAAGGCAAAAAAAATGAGTAAACCCTCACTACAACAGCTTATTTTAAAGTTGCAGACCGCGAAAGCCTTTCAAGACCAAGGCCTACTGAGTCGTGCCATGAACCTTAGCTTTTTTGAGCTCCTAGGCGACGCAGCGCTCATCAATCAAGAAAGTGCGCGCTTTGCAAATATCCAGACCGCTGATCTTCAAACCTATGCCCAACAACTCTTCGATAAAAATCGTTGTGCGTTGTTGCAAATCCAAGCTCAATAAATATGACGCAACAAACACCCTCTACTGTGCTCGATCGAAACACTGCACCTCCGTTGCGACCAATCAACCACATCTCGTTTGTGGCACCAGCAATTTACAACTTAAAAAATGGCGCAAAGCTCTTTTGGCGCAATGGCCTTCAAAATGAAACCAGTAAAATTGAACTGCATTTTGCCGCAGGATCAGCCACCGGTGATCCGCTTACTGCTTCGTTGTGCGCAGGCCTTTTGATCAACGGTACCGCAAAAAAAACAGCCAAGCAAATCCAAAAAGCACTCGATGCGGTGGGCGCCTATTACGATGTCTCCCTTAGCCAAGAAACAACAGTTGTAACTCTTTATGCGCTCAAAGACCAACTCCTTAAAGCGTATCAAATTTTTCATGAAAGCCTTTTTGCGGCTAACTTCCCAACAAAAGAACTGCAAGAACTCGTTCATGAACGCAGCCAAAAATTCAAGGTCCAGCAACAAAAAGTGAGTTTTTTGGCACAGCGCTATTTTCAGCGTAGCCTTTTTAACGGCTCGGTTTACGCGCAGCAAATTCAATTAGAGGACTTCCAAAATGCGGACCGTTCCGCGATCCAAGCTTTTCACGAACAGCATTACCTCAAGGGGCTCAAAAAAGTTTTCCTAATTGGCGATATTTCAGAAGACACCCTCTGTTCTTTTCAGGATTTACTAAATATGTTTGAAAGCAACCTGAAGGAGCGCGCACCTTTTGTATGGCAACCTGAAACGGGAGCTACCCATATTGAACAAGAAGGCGCTTTGCAAAGTGCCGTGCGCGTAGGTCGGCCACTCTTCAATAAAACGCATCCGGACTTCTGTGCTTTTAGCGTGCTCAACACCATTCTCGGCGACTACTTCGGCAGCAGACTCATGAGCAACATCCGCGAAGACAAAGGCTACACCTATGGCATTGGCTCACACATTGTAGAGAATAACAACTTTGGTTATTTAGTGATCGGGACAGAAGTTGGCGTACATACCCGTACTGCAACTTTTATTGAAATTCAAAAAGAATTCGAGCGCCTCCAAACTGAACAAGTTCCTGCCGAAGAACTCGAACTTGTCAAAAGTTACCTCATGGGGCAGCTACTCAAAAGTGCCGACGGCCCATACGCCATGTTAGACCTGTTTGCCAATGTTGAAACACTTGGCCTTGACCTCAGCTATTACGATCGTTATATAGCTGAAATCAAGGCGGTTGATGCTCACAAACTTCAAGAATTGGCACAGCGCTACCTCAATTGGGACGAAATGCTGATAATTTCTGCAGGATAGCAACCTTTAAAAGGCTTTGCCGTTATACTAAACATGTAAAAAATACGTTATTCAACGGATGTTCAGAGCACTTATTGTACTGGTATTTCTACAACTCGCTTTCACAAGTCTTGCTTCGCATGTGATGGGCGGTGAAATCACCTACAAGCATCTCGGTGGTGGCAACTATCAATTTGAACTTATTTTTTACCGCGACTGCAACGGGGCCGACGTCAATGCCGTTTCCGAAACACTCCGCGTCTGGAACCACCCTAGCCTCAATGTCATTCCGGTCTTATTTGTACAGCGCCAAGATCTATCGCCAAGTTGCACCCAAGTTCCTGGGGGCGCTGGTCCTTTAATTTGCGGCACTGGTAACAACGGTGGAAACGGCATCGGGGCTATTGAAAAAGTTGTTTACCGCAGTGCGCCAATTACACTGAGCGGCACTCCTCCAGCGCAAGGCTGGGCTTTTACTTATGAAAATTTCTCGCGCAGCGGCGCACTTACCAATCTGAGTAATCCATCGACTTACGGCATCACGCTAGTTGCTAAAATTTTCAATCTGTCACAACCCGACGACTCCCCTGTCTTTAACGAAGACCCAAACTTTGTAAGCTGCGCGGGGCTGCCGTATCAATACAACGCTGCGGTCAACGACCCCAATCTAGACTCCCTTCACTTTGAATTTGGCGTTCCTTTCGACCACTTCCCTATGGGCGCCTACAACCCGCCCACCAACCCAGCACCAATTCCTTTCACGAGCGGTTTTAGCTACCTCAGCCCTACGCCAGGGCCCGCTATCAATGCCAGCAATGTTGCTGCTGTGCTCAATCCATTAAATGGAAACCTGACTTTCAATAGCTTCACAATTGGCAATTACGCCCTTAAAATTGTTGTGAAAGCGTATCGCGCTGGAATTCTTATCTCCGAAACTGAACGCGAAATACAGCTTGTATTGCAGCCCTGTAACAGCAGTAATTTCCCGCCCATTATTGCTCCTCCATTTACTGGTGGCACCTCCTATGAACTAACAGTAAATGCGGGCGACCTCATCAATTTCGATTTACTCATTACCGACCCCGACACCCAAATCAATGGTAGTGCACAAAACATTACCTTAGAAGGCAATTTGCCTTGTTCGGTTGGGCCGTGCCCGAGTTTAAGCACAACGCTTCCCTACACCGCCTCCGGGCAAATACAAACCCAATTTACTTGGCAAACCAGCTGCGATCACCTCTTAGATGGGCAAGGTCAAGCGCAGAGCCAAAAAACGTATCATTTTGTTTTCAAAGCAAGCGACGACGTTTGCCCTGTGCCGCAGGTTCAATACGCCACCATTACAATTCACGTGCTGAATTCAGGCATCATTGCTGCTCCAGATATCGCTTGCATCCAGACCAACAACGCCAATGAACTGACTATCAATTGGCCATCGATCAATTCAGGAAGTACCTCCGGATTTGCCGCTTTTCAATTGTATTCTCTCCAAAATGGTTTGTTATACGATACTTTAAATGTGAATGCCACAAACATGACCATTCCACCCATTTGGAGTAGCCACGATTTCTACATTGCGGTAGCTTCGGGTTGCGGTGGCACTTTTCTGACTTATTCCGATACCGTAAAGAATATCTTTCTAACACTCAACAACCCTAACAACGGAACGGCTGTGCTCAACTGGAACAAACCTAAGACCACACCATCTCCGCTATACAATAGCCATTATTACATCTACCGCGAATACCCAACTAATTTCTTTAATTTTTTGGATAGCGTTCCGTACAACCAAACCACTTATATCGATACCATTGACCTCTGCAATGAATACTTGCGCTACCGCGTCAATTTGAAAACCAGCACCTGCAACTTTAACTCAAACCGACCAGGTGATTCCCTCACCGACATGATGACGCCATTTATTCCCGTGCTTTCCAGCGTTGGATTCGACACCAGCACCCAACAAATGCAAGTACAATGGAATGTGAATGCCGCACCAGATACCTACGGCTATGTTGTTTATACTTATGATGTCAATGGCTTTTTAATCGAACTCGATACTGTTTACGGGCAAAACAACACTTCCTATTGGCACAGCGTGCCTTTTAATGGTGGCCCTTATACCTACACCGTAGCTGCTTTTGACTCCTGCTTTACCTCCAACAACCCACCTTCTTTTCAAACTTCGGCAAAAGCCAACCTCCACACCTCTATTCGAGCGAGTTATCTCATCGATATGTGTCCGCAACGCGTAGATTTAACCTGGAGCAAGTACGGCGGAAACGCAGTTTCGACCTACGAAGTCTGGAGCAAGTACAACAACACCTGGACGCTATTACAGACAACCAATGACACTACAGCCAGCGTAAATCTGCTCAAAAATGAAAGCTATTGTCTGTATATCAAAGCGAACCTACAGAATGGCTTTTCAGCGTTTTCAAACCCCTTGTGTTTTGTCATGCCGCAGCCAACACCACCAAGCTTTCATTATTTCAGCGTTGCGAGTGTCTTGGATGGCGATATTCAGCTCAAGGCTTGGGTAGATCAAAGTGTGGGTGTCACTAGCGTGCTTTTCGAGCGAAAAGACACAAATGGTGTTTGCCAAAGTATTGGAGAAGGAACCATTTTGAACAACACTGCTTATTTTCTTGATGAAGACGTCGACACCGATTGGGGCCCCTGGACCTATCGCAGCATTTATCTAGACAGTTGTGGCAACCCTGGTGCTTACGCCAACGAAAACACCACAATTTTTGTTCAGGGCAGCGCCGATCAGTACAACATGATCAATTCGCTTTCCTGGACGCCTTACACCCAGTTTGCCGGTGCTATTGCAAACTATCAAGTATTCAGAAACGCCTACGGTACCTGGGAAACTATTCCTGTTCAAGTACTACCTGACGGCAGTTATGACCTTACCGACGACGTTTCTCAACTGCGCAACAAAGGCGAAGTATGTTACAAAGTAATGGCTCTAGAAAACCTGAATCAATTTGGTCTGATAGACAGCAGTTTTTCCAATGAATTTTGCCTGACCTACGACCCGCTCATGTTTGTACCCAATGCCTTCACACCTGATGGCCTCAATCCTATTTTTTTACCAGTGGTGCAAAACGTAGATCCTGAAAAATACACATTCAGCATCATTGACCGCTGGGGCAAAATAGTTTTCGAAACCAATGACCCTGCTGCAGGTTGGGACGGCAATATCAGCAGCTCTGGCCTACCCGCCACCAACGACGTATTTCAGTACCGTATTGAAATCATCCTCAACAAAACAGACGCGATCGTCAAGCAAGGCTACGTGACACTCATCCGATGAATTTAGACCGCATTCTTGTCATTCAAACAGCTTTTCTAGGCGATGTTATTCTGGCCTCACCCGTCTGGGAAAACCTACATGCTGCTTTTCCTCATGCAAAAATCGATGTCGTGGTCAAAAAAGGAAATGAAAGCCTACTTACTGCACATCCTTTCCTTCATCAAGTTTTTGTCTTTGACAAACAACAAAAATTCAAGAATTTACTTGGGCTCGCAAAGACCTTACGAGAACAACATTACGACCTCGTCATCAATTTACAAAGATTTGCTAGTTCTGGAATTTTAACGCTTTTGGCAAAAGGAAAAGAAAGTCGTGGGTTTGAAAAGAATCCGTTGTCTATCTTCTTTTCCAAGCGCTTCAAGCACCAAATGAAGCCTAATTGGCATGAGGTAGACCGCAATTTAAGTCTGATTTCAGATTTGGTTCCAATACCTATCCGACGACCTCAGTTGTATCCGAGTAAAGAGGATTTGAATTCAATTCAAGTTTTCCAAGAAGTTCCGTATTACTGTTTAGCGCCAACGAGCGTATGGTTCACTAAACAAGCCCCACAAGAAATCTGGCTGGCCTTGATAGAAAAGTTATCACAAACAAAGGATCAAATTTTTCTTTTAGGAGCACCTTCTGACCGTGCTTACCTCGATGAAATCGTTAAAAAAACGAGTAGTATGAATGTCATCAATTTAGCTGGCAAACTAACGCTTTTGCAATCGGCCGCACTTATGGCTGACGCAAAACACAATTACGTCAATGACTCTGGTCCTTTGCATTTGGCCTCTGCCACCAACGCAACAGTGAGCGCCTTTTTCTGTTCTACAGTTCCTGAATTTGGCTTCGGGCCTCTTTCTGACCAATCTAACATCATTGAAGTCAAAAACCTAGACTGCCGCCCCTGTGGTTTGCATGGTCATAAAAGTTGCCCGAAAGGGCATTTTAAGTGTGGCAGAGCACTTCAGCTCTAATTTACCTCCACTTGTTGACCACGCACATCAGTGATGATTTTTCCGTTGTCAAAAACCAGTTGCCCATTGACAAAAGTCAATTCGATAGAGGAAGAAAACGTATAACCTTCAAATACCGACCAACCACACTTGGAATGCAGGTTCTCTTTTGTTACTGCGTACGGTTTATTGACATCCACCAATACTAAATCGGCGAAATAACCCTCTTTGACAAAGCCGCGTTCCTTTATGCCATAAAAAAGCGCCGGGTTTTCTGCAGTTTTCTCGACTACCTTCTCCAAACTTAAAAAACCTGCATCGACCAAACTCAAGAGCATCTGCAATAGGTGCTGCACCATTGGTCCACCTGATTTGGATTGCATGTATGGCTGTTGTTTTTCTTCTAAGGTATGCGGAGAATGGTCGGTAGTAATGAAATCGATGTAATTTTCGTTGAGTGCTTTGAGGAGGCCAAGTTTGTCGGCTTTGGTTTTGATCGAAGGATTGTATTTGATGAGCGGCCCAAAAGTTTGGTAATCTTCTTGTGAAAAATAAAGATGTGGAATACTCACCTCGCAGGTCTGCCTCTTTTGAAGCAAAGGAAGGTCTTTGTCAAACAACAAAGCCTCTTTATAGGTAGTGAGGTGCAGAATATGTAACCTTGAATTTGATTTTTTTGCTAAATCAATACTCCTTTTGGTGGCCACAAAACACGCTTCCTCCGAGCGAATCTGAGCATGCGCCTCTATTGGAATAGCGCTGCCGTACTTCTTGGTATATGCCTCTTCACTTTGTTCAATCAGGGCAGAATCTTCGCTATGAATGGCTACAATTCGGTCTGTTTGCTTCCAGATTTGTTCAAATGCCTCCGGATGATCCGCTAGCAATTGGTTTGCACCAGAAAAATACAGACCGTCGTCTGTGAGGGCAACAAATTTTTTGTCCTCTAGATCGTAGTCTTTGAGTAAATCGAGGTTGCTGGCAGATACACCAAGAAAAACACCATAATTACAGTATGCATTTGCTTTGGCGATGTCTAACTTCTCTTGAACCAACTCAGGGCTGAGCGTGGCCGGATCAGTATTCGGCATGTCAAAAACGGTAGTTACGCCGCCTGCAACAGCCGCGGCGCTTTCCGTAGCCCAAGTGGCCTTATGGGTGAGTCCGGGCTCTCTGAAATGCACATGCGTGTCAATGAGGCCAGGAAAAAGATATTTCCCTTTCGCTTCGATACAAGTTTCATCGGGCTTAGGATCTAAATGACTCGAAATTTCGACAAAACGACCGCCAAAAATACGGACGTCTTTGGTTTCAATACCAGCAGAGGTCACGACATTGGCTTGTCGGATTAAATAGGCTCCTTTTTTCATTTGCTTTGATTTGAACTAACGCTCTTGAGCATAAATAACGAAACAATAATAGATAGCGCGGCAAGTATAGATGACCACCATGCAGTCTGATTGAGCACAGAAAACAGCATAACTCCAACCAATAAAACAAATATTATGCGCACCCTTATTACTTATTGCCCTTGTCCTAAAGAATAAGCTGCTTTGCCATCAAACGCATATAGATTTTCTGTTTTGACGACATCTATACCTTGAGCTTCAGCTGCGGTCAAGAGCGCTATGAGAGCTGTTTTCGTAGCTAACTCAGGGGACTTGGCCATAAAGCGACAGCGCCAGTGGTCTGTGCAAAACGTTTCTGGAAAACCATCAGGGTAGACTTTGATACCTCGGTTGGTGATCAGGATCATTTCATAAGCATCTGCTGGTAAAGATTTGAGTTTTTTAGCTAAATCATTGACGTCGGTTCCTGACCAATGTACGAAAAGGTCAACTCCTTGTAAAGTCTTTTGCTTTGGTGCTTTGCGCTCGTATTTAGGCAATTGAATTCTGGCGTTCTCGCGGTAAGAAACCGCTGGGAAATTCTGTGGAACCTGACCTAAATTGGCAATCAAGGCCTCGGTAAATTCTTTGGTATTCACCCGACGTGAGCTCACGCCTTCTTTGTAAATATCAAAAGTATGCACGCCGTCTTCGATGGTTTTGAGCCAAGCATTTTGGATTTTTTCTGCGATACTTGTTTGCCCAACGTGGCTGAGCATTTGTACGGCGCCCAATAACAATCCGGATGGGTTGGCAATACCTTGGCCTGCAATCATGGGTGCAGAGCCGTGAATGGCTTCAAACATAGCACACTCTTCACCAATGTTTGCAGAGCCGGCTAAACCTACCGAACCCGCAATTTCTGCAGCGATATCAGAAATGATGTCGCCATAAAGGTTGAGTGTTACAATTACTTCAAAATCTTGAGGTGCATTGGCAAGTTTGGCCGCACCGATATCTATGATCCAGTGGTCGTTGGCGATTTCAGGGTATTCTGCAGCAATTTCGTTGAAGACTTCTCTGAACAAACCATCGGTTTGCTTCATGATGTTGTCTTTGGTAAAGCATGTTACCTTTTTACGGCCATAAAGTTTGGCGTACTCAAACGCATAGCGAACAATTTTCTCACATCCTGGACGACTGATCAACTTCAAACATTGCGTCACCTCATCTGTTTGTTGGTGTTCAATACCTGCATAGAGGTCTTCTTCGTTCTCGCGAATGATCACCAAATCCATTTTTGGATGCTTTGTTGCGACGTAAGGATGCAAACTAAAGCACGGGCGAATATTGGCATACAAGCCCAAAAACTTGCGCGTAGATACGTTCAAGCTCTTGTAGCCCCCACCCTGCGGTGTGGTTATTGGTGCCTTCAAAAATACTTTATTGCGGCGGATGGTATCCCAAGCCTCTGGGCTTATACCGGCAGTGTTGCCCGCCAAATAAACCTTCTCACCTATCTCAATTTCGTCGTAAGCCAACTCGGCACCTGCAGCTTCTAAAATAGAAAGCGTTGCCTCCATAATTTCTGGCCCGATGCCATCTCCTTTTGCGATTGTAATACGCGTCATAATGTCAATTTTTAGTAGGCAAAATTGACATTTTTTGATGATTTGGTTTTATTTATAAATTTTATGATGAGCATAAAAAAAGCCATCTTTCGATGGCTTGATTTGAGTTTAAATCTTGATAAACTGAAAAGCTTGGTCCTTGAATTTAATCACATACGTGCCTTTCGATAAATTTTCTATCTGGATGAGCCCAAATGAATTTGGTTGAGTACCAAATAACAAGCTTTTTCCTTTCAAATCCAGAATTTCCCAAGGGCCTATTGGCAATTCTCCTTTGATTTGTAGCACCGTTGTTGTGGGGTTAGGAAAAACCTCGATCATGACTTTATTGAATTCTATGAGACCAACCGTTGAAACATTCCCAACAACCGTGTTTGAACAACTGTTATCGGCAGTAACCGTTAGGGTAACAGGATAGGTATCGGCACCAGGAAAATCATGCGTGGGGTTCTCGAGATTAGAAGTGTTTCCGTCGCCAAAGTCCCAAGCATTTTGGGTGATACTGCCGGAAGAGAAGGTAGATGTGTTTGTAAAAACAATTTCCGTTTGGCTAGCTCCCGTTGCACTGGTGAAGCTGGCTACTGGGCCTTGCATAATCTCAATTGGGAAGGTGAGGGAATAAACACATGCATCTTGGGTGGTGACGTCAAGAGATACAGTGTAAGACCCTGCATTCGGATATTGCGTAGAATCCGTTTGCAAATTTGATGAGGTACCATTACCAAAATCCCAATTGTAAGTACTTATTGGTTTGCCCGCATAAAAAGCATCGTAGGTGAATGTGATGTCGTTATTAGTACAAGTTGGTAACGGGCTCGCAACTTGAATTTGCGAAGGTAGTGGAGCTGTAATCTTGTGGCTGCTTACAATGCCATCAAACAAAGTAGTAATGTTTGAAAAATCTTGAGAATTGATCAGGTTACACGCTGCTGACAACTGAAAAGTGAGCTTCACAACAGGAACATTGATAGGAATATTAAAGTTTATTGAGGTACCTGACGAAGTGTTACTCAGGTAAAAGTTAGCTTGATTAAAATTACTAAATGCATCTAAACCTGTAACTAAGGAGGTAGTAGAAACATACGTGAGTTCTGTTTGATTGAATTGAAACCAAAAATCAAAGGAGTTGATATTTGGGTTGTTTGATTTGAGTACGACAGGTATTTCTATGAAGTTTGAACCCGCGTTGCTGTAATAATTCGCATTAAGAATATCAAAGACAATTGTGTCGTTGAGGGCTTTATTATTCGATGGCGTAATGTTAGGTTTAGTTACTTGACCAAAAACATGGGCAATCATAAAAATAGCTGCTGCAAGTGATAAAATATTTTTCATCTTTTTAGTTTTTATTTACAAGAAAAGCCGCGTTCCGAAGAACGCGACTTTTTTTTGTAAATGAGTTGATCAAATGATTATTCAATAATCACCTTCTTCATTGCACTAAAGTTTGCATTTTGTACGCGTACAAAATAAACTCCTGTGTTTACTTTAGGAAGGGTGATTGCTAATTTACCTGAAGCTGGAATCTGACCTTCTTCAGCAATTAAGCGTCCGTTCATGTCATAAACCGATACTGATGCACCTTCAACAGACTCAACTGCGAATGTACCGTTGTTCGGGTTAGGATAAACTTGAACGTTCAACACTTGTTGGATTGCTTCTGAAGATTTTGCAAACTTCATATCTACTGGCTTACCATTCAAGATAGCAAGTTCAGATTGGAAGTTTTTCTCAGATAATTTACCGTTTTCAGTGGTAACGATAAGCTCAGCTACATTGGCACCAGTTGCAAAGTTTGAAACATTGAAACCAGAGAAACGCATTGTTTGATCATCGTTGTTCATGAATGCAGTTGCCTCTGAAGTTTGGTCTAAAGACACTACTTCTGAATAGTTTGCATTGTTGAATTTCACTGCAAAGTCTAAAGCATTTACTTGCTCAGTAGCTTCAAAAGAAACTGGGATGCGGAAAGTATTACCTTCTTGTTGAGCAGCTGTAAGATCAAGAACAACAGCACCTGCTGACTTCAAAAGACCATCCGCTGTATACGTTGCATAGCTTGCGTTTACATCACCTAACATGATACCATAGTAAGTCTCCGTTTGGATTTCAGGGCAAGTTGAATAGTTGGTCACATTTGCAGAAATACTGAATGGAGTAACAGGAACTTGAGCTTTAGAGTAACCAACACCATCATTAGCTGGGAAGGTTGCAGAGATTTGATAAGCAGCATTACCTGTAGCTGTTGTTTTGTCAACGAAAATCCAGTCTTTAGATGGATGACCATTAGATACACCAGCAGCTGAATAGTTCCATGCCTGACGGAATTCAGGAATAGCTAAAGTAGCACGTTGCTTGATTTGTGAGATATCACCTGCAGAAACAACACCATCTAGGTTGACATCAAGTGCCATAATTTGATACACATTAGGTGTAAAGTTACCGTTTAACAACAATGTTTTACCCAAAACCGCATCGGCAGCATTCACTAACAACTGTACAGAGTTGTTGTTAGAAATGTCACGTGAAATATTTAATTTCTGACCGTTGGTAAGCACGTGTGTAAATACACCTGATGTATTTGGCTGAACAGCGGTAGCTGCAACAAATGTAACAGGTGTGACATTTAAAGCAGCTGTTGTAGCTACAGACAAGGTAACAGTAGTTCCTGAAACACTAGCAACAGTAGCTGTTGATGGAACACCGGCTGCAACAACTTTCATACCAGCAACAACACCACTAACAGTGTTCGGGATAGTTAAAGCAGTAGAAGCTGAAGTTGCTGTACCAATTGTTGTTATAGCACCATTAACGTTAGTGATCAAGAATGAATTTGGGTTAGCAGAGTTGTATCTGATTGGTTGGTTATCTGACCAAAAAGACAAAGTTGCAGGGTAGTTTTGGTCTTTGATAGAATAAGCTTTACCTGAATTCGCTGTTTTGTTCAAAACTCCTGTTATGTAACTTTCTTGAATAGAAGCAATTGCAACTGTAGCTGAGTCTAAACCTGCAAAAGCACTTGTTTTGGTAAACTGAACCGTAAAGATATCAGCGTTGGTTCCATTGAACTCAGCAGAAGCAGGTGCGTTACCGTTAAAGTTCAAAGAAATTTGCATGGTGCCGTTGTTTCCGCTTGGCGTACCAATTGAGGTTGCAGTTTCAATATGTGCTGCATTAGGATAAAGTGCATTTGCAACAAATACGTTCCCTGTTGGTGTCAATTTAGACGCATCGTAAGTAAGAGCGATGTCGTAACCGATCACGTTGTCTACAGTATAAGTATTGGATACCGCTACAGGCATCAAGTATACAGTTTGATCACAGTTTTGAGTTACATTTTTCACTCTGTACGGAAGTGCATTCGGGTCTGCGATATCCAAAGTAACGGCAGCAGAAGTTGCTGTAGCTTGGAAGTTATCTGTAGCAATTGCAGTAAAAGTTTTCACACCAGGTGTACTTGTCCAAGCATAAGACCAAGTATTTCCAGATGTGTTTGTACCAGCACCCACAAGTGTACCGTTCACATAGAAATTTACACCACTAATGCCGTCAACGTCTGTAGCGTTAGCTGTAATAGTGATCACAGTTGGGGCAGAAATCAATTGGCTAGCTGTAGGGTTGGTAAGCGCAACCGTTGGAGGAGTATTGGCAATAACATTCATAGAAGTTGTTGCAAATGAACCTGCTAACCCAAGGTTATCTGTAGCTTTTGCTTGAACTGAATAGGTGCCATTTACGTTTGAAGGAACTGCATACGTTTTGGAGTAAGTGCTGCCTGAAAGCGTACCGTTACCAATAGAAACTGAGTTAACAAAGAACTCAACAGATGCAACTGTACCGTCTACATCGTTAGCAGCACAAGTAAATGTAACGTTTGAACCTAAATAAGCCGTTGCAGGAGCAGATAAGCTTGAAACTGTAGGCGCTTGGTTAGCTGCCACTGTAAAGTTGTGGGCAGTAGAAGTTGTAAACGCACAATCGTTGTCGGTTGCTTTTGCTGTAATCGCATGGGCACCATTAACAGAAGCTGTATATGCATAGGTATATGAAGTAGACGGAGGTGTATTAGATACCGTACCCGTTAACAACACACCGTTGTCAAAAAATTGAACTCCAGTAACTGTTCCGTTAGCATCTGTTGCTGTTGCTGTAAATGTCATTGAAGTACCAGTAATGATACCAGAAGTTGACGGAGCAGAAGCTAAGGTTACTGTTGGAGGTGTATTGGCCGCTAATGTAAGTGTAGAATGCGTGAAGTTAGTACTTCCACTTGGTGGGTTAGATGCGTAGTAGTTTTCAACCGCACCAGAGGTAGTATTTTGGATTTGTACGTTCAACGCAAAGCTAAACTGACCAGTCGTTGTAAACTGACCTATCAATACCATGTTAGAAGATGTAGCACCTACAATACCACCTAAAGCAGCTAACGCGCCGTCAGTAATTGTAATGGAACCACCGTTTGTTGCATCCAGAACAGGAATTGAAGTAAAACCACCAAGAGCATTTGGAGCAGCATAAGTGCTAGGAGAAGACTGTGTTGGCATATAACCATCCTTTGCACCTGCACCTTGAATTGGAGCGCCAAAACAACCACCCGGGTTATTCGTTAACAAGCCATTTGTATTGGTAAATGATCCATCTGTATCGTCTGTTTTTAGAACACCAGACTTTCCGTTAACTGCACCACCTGTTGTGAACCAAGAATCAAGAGCAGTAGTTTTCTTTGCATTGTTTGCTGCTGAAATGGTATGTGGGTTGACAGTTACACCGTATCCTGGGTCGTTGTAAAACCCTGTTGTCGTATTTACAGTTAATGAATTTCCCGGTACAGCGAAGATTTGATTGAATTTCCAACCGGCAGCCATATCGACATAAACACGATAAGTTACAGAAGAAGTAGTAAGTGGGGTTGCAGCACCCGTCTCCTGCCCAGCTACGTCAGCAGCATTGGCCTGGTAGAATTTTTCAACTACAATGCCTTGTAATCCTACTTGCGAGAATGCTGTGCCTGCAAGAAGAAAAAAGCATAAATTTGTGATTAAACGAAGTGTTTTCATAATATTTTGTTTTAAATAAGCGCCCACCGAAAAAGATGAAAAGAACAGTGGGCGCTTTGCCTTTATATTTAGGACTTAAGATTAATTACAGCTTGTTCCGAATGCAGGAGCAAAGATCAAGAAGTCAGCTGTGTTAGTAATTCCATCACCATTCAAGTCTGTAGGGCAAGCAGCAACACCTGAAGTTGCTCCAAGTACTTGTGAATAAGACCAATCAGACAACCAGTTGTCACCAGCAGTTGAAGAAAATGCACCACGGTAATTAGCTGGTTCAAAGAAACCATCCATTGGGGCTTGGGAACAACCTGAACCAAGTGGTAAAGCTGGATTTGGCGTTACATCGTTTTTGGTTATGATTGCATTAGTTGTTGGATTGATTTCAAATGCAGAGCTAAAACCAGGGATACCCGTTGCAGATGCGATAATTACGTTGTTATCTACACCAACAAATTTGTCGTAACCCACATTACCTGCGGCAAGAATAACTGAACCTGACGGTGTAGCAGTTCCTGCACCTAAGGTTACACCAAATGAATTGCCAACAAAAGTATTACACTTAATTTTCAAACGCTCAGAACCATTTCCTGACGTCGCATTAACAACGCCACCTACTTGAGGTAAATAGTTATGCCAAGCATCTCCACCGAGGTTAGTGCCTCGGCTTGTTCCAGCGACACCATTAGTTGCAGTTGTAGTAGCAAAGTTTACACCCTGACGGAAGTTTGAAAAGATAGAATTGTAAAACTCACCACCAGCAAATTCTTTGGCCCAAAGTGCAGACATACCTGAATTATCCGCAGTTGTTGTGGTCTTTGCATTCCCAATAACGGTTGCATTGTAAATTCTTGGCACTGAGTATGGTGTGTTGTAAGAACGGTTGTCATCTGAGTCACACTCAAAACCGTTGTCGTTATCTGGGCCAATTACTGTACCTGAAGATGGATGATCGGCCTTCATACCGAACAAAAACTGTCCTCTTCCAGACCAACCTTGGTCGTAGTCATACATGTCATCATTACCAAATAGTGTAGTACAGTATTTAATATCTACCGTACCACCAAACAACTCGATGTTGTCATCTGCACAAGAAACAATCTCGATGTGCTCAATTTTAGTGCCGCGACCAACTGAAGCAAGTGTTAATCCATTGATTTCAGAACCTACAAGAAGGTTTGCACCTGAGTGGCGAATAGAAACATAAGTCATGACACCAGAATTATCGTTGTCATCGAAAGAGGCTGTTGAAGTGTAATATGAACCAACGTAACTAGCAACGGTACCAGTTGTACCTGATACAGGTGCCGTACCAGAATTAGGAGCAACATAGGTCATTGTTGTAAAATATCCTGTTGCACCACTATTTGGATAAGTCCCATCGAATGTTATTACATCATTTGCTGCAATAGCTGCTGTTAAAGCACTTGATATAGTAATTTGTTTACCTAAAATACTCACAACAGTTGTATTGGCTGGAATACCTGTACCAGAAATCGCTTGACCTTGAACAACATAAGCAGGCACATTGCTTGGCAATTCAACTTTTGTATTACCAATGGCATTTGTATTTTGGCCCGATGTTGCTGCACCAGCTAGAAGAGTAAAGTTATAAGAACCACTTGGAGAAGTACTTTGAGTGGTACCGGCTGGTACACTTAAAGCTACACCAAACTGGTCTTGTGGGTAAGAAGATGCGAAGCCTTCCAACACACCCAAACCATCGGCAACTGCCATTTTACCACCTTGTCCAGGGATAAACGGACCATTCGCCGCTAATGTAAGGTTATTTGTTGCTTTTCCGCAAATCAAAACACCACCCCACATACCTTTGTTATTGACTGAGTACTGACCATTAAGGTTATCTGCGTCAGCTGTAAATACAATTGGACAATCTTCAGTTCCTGGCGCAATGATTTTACCACCGCGCTCGATGATCAAGGCACGTGCTTGCGCAACAGACGGTGCTACTGACCCTTTAATTACTGTACCAGGTTGAATCGTGATTGTTGCACCTGAACCGATATATAACTTCTCATCAAGCGTCCAGATTTTATCACAAGTTAGAGTGATATTACCTGAAGTTAGTTCCTTTCCATAAGCAGCAGCAGGTAGGTTAGTCCATGAACCAAGAGTGGTAATTGCCGCAGTTGTGCGGTTTGCAACAGAAGGACACCCACATGCGGCCCCAATGTTTTGTTGAGCAAACATACTGTTGCCCATTGTGACCAATCCAAGCATGGAGAAAAGGCCAACGAGTAAATTTCTTTTTTTCATTTTATAAATATTTTTAGTTGATGTAAAATTAGAGCACAAAAAAAAGTTGGCTGTGAAGCCAACTTTATCTGTTTAAAAACTTTATGCATTAATTAAATTTTCTAATGATTAAGCCAATGTTAGTATCAACAATTTTAAAATGGGTTGTTAAAAATTATAAAGTGTAGCCAACTGAAATGCCAGCTGATACGGACGTTGTGGGACATTGGTTGCACCGAGAGAGTTCAGGGAATAACTTAACATTAAACTAGGCTTGATACTCCATTTGAGCGTTACCGGTAGCTGGGCTCCCATATGAACAGCTGCACTGAATTGCCAATTTGTATTCGGTATGTATGCCGCTGTCTGAACTTCGTTCCAACCCTCTTGTAGAATATACGCCACTTGGCTACCGACTAGTTTAGATGAAAGCACTGAAACACCTACAAATGGCTGCCAAGTTTCAGTAATTATATTGTATTCCATGCCGAGCGGTATACCTACATAATTCAAAATATGCTGATAAGTGTTGACCCCAGGTAGGCTATTCGCTAGAAAATTATAACGGTGATTTTGAATGCGTAAACCACCAACAAATGTCAATTCTCTGGTCAAACGACGCGCATATGTCAAGCCAAGTTCTTGAGCCATACCGCCAGTTTGTAAACTATCCATGATTCGATTGAAACCAGGGTTTTCAAAAGACTTTTGGTAACGCATAGCTGTATAACCTAACTGATAAAAAGCACCAATTTGGCTTTTTTCTTGCACCTGTGCGAAGGAGAAAGTGCCTAAGAAAACGAAGAATAAGAGTAGTTTTTTCATGATTTAATTTTTGACGCAACGGATACTCATGCCATAACGCTGATCCGCAAATTGTCTGAAAATTTGCGTGCGTTGGTAGCTGATTGAACGATAAATAGCTTCATTTGACTGCTGCGTCGCCGTCCAAAAATAAGCTTCTAAACCATTTGCTGAAATTTGGCCATTGTATAAAACCACACCACCCGGATTGATATTCAAAGCGTATTTATTATTTCCAAAATGAAAGCTGGTTGTAGGCCAGTTATTAGAATTCTGGGGTAAAATTCCATTGACCTCGTCCTGACCTCTCCATGCCATTAATTCCGAATCTGTGCTATCCATTCCGATTGAACGCTCTAGTTTTTTCCAATCTTCATCGGTTGCAATATGCCAACCCTCAGGGGCCAATCCTCTTGAGTCAAGTACAGCAGCGTAGTTGTAAAGCTGACCATAGAGGCTATCTGAAACCGTTTTGTAACCAGGGCCTGCTTGCCATCCACTTGTGTCATTCATGGCAAAAAATGGAATCACTGAACCATCATTGAAACGCGTTGTTTTGAGGTTTTGGCACATCCACCATTGGTTGTTTATTTTAACTGTTTGGTATGAATTGCCATCGATATCGGTAACTGTACCATATTCCAATAGGATTTGTTTCGGTTCATCTTTTTTGCAAGAACTGAGCCCTAGTGAAATCAATAACGTAAGTAGGAGCATTAATTTTTTCATTTCGTCTTGATAAGAATTTCTGATTTGGTAAGATCACCAACTGTAAAGTCAAGGAAATAAACCCCTGCTTCTTGTTCGTTTAGGCCTAAGGTTATATTCAAGTTGTTTTCTGTTGTAATGCTTGTGTCTGTTGCCAAAACCACCCCGAAAGCATTATATAATTTCCAAGAAATTTGTTGTCCTTCAAAATTGCCGTTGGCTACAAGTTGTGTCTCGCCGTCAGTAGGGTTCGGGACCATCTTGATTTCAAAGTTGCTCTGCCATAATTCTGGGCAAACCACAGCGATGTCTCTACCTGCGCAAGCGCCCGGATAGCAACAAAGCCCTGGCACGTTAAGGTTTACGGCTGGGTCATAGTTGCATGCGTTGGTGTCCATACAACCCATTACAACCGGTGTAATGCAAGAGCCATCTTGCAAACAGGCAAAAGCTGGGCTGTACTCCAAAAAGTTTGGATCTGTGCAGCCACACTGAAATGGATAACTTAGAAAAGGACTGAAAACTTCATTAGCAGCAAGTAAGGTATCTCTGGCTACATAATTAATGGTACTGAGGGTTCCATTTGTGTTTACTTCTACTTCTATATTAAATTCAAAAGATAATTCACCTGCGGTTGTTAGCTGTGCCACTAAAACCTGATTAGCATTTGGATCAACTCCACTTACGCCGCTATTCTGTAATAAAAATTCTTCTGAATTGAAACTTGTACCCGACTGAACTGACCCAAAAATAGTATTGTCTTCACCAGTAGCAATGTCTACAAGACCAATCGTTAACCAATTGCTTGGCACATTTACCATTGTATCCATTCCATCGGCAGTCGTTAATGGAATTCCAAGTTGGGCATCCGAATTGTTGAGTAATCCTGCTGCAATAGCCGCACTCCCACCATCATTATTTGTTCCTCCAATAAAAGAACCATCCGTGTCCGAAACTTTAGGAACCCCAAAATACGTTTTACCTGCTTGGGTTTTGGTAGTTTGGCCGAGTGTCATCCAGGTGTCCAGCGCTACCAATCCTTCACTGTAGCGGTTTTTTAAAAACTCCTTGGCGTATGTTTGCCCATCGGTAACATGATTGTAAAATGGTGTTGTGCTTTCGAACACAACAGGATGTCCTGTGCTGCCATAAACTGATTTCAAGCGCGTGTTTGGCAATAAATCGATGTAAATCCTGTAAGTGGTAGTGCCTGGTTGAATTGACCCACCGGAAAGGTCTGTTGCGTCATTTGCATCAGTAATATAGTATTTTTCAACACTAACTTTTTCCAATTGAGCCTTTAACAAGGAAAAGCTGCAAATGGCAATGCATGTGAATAGTATCTTTTTCATCATTGAATTTTATAAGAAAAGCCAAACTGGAATGTTGTTCCGTAGCGGAAATTATCAAAATCCATATAGGAACCATCGGCTAACTGATAAGCCCTGCGAACGGGTGCATTTAAGATATCTCGAACAGTTAAGCTCATGGCATAGTGCTTTCCTAGGTTTTTAGAAAGTTTAAAATCTACGGTATGGCGCGGCATTTCATACACATTGGCAAAGCCCTTCAAAATTCCGGCAATCACCAAGCGTGGTCCTTGTACATTATAGGAGATAGTAGCGGTCAAACCAAGAGAATCAGAATTATAGCTTAGAATTCCGTTGACAATATATGGCGCTTGCCCGAACATGGTGCGTACTACTGTGTCCACAGGGAAATACTCAATTTGATTGTTGTTGAGTATGATAAAGTCCTTTCTTACGAACTGAGATTGCGATTTAACAACCGTTACATTGGATCTCAATTCGAGGTGCTTGCCAATGTTTTTACCAACTTCAAATTCCAAACCAGCTACATATGAATTCTCGTTGTTATCCCAGGTAATACCCGAAGAGCCAAAACCCATTTCAATGTGGTTCAAGAAGGTCTTGTAAAAAGCACTCACTGAGAAGTTGTCTTTGTTTGCAAAGTAAGACTCATAACGCAAGTCGTAATTGGTAATATTGGTCAGTTTCAAGTTAGAATTACCATAAATTAAGGTACGGAATTCATTGTCATAAACAGCAGCATCGTTCATTTCGCGGATGTTGGGGCGTGCCACACTTTTGCTGTAATTCATTCGCAAATTGGTAATTGTCTTTTTTTCAGATTGGAACTTAAAAATCATACTTCCCGATGGCAAGAAAGACCATTCATCCAAAATTCCTGGATTGATAATTGGGTAGCCCGGTACACTGACCCGGCGGCCATCATTGCGCTCATAACCGAGCACATGGTATTTGTATACATCGGAAAAAAGTGCAACATGTTCAGCGCGCAATCCACCGTTGAAGCGAATGATTTTATTGAACTCAAAATCCAACAGGCCATAAGCTGCTGTAATGGCGTTAGTACCAATGGTGTGGTTCCAATCCCAGTTTCGAGGGTCGTAATAATACCCCAAAACCCCATCCTGCATGAGCATTTGATTGGTATCTAGGAATAAATTTAAATCCTCATTTTGAAGTGTTGAAGGTGAAGCATTGCCGGCCATCAAGAAATACTCCTCCATTTTTGAATTACGATCACTATTCTGATAAGCTCCACCAAATTTCAATTTACGTATCAGCTTCAAACTGTCAGAAGCTAGCGGCAATTCAAATGAAAGACGCGAATCAAATAAGTTCTCATCTAAATACCTAAAGTACCTGCGGATACCGTCGCCTGCATTTGGAGAAAATTGATATCCCGTAATCTGATAATTTTGAGAAAATCCAATGTATTCTGTCAATTTAAAGTCCGGAACATTACTTGCGCCGTCTGTGTAAGAAATATTTGCCTCAATTTTTATTTTTGATTTGGGTAAATAATGCTGAGACGCGTATTGGTAAATCTTTTGCTGGCGATTCTCATAAAAAATATTTTTTCTGAAACTAATTTCCTCCAGAGGCTCACCTAAAGGCTGGGTTTGAAAAGAACCTACATCATTTGTTCCAGAAAAATTTGGCATCAATAAAATAGAGAACTTATTGTTATCATTGATTTTATAAGCCAAATTCAAAAGCATACTCCATGAATTGATTTCCCTACTCACTAAAGCATCGTCGGTAAATAATACACCATATCCGAGCTGCTCCGGACCTATGCGCTGCGAAATACCATTCGGATCGAAGCGTACGCTGTTGCCGTATCTGAAGCCAAAAATGTAGCCCAAAGGTTTGCCCAAAAAAGTGGTTTGATTACCTATACTGAAGTTTTGTGTAAAATTGATGGGGGCCTTTCGTGTGGTGGTGTTCCAAGAATTGGAAAACCCATTGTTGTAGCTTGTGCCATTCGGATTGATCTGCGCCCACGCTTGTGGCCTAAGTGTTGAATTGAAGGTGGTAAGAGCAGCCAAAATTGCCGTCGGGTCATTTACTTGTGATGGATTGAGAAGCCCCAACTCAACCATACCCAAAGCCATATAGGTTTGGTTTTCATTGCTGGCATCTTGCCAACCTGTTACACCTAAATTTGCATAAAAATCGCCCAAACCAAGTGCTACCATACTTTGGTAATTGCTTGGATTCAGATTTGGCTTGGCAAAATTGACACCCTCATTAAAACCTCTGAAACCATTGTCAAAACCCAACCAATCTGTGCCACTGCGGTCTGAGGTAACGAAATCCTTAAAAGTAGATTGCACGTTGTAGCCAAACTGAGACTCTACATTGACCATTAATTTATCTGGGTAATCTTTGGTCTCTACTGAAATGTAAGCACCTGCCCAATCGCCGGGTAAATCTGGCGCTTGCGTTTTGGAAATGATGATATTATCAATTAATGCGGTGGGGAAGATATCTAATTTGATGTTATTTGTAAGTGGGTCTAGGGTTGGAATGCGTGAGCCATTGAAGTTGGTGCGGATATAACGGTCACCAATACCCCTGACAGTGATCATACCGCCATTGGTGGAGACGCCCGAAACCCTTGCCACAGCATTGGTTACGTTAGCATCGCCGGTTTTCTTCATGGTTTCGCTTGAAATGTAATCAATCGAAACAGGAGAACTCACCTTGACACGCTCCATGTAGTAGTCATTAGCTTTGGTAACTTTTCTAGTTACTGTGGTACTCTTCGTTTCTTGGATTTTTTCGCGTTCCTTTAAGATGAAATCTTCTACCAATACCTGATTGTTGGCAACGGAAATCGTCGTTTTGAGGGTATCATAACCCAACAAAGTAATCCTGAATGCATGTGGTTTGGCATCCGGAACTTTAATGGAGTAATTTCCATCCATGTCGGTTTTACCGATAAAGCCTGAAGTGTCAGTGAGCATCACTTTGGCGCCAATAACCACCTCACCACTTGGGTCAACAACTTTACCTCTTACCGTACCTTGAGCAAAAGTCAAACCAGCTGTAAATAGACAGCCAAGAAAAAATCCAATACGCAACATCTGCTTAAAGTTTAATGAAGCGCTGTGTAGCTTGGCTATGCGCGGCCTTCACTTTGATTAAATAAACACCAGCTTGCAAATCTTTGATGTCAATTTTTCCGCTATTTGTCATGTACGGAAATGCCATAATGGTTTTGCCTTCTAAATCGATTACCTCTAACTGGTATGTTTCAAAAGATTCCTGTGTCAACCAATTCATTTGAAGCTGATCTACAGCTGGGTTTGGAGAAACGACTAAATTGTTCATGGCATCTGAAGCTAAAATTTCTTCAAGTCCTGCACTTGGATTGGAATTATAAATAAGTGTTGAGTCTGTAAACTCGCCAGTTCCAGGAAAACTAGCTACATAAGTTTCGCTACCACCTGCAGTTGGTGTTGCAAGTTGGATATTGAGTTCAAAAGAGAAATCACCGTCTGTTGTAAATTGACCAAGCAATACATGGTTTGAGGCCGTGACACCTTCTACCCCACCTAAAGCGGCAATTGCACCGTCGTTAATTTGAATAGAACCACCAACAACTTGGTCTAAAGGATCTAGTTCACTTGTGATACCGAGTACATTAGGTACGATCGGCGAACCTGGCATGAGACCATCAACACCGTTTGCACCCATAATTGGCGCACCCATAACTGGCGTAAAATTGGTCAATAAACCTTGGTTATTACCAATTGTGCCATCTGTGTCTTCGGATTTTAAAACACCTACTGTTCCTGCACAAACTCCACCAATTGTTAAATACGAATCGATTAGCGTTGTATACTTTTTTGTATTGTTCAAGCTTGTGCCTTGATAAACAGACACTCCATAATTAGGGTCATTGAAAAACGCAGTTGTTGTATTGAATTTCAAGGGGTGGTCAGTTAATCCAAACATTTGAATCACCTTGTAACCTGGGAGTAAGTTGGCATAAACACGATAAGTAACAGAACCTGCTTTCAATGGATACGAAGCCATTTGATCAGCTGCATTTGTTGAGTCTGCTAAATCAGAAACATAGTATTTCTCCACAACGATACCTTCTAATCCTTGTTGAGCTATGGCCGTTTGATTCATGAATACGGCTAACAATGCGCCAATAGTAATTTTTATGCTTTTCATTTTTTGGGTTTTTGTGTAAGTGAGGGATGGGTTAGTTCTTCAGTTGTAGGATTAGAAGCCACATAACGAATAGATTTACCGTCGGGAGTGCCTAATTGTAGATTCAATTCATAAGAAAGCTTACCTGCGGTGGTGAGTTGAGCAACAAGAAGCACATTTTTATAAGATTTTGGGGCTGAAGCTCCTCTACCCAAACACGCCCACGCACCATCGGTAACTAAAATTTCATTTTGATTGGACTCAGCAAACAATCCTTTTAAGGGCTCATCCATTTGATAAATGGTCAACTGCGGCAAACTATCCGTCCCTCTGAATATCATACCGGGTGCATCTCGAAAAGAAAATTCAGTATCCCGGCCTTTCGTATTTTCAAAATAACCCTTTTCCCATTCGATCACAACAGGTAAAGCTTTGGTTTGGTATTTCAGCGGAACAGCAAAAAATGATTCAGAGCAAGCGCCAATTGTAATCCATGAATCTAGGATGGTCAGGTTTTTCTTTAATGATTTGTCTGGGATGACATTCGGATGTGTATTTCCAATTCCAGGATGGTTGTAAAATACCTTAGAACTCGAAATCTTTAACGGATGAGATGGCATGCCATAAACTGCCTGAAGGGTGTAGCCACTATCTAGCTCTACATAGATGCGATAAGTGACAAGTCCTTTTTCTTTGGCACCGCTTACATTATTTTTCTGGTAATCGTTTTTAGCCAGCGTGTAATATTTCTCTACAAAAACCTCCTTCAAACCAACTTGGGCAGAAACAAAGTTTGAAAGGATAACAACTAGTGAAAAACGGATAATTCTAAGCATGTGCAAGTTTACGCATGCTTCATTTAGTGTATTTTATCTGCTTGTTAAGGTATCTTTAGTATTTAGTCAAGGGACTATTATATCCGAATGCAAGGCGAAATTGCATTCATTATGATGAGCATAAAAAAAGCCATCTTTCGATGGCTTTTCAAATATAATTGAGTTTGGAGCTTATGCCAATACTGCTTTGACTAGATCGGCAGCTTCTTGGAGCTGAACTGCTGAGTGTACGTTGAGGCCAGATTCGTCAATCAAACGCTTTGCTTCTTCGGCGTTGGTACCTTGCAAGCGCACGATAAGCGGAACAGGAAGTTCACCGATATTTTTGTAGGCGTCTACGATACCTTGGGCAACGCGGTCGCAGCGAACAATTCCACCAAAGATGTTGATGAGGATCGCTTTTACGTTTGGATCTTTCAAGATGATGTGGAAGGCTTTTTCTACGCGTTCTGCGTTGGCAGTTCCGCCGACGTCGAGGAAGTTGGCAGGGTTACCGCCAGACAACTTGATGATGTCCATGGTGGCCATTGCCAAACCAGCACCGTTGACCATACAGCCAACATTACCATCTAATTTAACGAAATTAAGGCCTGCTTCGTCGGCTTCTACTTCTGTTGGATCTTCTTCTGATTTGTCGCGCAGCGCAGCGAGGTCTGGGTGGCGGAACAAACCGTTGCCATCTAGGCTTACTTTGGCGTCAACTGCGATGATTTTGTTATCGGAAGTTTTAAAGAGTGGGTTGATCTCGAACATAGATGCGTCGATGCCCACGTATGCGTTGTACAAACATGGAACGAATTTGACCATGTTTTTAAAGGCATCGCCTGAGAGGCCGAGGTTGAAAGCAATTTTGCGTGCTTGGAAACCTTGAAGACCTACGCGTGGGTCGATGTGTTCTTTGAAAAGTTTTTCTGGGGTGTGCTCGGCTACGTGCTCGATGTCCATACCACCTTCAGTAGAATAAATAATGACGTTGCGGCCAGACTCGCGGTCTAGGAGAACGGACATATAGAATTCCTGAACTTCTGTTGGGCCTGGATAGTAGACATCTTGTGCGATGAGCACTTGATTTACTTTTTTGCCTTTTCCGTTGGTTTGAAGGGTTGTGAGGTGGCCACCGAGGATACCAGCTACTTTTTCTTCAACTTGGTCTATGCCTTTTGCAAGGACAACACCGTGAGAACCTGTTTCTTCGACAGTTCCTTTGCCACGACCACCCGCATGAATTTGGGCTTTTACCACATACCATGAGGTACCGGTTTCTTCAGTGAGTTTTTGAGCTGCAGGAACTGCTGCTTCAATGGTGTCAACTACAATGCCTTCTTGCACGGCCACGCCGTATTTTTTGAGAATTGCTTTTCCTTGGAATTCGTGTAAGTTCATACTGTCAAATTTGCGCCGTAAAAGTACGTTTTTTTCATGAGCCAATTTGGCCCTCTGTAAATATTTTTATCTGATTTGGTTTTTCCAAGAAGAGGTGATATCTCTTGAAGCATAGGAAGCTTTCTTAAAATCCTGAACATCTTGCCAAATGGTATCGAGGGCATAAACCAATGCGCGCTCTTCTTCTTGCATGGCATCTTTGAGCAAGGCAGGGTCAGCGAAATGTGTTTTGACAAAATTAGTGTCGAAATGACCACTGCGGAAGGCTGGGTGCTTCAAGACAAACTTACCGAAGTCTAGGGTAGTTTTGACGCCAGAAATTTGGTAGTTGTCTATGGCAGCAATACAACGGTCGATGGCTTCTTCGCGGGTTTTGCCCCAAACCACTAGCTTGGCTATCATAGGATCGTAGTAAATTGGAATTTCCATTCCTTCTTCAAAGGCGTCGTCTACTCGGATATGGCGCCCAGATGGAATACGATAGCGGTCTAGGGTTCCGATGTCGGGGGTAAAACCTCCGAGGGTGTCTTCGGCGTAAACGCGCACTTCTATGGCGTGCCCGTTGATAGAAAGTTCGTCTTGTAATTTAGGCAGGCGTTCGCCGCGCGCCACGCGAATTTGCCATTCAACGAGGTCGAGGCCAGTAATTTCTTCGGTAACAGGGTGCTCTACTTGCAAGCGGGTATTCATTTCCAAGAAATAAAAATTGAGGTTTGCATCGATGAGGAACTCTACAGTTCCTGCTCCTTCATAGTTGCAAGCCTTACAAACAGCAACCGCAGCCTCGCCCATGCGCTGGCGAAGTTCTGGCGTCAGTACAGCACTTGGAGCCTCTTCTACCACCTTTTGGTGACGGCGTTGCACCGAACACTCGCGCTCGAATAAATAAACTGTATTGCCCAGTTGGTCAGCAAAAACTTGAATTTCGATATGGCGTGGTTGGTCGACAAATTTTTCAATGAAAACAGCGTCGTCGCCAAAAGACGAGCGTGCTTCGTTTTGAGCGAGGGTCATTTGCTCTTCGAATTCGGCTTCGTTTTGAACCAAACGCATACCCTTTCCTCCACCGCCAGCAGATGCTTTGATGAGAATTGGATAACCTACCTCAGCGGCAATGATTTTAGCGGCGGCAACATCAGAAATTGCTTCGTCTACGCCAGGTACTAAAGGAACGTTGTAGGACTTTACTGCTTGTTTGGCCGAGAGTTTGTCGCCCATTACTTCCATAGACTCCGGAGAAGGGCCAATGAGTTTGATGCCTTCTGCCTTTAATTTGCGCGCAAAACCTGCGTTTTCGGAGAGAAAACCATAGCCTGGATGAACTCCATCTACGCCGAGGTCTTTACAAATCTGTATGATTTTATCTTGCTGCAAATAACTTTCTGATGACGGGCTTTGCCCCACGTAAACCGCTTCATCGGCTTCGAGCACGTGTGGTGCATTGGCATCGGCATCGGAATAAATGGCCACACTGCGTATGTCCATTTTATTGAGGGTTCTAAGCACGCGTCGTGCGATCTCGCCGCGATTGGCTACTAGTACTTTTTTCATCTTGTGGTAAAGTTACATGTTGTCTGTGTTTTTTTGGTGCAGGCACACCAGATTTTTTTGGGCTTTTTTGCACTAATTGCTGGAGGCGCTTTACAAACGACAAATCCGAAAATTTATGAAACTCTTCGTAATACGACACCCCGAAACCTTGTGTAAACGGACCTTGATTTTCATTTACCGAGTTGGTATTCGACTGATTAAATGCCCTAACACGGAAGTTATCTTGTATTTTGTATTCGATGTTGACGTCGCCAATCATGGAATTGGTATAGGCCTGGGAGCCACTAGCGGTAGCGGAACTCCGGTTTTCAACACCGAAGCTTCCGGTTATAACGAGTTTGTCATCTAGGAAACCTTTTGCAACACCTAATTCTACCTTGGATTCTCCGGCTGCTTCATCGGCCCCGTAATCTACATTGACTTTATAGTTGTCGGATAATTTGCCGAGGGCCGCATTGATTTGCGATTCAAGTAGGTCAAGCGCAGCAGAACCACCTGCAGATAGATTGCCTTTGAGTGGCTGAAACTTACTGACGAGCAGCAACGAGAAAAATTGTCTGTTCAGCTCATCTGGATCAGATTTGACGCGATCGAGGAGCGCTTTGCCCGTTTCGGTAGTGCGCGGAGCCACGAGGTCAAAGGATATTTTGGGCGCCAAGAGCGATTCGGTAAGCTTGAGGTAACAGAGGATTTCTTGATTGACGAGCGTGTTGTCTTGTATTTCCGGGCTCAATTCTAGAATAGATGCGCGTTTGGGAGTAACGGTATTGATAGCGATATCAGCATTGTAAGGGTCGCCGGTCCATTCGATTTTTGATCCGGCTTCAATGTCGAAAGTTTGCTTAATGGAGCCAAGTGCAAAGTTGTAACGGCTGCCTTTGGCAATAACATAAGGACCGTTCATGGTGAGTTGATTGTATTGATCGAGTTTGATATTGAGGTCGCCGCTGCCTTTTGCCGAAATTTCGTCGCCGGTTTGTTCATTGAAAATGAGTTTCATGCTCGCGTCAGGCGTCACATGGAAATTGAGATCTAGGTACAAACCAGTGAAATCTAAACCTTGCTCTTGGAGTTGCGCTGAAACACCTTGCTCGACAAACTGCACAAAGTTGTCTTCGTCGTTGATTTCGGACATGCCGTACATCGGAAAAATGACTTCGGTTCCTTTGCGGGTTGTGGCGTCAACGGTGATTTCTGTATTGCTCATGGTACCAAAGATATTGGCTGTTCCCCTACCATATGCCTTGCCATAATACACATCGCCTTCGCGGTATTTGGTATTGAGTACGAGGAATTTTTCTATCGGGACCAATTGATTGGTACGCGGATCTATCTTTTTGAGGTCGTCTTCAAAGTTGATTTGAATGTCGTAGTTCCAATTTTCAAAATTGCGGTGGTTAATTGCACTTGAAAGGTAAGCTACGTTTCCTTCAGGGTCTTTGACAGGGATGTTGTCTAGGAAAAATGCGTCTTCCGCAACTTGAATGTTGCCCTCAAGTTGGTAGTTTACTCCTAAAATAGCCATCTCTGCCCCGCCTTCTTGCAAGCGCAATTTGCCCGACAATTTGGGTGCACTAGGGCTGCCATCTAGGCGCAAGCGGCCATTGAGTTTGCCTTGAATTCCTTTCACGACTTCGGGATCTAAAAAGGCATTTACAAAAGAAATATCAGTTTGCTTGAAATTGAGCCCAAGATCGAGTTCGTCATCTTTTAACTTGTAAAGTCCGTCGAAATCAAAGGTGCGCTCATTGCGGTATTGCAGCGTTCCCTCTAATACAATACTTTGACGGTCGTCGTTCCAATCGGAATGCAACATGATGTCTCCCACAGACTGACCATCGATTTGGAGTTGCTCCAAATTGGCGTCAGCTGTAATACTGAGATTTGAATATGGTGTGGCGAGTGTCCCCCAACCGCTGAACCTACCGCTATACTGGTTAGGTAAACCCAATAATGAACTGAGCTCACCGAGGTCGAGGCCAATGACATCAAAACGCAATTGATCGCGCTTATTTTCCGATAAACAACCGTTTACTTTAATGAGCTGATAGCCGCGGTGCAATTCAAAATTTTGAATATTAACTTCTTTGGCAGCAAGCGTGATGTCTGATTGGTTGGCTATTTGCCATTTGATACCGTTGATCGTAAAAAAAGAAGGCTGTAATGCAAAGCTGATGTAATCTTGAGGGAGAATAGTGGTGCGCCACTTGAGTTCTGAAAAATCATCGGTGTCTGGATCCCAGGAAAGCACCGCATCTTGCACCCCATGAGCTCCGGAATTGGTCAGTTTCAAGGCATGAAAAGTAGTTGAATCCGCAACGCTTAATTCGTCGACCTCTAGTAAACCATTGACTTGATCATGTGCAATGTGCTGCTGCAATGAAAGCGCTTTCAAATCTACATTTTGGAACTTTAAACTTGGACAGTTGATGTCGAATTCTAGCGCTTCTTCTTTGGAATCAAAGGATCCGTTAACTAATGTTCCATTTGCAATAATTAAATCAGGTAAGAAGATATTCAAAAGTTCGCGGGTGTTGCGTGCAAGTAAACTGAATTCAAATTTGGCGTTCGTGTGCAAGAAACTGCGTTGTTCACCTTCAATTGGAGGATATAAAATAGCCAAATGATGGGTGAGGTCCTCAAGAAGTGTTTCTTCGGCTAAAACTCCTTCGATAGAAAAATCAAGAAAGGAACTACTTACGTCGATATTGGTGTAGTCATTTTGCTGGCGGTAATGAACTTGTGCAAGTTCCGATTGAATAGCGTGGTTGTTGGCGCTATATTTGAAATCGCGCATACTCGCAAAACCCACAAGCGAAGACCAACTCGGACCTTCTATGCCTAAATTCAAATTGGCGCTAAATTGATCGTTTTGGAAACCACTTAAATGTAGCGCACTTAGATCGGCATTTTCGATATTGGCCTGTACTTGATAACTCGGGGTAGCACCAAGATAAAGCTGAACCACACTGCTCATATTGAGGTGAGGGTCAGCAATTGAAAGTTTTGCCAAGAGTTGTTCTTGTTGGATTTTGGCTTCCTCAATTGAAATATTGGTATAGTTGTAGTCGTTGACGAAAAGTTGGGAGAGAAAAGCATTGGTTTGATCCAAAGCATAAGTGCCATCGGGCGCTACAGTCAATGCAAACTGACAATTACCGCTCAATTTACCTATGTCAGAAACATCGATGAGTTGCCCAAGGTTAAATTGTTTCAAATCGAGAAAACTGCTGTCCGCCACCCCCTTGATGGTAAGGAGTTCTGGACTATTTTGGATCGAAATAGGGGCCAAAGAAAGTGCACCCAATGCGCAATTGGAATTGGCAATAGAAACCTGTAGGTCATTGATTTTACCCGTTAGCCTGGCATCTTTTAAGTCAAAATATTCCGCTTTTTGCAGCAAGTAAGGAATTTCGATGGCTGGCGTGCCAATTGGCAAATGCAGCGCTGCGATGTCGGCTAATTCGATGTGGGCTTTGGTGATTTGTTCTTGCAGCCAAAGTTGGTTGTTGGGTTTACGGAAGTCTGGTAAGCGCAAATTAGCCTGAATTTGAGTGGCTTTACCAAAGCGCAAGTTGAGGTCTTGGATGCGGAGTTCGCGGAGTCGTTCTTTGACAAGACCAGAGATGTATACGGTTTGATCCATACCGCGCATTTCGGGTGCAAGGAAGGCGATGTCGTGCAAAAGTACTTTACTTGGCGCCAATACAGCATCGAAAACCACGCGGTCGTCGAAATCATTAAAATCATTGCTAGACTTCGTTCGCAGCGCTAATTTGGGCATCAAAATGCGAGATTTTGGCGTTTGAAGTTGGACTTTTTTAAGGAGCAATCCTTTTGGCGAAAACTGCGCATAAGCTGCAAGCTTGTCTAGTTGGAAACCCGATCTTTCTAGAAACTTGAGATTGCGAATTTGGCAACTCAAAAAAGAACCTTTAGAAAGAATTTTGTTGGCTGTCAAATGGAGGTCTTTGAGCTCGAGATGGTCGTAATCTAGGCCGAAATCGAGGGTGTCTTTGCGCAAATCGTGGTAACTCAAATTGATGTGCGCCAAGGAAAGTTGCGCGAGTTCCACCTGAAAATCAGTAGAGGACTTACTTGGCGAGTCGGAAGCAAAATACTCCTCAATAAAGGCAAAATTATAGCGACCGTTTTGCGCATCCCGCGCTAAATTGACCTTTCCGCCATATAACCTCAGCTCTTTGATCAGGACTTTATTTTGCAACAATTGAAATTGATCGAGCCCTAGATAAAGGTGTTTGAGTGCTAAAATTGGCTGTTTTTTGTCTTGTTCTTCTAAGTAAACATCTTTGAGATCTACATAGCGAAACAAAACGATGTCAACAGCGCCTATATGCACTTTTGCATGGAGTTCAGAACTGAGATAGGCGGTAGCGCGATTGGCCAGATAGGTCTGGACCCAAGAACTGCGGATGGCAAAAACCAAAAAGATGACAAGGATCAGCAACCACTCTAAAAGAATGGCAAGCGTTAGGCCCGCGATTTTGAGTACCTTTGTCATGTTTGTTACAAAATTAGCAATCTTTTGACAGCAAAACCCAAGATTATACTAGGCATTGAGTCATCCTGCGACGACACCTCTGCGGCCGTCCTCGTCGGCAACGAAATTCGTGCCAATATCATTGCTGGGCAAGCCGTGCACGAAAAATTCGGTGGGGTGGTTCCGGAGTTGGCTAGCCGCGCACATCAAGAAAACATCATTCCTGTTGTTCAGACAGCACTCCAAACCGCACAAATTTCACTTTCAGATCTCGACGCCATCGCCTTTACACAAGGGCCCGGTCTCATGGGTTCGCTTACGGTCGGCACCTCTTTTGCCAAAGCACTGGCCTTGGCGCTCGGCATTCCGCTTGTTGGTGTACATCACATGAAAGCCCATATTTTAGCGCATTTTATTGACGACGCCAGCGACCTCAAACCCAATTTTCCATTTTTGTGTCTCACTGTAAGCGGCGGACACACCCAAATTGTGCGCGTCAACGATGCCCTAGACATGCAAGTCATTGGTAGCACCATAGACGACGCTGCAGGCGAAGCCTTCGACAAAGCCGCAAAAATGCTGGGTTTGCCCTACCCTGGCGGGCCGCTCATCGATAAATACGCCCAACTCGGCAACCCAAATGCTTTTGAATTTGCCAAACCCCAGATCAAAGACCTCGACTTCAGTTTCAGTGGCTTGAAAACTTCTATTCTATATACCTTGCAAGCCGCCGAAAAACAAGAACCCAACCTTCGTCAGGACAAACGCAATGACCTCTGCGCCAGCATCCAAAACAGCATTGTTTCCATTTTGATGGCCAAGCTCGAAAAAGCAGTCAAGGAAACAGGCATCCAGACAGTCGTCATTGCGGGTGGTGTTTCGGCCAATTCTGAACTCAGAAAGCGCTTGCTTGCCAAAAAAGATGCAGGTTGGAAGGTCGGCATTCCCAAAATGAGCTATTGCACAGACAACGCGGCAATGATTGCCATGGCGGGCTCTTTTTATTTGGCCGCGGGCCATACCGTTGGGCAATATATCGCTGCAGATCCACGTTTGAAATGGTAAGCTAAGGCACAAATTGTTGCCAATATTTTTTGTAATTTCGAGAGTTATTAGTTTTCAAAACATGCGCGCCGGACTTCAATTATTCGTATTCTTCTCTTTTTTAAGTACTTGGGCCTTTGGTCAAGAGAAAATTCAATGGAGTTTTGATTACGTTGCTTTTCCGTCCTCAATCCAAATCAGTGCAAAAATTGAAAACGGTTGGCATTTATACACCCTTGATTTAGATCCAAACATTGGTCCGGTCCCGACACAAATTGTTCTTGAAAAAAACAAACTCGTCAAGGAATTACAACCTTTTGAAGTCAGCACGATAGCCAAAAAATCCTATGATGCTAATTTTGGAGCGGAGGTTTCCTTCTACGAGCGAGACTTTCACGCGTACAAGCGCATTATCGTCAAAAAACCAACAACAGTAAAAGGCGAACTCACCTACATGCTCTGCGACGACAAGCGTTGTTTGCCTCCTCAAACAATACCTTTTGAAATCAAGGTGAAACCCTCCGAATTACAAAAACCAAACTAAAACCAATGAAAGTTTTTATCCTTAGTATCCTCTTTTTCAGCCTGACTTTTACGAGCAGCGCTCAAGATTTAATGGGACAATTCATCAAATGGACCTATTCCGTTGAAAAAATCGACGAGAGCCATGCCAATGTTGTTTGTAAAGGTGAGATAACCGAAGGATACCACATTTTCTCGCTGAAACACAATCCGGCAGATGCCGACGGCACAGGGTTAGTGCCTGAATTCAACTTCAAAAAATCTCCAAATTACAAGCTTGTCGGGAAGCCTTTTGATATTGGGAAGCCAATCAAACATGTCGACGACTTAGGTACTTCCTATTACTTCGAAAAAAAAGCAACCTACAAGCAACAAATCGAAGTTTTGACCAAAGAAAAATTCACTATTGACTTCGGTGTCAATTTCTTCCAATTATGTAATGCCGAAGGTTGTGTAGGGCCTTTCGATACCGAAGGTAAAGTAAAATTAGCAGGCTTTACACCAAGTGAAACAGCTACAGTTACTGCTGCTGACACCAGCGATGTAGCCTCAACAGCAGACACCAGTGCAGCACCAACAAGTATGGACCAAGCGCCGGCGCCAATCCAACAAAAAGAAAAGAAGAAAGATTCGAATGTCGTGATCTTCATTGCGGGCTTTATTGCAGGGCTTGTGGCTTTGCTCACACCTTGTATGTTCCCAATGATTCCGATGACCGTAACGTTCTTTACGAAACAATCTAAAACGCGTCGCGAAGGGATTTTCAAGGCGCTCATTTACGGAGCATCCATCGTGCTTATTTATGTTGCATTTGGTTTGGTGTTCACTGCTATCATGGGGCCACTCGGCCTCAATGACCTATCTACTAACGTCTGGATGAACCTCATCTTCTTCAGTATTTTCGTTTTGTTTGCCTTCTCTTTCTTGGGCGCTTTTGAAATTCAGTTGCCCAATTCTTGGGTCAACAAAATGGACCAACAAGCAGACCGCGGTGGCTATATCGGCATTTTCTTTATGGCCTTTACGCTCGGCTTGGTTTCTTTCTCTTGCACGGGCCCAATCATCGGAAGTTTGCTCGTAGAGGCAGCAACCTCTGGCTCTTACCTCACTCCTGCTGTGGGCATGACCGGCTTTTCTTTGGCACTTGCCATTCCGTTTACGCTTTTTGCGATTTTCCCAGGATGGCTCAATTCTTTGCCACAATCTGGCGGTTGGCTCAATTCAGTTAAAGTAGTTTTAGGGCTCACCGAACTTGCCCTTGCGCTCAAATTCTTGTCTTCCGTAGACCTCGCCTACCACTGGGACCTCCTCACCCGCGAGTGGTTTGTCGGTATTTGGTTTGTCTTATTCTTTATCATGGGTATTTACCTTCTTGGCAAATTGCAATTCTCTCACGATTCTCCAGTGCAGAAACTCAGCGTGACACGCTTTATGTTTGCTTTAATTGCTTTGGTATTCTCTGTTTACCTATTTACAGGAATGTTTGGCGCACCGCTCACACTTATCGATGGTATCGCTCCACCGCGCACGCACTCCGAAGACAACTTCCGTTGGGTCAATGGCGGGCAAGAAACCGGTTTGGTTGAAGACTCGATTTCCGCACAATTTGCTGCAGACATGCACCCTGTTGGCGACGGTTCTATTCTCGTATTCCACGACCTTGAAAAAGGCCGCGCTTACGCCAAAAAACGCAACTTACCAATCTTGCTCGACTTCACTGGCCACGCTTGTCAAAACTGCCGTAAAACGGAAAGTACGGTCTGGACCAACGACGAAATACGCCCAATGCTTCAAAAGCAATTTGTGATCATTTCCTTGTATGTAGACGACCGCGAAATGTTGCCTGCGAGTGAGCAGCGCGTATCTAAATTGAGTGGTGCTATTCGCACTGTCGGAAACAAATGGGCCGACTACCAAATGACGCGCTATAAAAGCTTCCAACAACCTTTGTATGTCGTTACCGACCACGAAGGCAACGACCTTACGCAAGCGATTGGCTACACCCCAGATATCGAGTCTTATAAAAAGTTCTTGGAAGGCGGTATCAATCGTTTTAAGTAGAACGACCGAAATTCTTGAAGGGTTTATAATACTTATTTAAAGTACGTCTTGTAATAGCTAGAAAAACTCTCGCAGTTGCCGAGTAGTTCTTCGCTGTATGTCGGGTATTTCTCCTTCAACTCTTTTCTATACTTTGCATTGCACTTTGCGGCCATTCGCAATAAAAAGGCGCGCATTTTTGCATTGGTTGCCACTCTGCTGCCGGCTAAATAATAACCCTGTGCTAAATGCGCATGTTCGTATTCTTGTTGGTCCGGGTGGTTGGTTTTGATCACGGTTTGGCTCCATTCAAAGCGACGCAAAAGCCAAGCATTTCCCTTTTGAGTGGCATTAAAATAAAAGTTCCCAAGTAAGAGCGCGTATTTTGCCTTGCGATTGCCTGTAGTTTGTGCATACAATTTCTGATAGCGCAGCGCTTTTTCCATCATTTGGGGTTTGGTCAGCCAACTAGAATCGGCCTTACTTTGCTGGTGCTCCTGATAAAAAGTTGTATAAAACGGATTCACCCTTAGATATTGCGCATAAGGATCTGCAGTCCAATACGATACCGGTGCAGCACTAAAAGCACGCTTGGCATTTTGCAAGCGGCCAGCTCGAAAATATTTGGTGCCAATGAGGTCGTGAACAAGATTACAATTTGTTTGAACTGGTAATTTGAGCCATTTTTCAAATTTGGTTTGCCGCAGCGTATCAAGTGCATAATTGCGAAGGTGTTCTAGTTGTTGAGTGCTATATGCATCGTCTAGGTATAAATGCCATTTTTGATAGAAGCCCCACGTAGAAACTAATTTTCCGACGGGTGCAGACCAAGCTCTTGCAAATCGATAGCCTTCAAAATCGTTATAACTATTCCAATGTGGTTCTTGCGCTTGATGTTGGGCAAGTAAACATGCCGCAGTTGTTGTCTGTCCAGCAAATTCAAGTTCACGAGCTACACCAAAAAGAAAACATGCATGGCCTGCGTTGTGCATAAGAATTTGCTGAATTTTTTGATTATTGAGCACTGTGGCTGGCTTAGCTTTTACCTCTTGTAGGGCAATAATGCGCTCAATGAGTTCTTTTGTAGTTGTATCTTCATGATGAACAGCCGGTTTCACAGCCGTAGTTTCCCCACCCATCATGGCTGCATAAGCACTCAAGGCAGACCAAAGCGTTTGATTTTCTTTCAATTGAATGCCGCGCATCCAAGCAGCCAGCTCACGGGCATACGCGATGTCGCTTTGCAAGCGCGCGCCATTTAGTTTCGTATAATATGTGTCGTATTCATTCCAATATTCAAAGGTTTGAATAGCCGGAGCCAGCTTTGTATAATAAGGCGTCAGTACCCAATCTTCGACCTTATTGATTTCACGTTGAACAACATACAGCAAGACTTCTTCTTTGCAATTCTTGGCATTGAGCTGCTTGAGGTCGGGAAGCGTTCTGTCTAAGCGCTGACACAAAGACATAGCCCTCACCATTGGCTGTTTTTGCAAAATTGCCGGATCCGATTTTATTGAATTGAAAAGCTCAAAAGCTGCGTTTGACTTTTCTCCGTTGTCCCAAAATATAGTGGCGAGATCTTGAGCGTCAGGCTTTTCTTGCACTTTATTGACGAAATACAAAGCCCAAAGACTTACTGAGCTTTGCGCTTGCTCACTGAAAAAGCGCTTATACAACCTTGGAATCCATTTTTTAGCAGCGTGGTTTTGGGCAGCATTTTGCAAGTAATAGATTGTTCGGATGGCTAGATAGGCATAACGTTCCTTTAGTATCGGGTCTTGTACTTTTTTGGCGCGCGCTATGGCAGTATAAAAGACACGCCATTGCTTTCGATTATCAAGATGCTTCTTTTCCAAATGCCAGGGATCGCGGGAGGCAAAGCTCGAATAATGTGCGGTTTTTTTGGCAAAAACAAAATAAGCAAACAAGGCTTTGGTTTCTTGACTTTTGCTGCGTTGGGCACGCAAGAACCGCACCACTGCATTTTCACTTTGTGCTGCATATAATAACTCTTGTAAATCAACTTCATAAATGAATTCTGAAAGCTCCTCTGCTGAGAAACGCTGCTTGAAATACGCTTGCCAAATGCGCACATTTTGGTCGTTGGTTGGCCCTAATTCTAGGTCATAGGAATGTGCGCTGTGGTATAAAAAACCAGCGAGTGGACGACTTGCGTAGGGCAATGGTTGGGCAAAAATACTGAAGCGCAGGTACTCACCGTAGGGATAGTATTCTGCACAGGCTTGCAGGTTTGTATTAATGCTGAGAACCGCGGTACAAACGAGCAAACTCAGCTGCCGAAATGCTTTTGTTATCATATATACTTTCTAAACTGAAAAAACTAAGTGTAGGACGCATTCGAAAAAACACTTCTTCATTAATGATTTGAAGAGCACTTTTCAAATCTGAATAGTGGATGGTTTCTAACTTCACTCGATGGCCTTTGCGCAAGTAAAATTCGTCGATTACCGTATCTTTTGGCACGGCATACCATAAGCCATCTACTGCTTGAAGCGAGCTGTTAAAAGTAGAATCAGTATTGCGCAACAATTTGACCAACTGCCGATCTTGATACACGTAAGCCATCGAATAAACGGGCAAAGCAATATCTAGATCAGTGGGGTAAGGCTCAGTATTTTGTAAATAAGCCTTTAGTACTTCTAGTGAAAAGATAGAATTGCGCTGACCAGTATGATCCGGAGCAGAAAGGTTGTAGCACATGAGCATAGCGCGATCTACTTCATTGGGTAAAAAACCCATTTTGTTTGGGTATTTATACGGATACAAACGCAGCGTGGCAGATAATTGACAATGGCCAAATTGAGCGGAAGCGCGCAATTCCTTTTTAAATGCGACAAGAAATGAGAAATAGTTATTTCTGGTGCGTGGTGTCCAGTCGCAATCGATCTGAAATTCGTGAACCTGAAGACCATAACCATTGTTGTTTAGTCCGTCTAAATTCAGCCCAAGCAAATGCCAAACCTTATGAGCAAGATCGGCAGCATTAAAGTCTTTTTGCAATAAAACAGTGTTTTGTATATAAACAACCGGTACAAATTCTTTCAAAAACGGTGCGCGGTAGTCGGGTGCGTCCGAGCGGTAATTTGAAATGAGACCATAACTACCGAGCTCATCGACAGGAACCGGCTCAAGAACATTGTTTAAACCCACCTCAAAAAATTTCTGATAAACCTTTTGAACTTTTAAGGTGTCCAAATCCGAATCTGAATAATAGCCACCCCAAGTATAAAAAGCCCGTTCAAAATTGCGCCATTTTTTAGGTTGTTGATAAAATTTGAGAAACAAAAAACAGAGCACAAAAAAAACTAAACAACTGATAAATAGCTGTTTTAATGTAAAGGGCAGGCGCATAAAGCTTGGGGTATTTTAAGTAAAGGTCTTTCAAAAGAATGAATCGCACAAGGGTTGCCCAAAGATTTTGTAAATTTAATTTTCTCATGATAGTTTGCATTGCCGAAAAACCAAGTGTTGCCCGCGATTTAGCGGAGATTTTAGGAGCCAAAAATCGCAAAGATGGTTACTTAGAAGGTAATGGCTATGCCGTCACTTGGGTATATGGGCACCTATGTTCACTCAAAGACCCCGAAGACTACAACCCCAACTGGAAATACTGGAAACTAGAAGATTTACCCATCATCCCTGCCCAATTTGGCATCAAGCTGCGCGGCGACGACGGTGCCAAAAAGCAATTTCACGTCATTGAACGGCTCGTGAGCCAAGCCACAGAGGTCATTAACTGCGGCGATGCCGGTCAAGAAGGAGAACTCATTCAGCGCTGGGTCTTGCTCAAGGCCAAATGCAAAGTCCCTGTCAAGCGGCTTTGGATTTCTTCGCTTACCGAAGAAGCTATTAAAGATGGTTTCAAGAAACTGAGGCCGGGGTCTGATTTTGACCGCCTCTTTGCCGCAGGCAACGCTCGGGCGGTCGGCGATTGGGTCTTGGGGATCAACGGAACCCGCCTTTTTACCCGCAAATACGGCCGAGACAAACAAACCCTTTCCGTGGGGCGTGTACAGACGCCCACGCTCGCGCTCATTGTTCAGCGTCAAAAAGAAATAGATGCCTTTAAATCCGACACTTTCTTTGAGCTCAAAACCATTTACAGAGAAACGGAGTTCAGTTGTCAGATAGACCGCCTCAAAACCAAAGAAAAAGCCCAAAAAGGCCTTGAATACCTCAGCGAGCAGCCCTTCGAGGTCACGTCCTTTGAACAAAAAGACGCCAAAGAAGGCAACCCGCGTCTCTACGACCTCACTTCCTTGCAAGTAGACGGCAACCGCTACTACGCGTATTCTGCCGAAGAAACGCTCAATAAGGTGCAAAGTCTTTACGAGAAAAAACTCGTGACCTACCCGCGCGTAGACACCACCTACCTTTCGGAAGACCTCCACCCCAAAATTCCTGGCATCCTCTCTGGGCTCCGCGACTACAAGCGCTTTACAGAAGCCCTTGCCGGCAAACCCATCAAAAAATCGAAGCAAATTTTCGACGACAAAAAAATTACGGATCACCACGCAATTATTCCGACAGGTGTGGCGCCGTCGGGCATTAGCCCCGATGAACAACGCGTTTACGACCTCATTGTGCGGCGCTTCATTGCCGTATTTTACCCCGAATGCAAGGTATCTAACACCACCGTTTTGGGAAAAGTTGTTGCCTTAGAATTCAAAGCTACAGGCAAGCAAGTCTTGGACAAAGGCTGGCGTGTGCTTTACGACGACCTCAAAGCACAACAAACCAACCCCGAGGATAAAATTCTACCGCTCTTTACCAAAGGGGAAACTGGCCCGCACGCGCCGTATATCCACGAAGGTAAAACCAGCCCACCCAAATACTACACCGAAGCTACCTTGCTGCGCGCCATGGAAACGGCAGGCAAGCTGGTTGAAAACGAAGAAATGCGCGAAGTCATGAAAGAAAATGGCATCGGGCGCCCGTCTACGCGCGCTAGCATAATCGAGACGCTTTTCAAGCGCCAATACATCGAGAAAAAGAAAAAGAACCTCATCGCGACAGCTACAGGAATGTCCTTGATCGATAAAATTTCCTATGAACTATTAAAAAGCCCAGAATTAACAGGGCAATGGGAACACAAACTGCGCATGATCGAGCGCGGGAACTATGAAGCGCAAACCTTTAAAGACGAGTTATTTGTGATGGTACGCCAACTCACCGATGAAGTGATCTTCGGTAAGCATTAAGTAACAAACAAAACTACATGCGCTGCGGCGCTTCTACACCCAACAAACCAAGCGCCTGAGCAAGTACCTGACGAACTTTGGCGCTTAAAGCAAGCCTAAACTGGCGCACGGCTGCATCTGGCTCAATAACAATTTTAACGCTTTGGTAAAAGGTATTGTATAGCTTCACCAACTCATAGCTGTAATTAGCGAGTAGTGCTGGTGAATATCCTTTGGCAGCCTCCTCTAGGGTGGCGCCAAATTGAGCCAATTGCTTGATAATTTCCTTTTCTTCTGGACGCATGGGCGTGGTCAAAGAAAGTGGTGTTATACTATAAGCAGCCTTCTCTAAGAGTGTAGAGATGCGCGCATGGGCATATTGCAAGAACGGACCCGTGTTGCCCGTGAGGTCGATAGATTCTTCCGGATTGAACAACATGCGTTTTTTCGGATCGACTTTCAACAAGTAATATTTGAGTCCACCCAAGCCAATTTGCGTGAAAAGTTGCTCTCGCGCAGTGTTGTCGAGGCCTTCTAAATGACCGCGCTCTTGAGTCATTTCTTTGGCTTTTTCGATGACTTCGGCCATGAGGTCGTCGGCATCTACGACAGTTCCTTCTCTAGATTTCATTTTACCGCTTGGGAGGTCGACCATGCCATAGCTCAAATGAAAGCAATTGTTAGCCCAGGCGTAGCCTAATTTTTGAAGGATCAAAAACAACACTTTAAAGTGGTAATCTTGCTCATTGCCAACGGTGTAAACCATTCCGTGTAAATCCGGAAAATCCTTAAAGCGATCAATGGCGGTTCCGATATCTTGGGTCATGTATACAGCCGTGCCGTCTGAACGCAAGACTAATTTTTCATCGAGTCCTTCGGCAGTGAGGTCTATCCAAACAGAACCGTCTGGTTTCTGATAAAATACGTCGCTTTTGATGCCTTCCATGACTTGGTCTTTACCCAATAGAAAGGTATCGGATTCGTAATAAAGCTTGTCAAAAGACACGCCCATTTGCGCATAGGTTTGATCAAAACCAGCATATACCCAACCGTTCATGGTTGTCCAGAGCAGATAAACTTGTGGATCTCTCGCTTCCCACTTGACAAGCATCTGTTTAGCTTCTTGTAAGATTTGCGTCTGATTTTTGGCTAGTTCCTTGATCTTATCGTCGAGCGCAGCAACTGCTTTGTCGTCTTTGCCCTCCTTGGCTTTTTCAAAATTGAGCACTGCTTCTTCAATGGCAGTTGGGGTGTCAGAAAAATTCCCACTTTGCCATTGCGCCATAATTGCTTTGGCTTCAATTTGTAGGGCTCTGTCGAACTCAACGTAGTATTTTCCCACCAGCTTGTCGCCCTTCAGGCCTGTGTTGGCTGGGGTTTCTCTTTCACCACGCGCATTGACAGGTGAGAATTTTTCCCACGCAAGCATTGATTTACAAATATGAATACCACGGTCATTAATGACTTGTGTACGCACTACCTTGTGCCCTACGGCGCGCAAAATTTCGGCAACCGATGCTCCTAAGAAAATATTGCGCAAATGCCCGAGGTGCAAAGGCTTGTTTGTATTGGGCGAGGCGTATTCTACCATTACGGTAGGCTTGGAGTCGGCAGGTGCAAAACCATAGTTAGGTTGGTCTTGCATTTGATTGAGCTGCTCCAGCCAGTAGGTATTTGTAAACACAATATTTAAAAAACCGCTGACTACATTGCAATGAGAAACACTTTCAATGTGTGTCTCGATCCAATGTTTGAGTTTAGCTCCGGCTTCTTGTGGTGAACAGCGGAGTATTTTTACAAAAGGAAAAACAACCAGTGTGAGGTCGCCTTCCATGTCGCGTCGGGTTTGTTGAAACTGGATGAGGGATTCATGAATCGGTGCGCCAAATAAGTCTGGTGCAGCGGCAAGTAAGGCTTGACGAATGTGTTGTTCCATTTTAGGAGAGTTGGGTAATGATGTTTTCGATGAGGTCAAGCGTGCGTTCGGCCATTTTATTTTTTTCGTCGTCGAGACAGGGGTTTACTTCGACAATCTCTAATGCACAAAGTTTGGGATCTGCGGCAAAATGATTGAGAAGAGCTTGTGCTTCGGTAAAGCTGATCCCGTTTGGCACTGGTGTGCCGGTACCATATGAAGTTTCGATTGGGTCAATGCTATCGACGTCAAAAGATACATAAATGAGATCGCAAGCTGCAAGTTGTTTATGCATCTCGGCAAGGCAGTTGTCTAAACCTTTTTGACGCAGCTCGGCAACAGTGTAGTTTTTGAGCTGAAGTTCGGCCATGACGGCGTCTTCTTCTGCTTCGGTATCACGAACGCCAATGTAAATTAAATCTTGTGGTAAGAACGCAGTACTTTTAAGGTTGTTCCAATGTGAGGCTGTAGCTGCATCTAGCTCATTTTTTGCCAAATGCATATGATCTAAACCAAGCGCTGCAGCGATCGGCATGCCGTGGATGTTGCCAGAAGGCGTGGTGTAAGGAGAATGGATGTCGGCATGGGCGTCTATCCAAATGACACCAATTCGCTGCGCTGGATACAACTTGTGAAGCGCTGCTAAAGTACCTGCTGCTGCACTGTGGTCACCGGAAATAAGTAAGGGAAAGGCTTCATCGGCAATACATTTATGTATTTTTTCTTGAAGAGAATCAAAAACGAGACGTAAACCATCAATATTTTTTGCAAAAACATAGGGGCTATTGTAGTCGAGCAGCTCGTTGTGTTGGGCGACAATTTGAACAGGAAACTCAGCAAACAAAGTACTGCCTTTAGTGCGGGCAGCTGCACGTATGGCTTCCGGACCGAGTGACGCACCCCGTGTGCCTGCTCCTAATTCAGAAGGATTGAAGATGAATTGTAATTTTCTTGACATAGCGGACCCTTTAGGGGCTAACACAAAGATAAGGCTAATTTGCAAAAGCAACGCTAGCAAACGCCTGTCATGGGCTCAACAAGAGCAACTCAAAATAATCACGTAGCTTTTCATCGTTTAAAAATAAGTATGCTTAGCTTTGTTTATGCCGAAGTACATCTATCTCGCCTTGTTTACTGCACTCCCCCACCTCTTTGTGGCGCAAAAGCCATTTGTGGGTAGTTTGGAGTACAATTTAGTTTCCGTGGATCTCATCAACCACGACACCATAGAAGGCAAGCTCTTTATATATGCCCTTGATTCTTTGGTTCGGTACAACTACCTGATGTCCGACGGCAAGAAGCAAGAGAGTATACATCACCTGCGCAAACACAAATTACTCTCCTTAATTGAGATAGACGGTCAGTTTTTCGCCGTTCAGATCAAAGATACAATTCAAGAAAATTCAGATTTTAACTACCAAAAAACTTCCACTAAAAAACGCGTCCTAGACTTTAACTGCAAAGAAGCTGTCGTAAATTTCCCCAAGGGTCAAGTGCCGCTACTTTACACCAAAAAAATTGCGGCCCGCTACTTTGTGGGGCTCAAAGGAGCACCCGGTTTACCTGTCAAAGGACAAATTCCGACAGACAACGGGTATATGGCTTTCGAGCTTCAAAAATGGGATAACCGCACCCCACCCATTCAGCTTTTCATTCCAGACAAAAAATATAAAGTCTTGCCGCTCGAAGTCTTTTTAGAATGGACACAAACCCAAAATAGTCCCTCGCCTCAAGATTAACTAACAGCTGGCTGTTTATAGGTTTGCAGGGATTTCATTTTTCGTGTACCCCTTTGCCGTATTTTCGTTTCATTAGACGCAAAAGCCTCATGGAAGAAAACGAATACATCCCAAAATCTAGCAGCAAACCTGCTCCAAAAACCGAAGAACCCACTGGTTCTAGGTCCAAGAAACAGGCAGACGAACCTCAGCGTCAGAAAGAAACTAAAAAATCGCCTTCAAAAGACGGTTCTTCGCTGTTGAATTTAAAAGACCGCCTGAATCTTCCAAAAATAAAGATTTTTGCTGGTGCGCTTTTCAGCTTACTAAGCGTTTACCTCTTCTTAGCCTGCGTCTCTTATATCTTTACCTGGACCAAAGACCAAGATCAACTTTTAAACCGCAGTTTCATCGCTTATATTTTCAACAACGAGCTTCCTCCAGCTGAAAATTGGCTCGGTAAGTTTGGCGCCTGGACCTCCCACCTCCTCATTCATCGTGGTTTTGGCTTGCCCTCTTTTGGGCTCATTTTCCTTTTGTTTCTTGGCGGATTTAAAATCTTATTTGGCACAGCCTTGCTACCATTAGTAAGAGCAACGAGCATTACCATCAGCTATATGCTTTGGGGCTCTATATTCTTGGGCTTTTTTAGTCCGCAAATCAGTTATGCAGGCGGCGCATTTGGTTTTTACACCAATGAATGGCTCCAGGTAACTTTTGGAGGTTTTGGTACTCTTTTCATGCATGTCATTGCATTTTTTGTGCTCACTACCCTTCAATTCAGCCCCAATTACCAAGCGCTTTTGCAGCGCCTTTTCGGTGGTAAAGATGGGCAAGAACCTCAGAATGAGCAGGAATTCGCCGATGCTGTGGCCCCATTTGACGATATCTATGTAGTCAATACCATTAAAGAGGACCAAATCAAAGCCGACAACATTTCACAAACAGTTGTCTTTGACGACAGCGACGAAGACGAAGACGACATTTTTGAAGAAGAAAGCGAACTCATTGTTCAGGTGACCAAAGAGCCCATAGTTGAACCCGTCAATACTCCCGAGCCCATCAAAGAAAATACCTTTGACTCCGCATTTGAAATCGAGTTAGGGGAAGACCCTATTGTACCTACGCCAGTTCGCGCACCAATGACCGACGAAGAAGACCGCGCCTCCCAGCTCGTGAGTGAACACGGCGAGTACGACCCCACCAAAGACCTCGAAGGTTATTTATTACCGCCTCTCGAACTCATGAAAGATTACGTGTCTACAGGAGTTTCAGTGAGTAAAGAAGAACTCGAAAACAACAAAGACCGCATCGTAGAGACGCTTTCTCATTATAAAATTGATATTGCAAAAATCAAAGCCACAGTTGGACCAACAGTAACACTCTATGAAATTGTACCTGCCCCTGGTGTGCGCATTTCAAAAATCAAAAACCTTGAAGACGACATCGCTTTGAGCTTATCGGCCTTAGGTATACGTATCATTGCTCCTATTCCAGGAAAAGGCACCATCGGTATTGAAGTACCAAATTCCAATCCGGAAATGGTTTCGATGCGCTCGCTCATTGCTTCCGATAAATTTCAGCATTTCGACGGAGAGCTACCAATTGTAATGGGCAAAACCATTACCAACGAAACATATGTCTTCGACCTCACCAAAATGCCTCACTTGTTGGTGGCTGGTGCAACCGGACAAGGTAAATCGGTTGGTCTAAATGCCATCTTGATATCTATTCTCTACAAGAAGCATCCGGCGCAAGTCAAATTTGTGTTGGTCGATCCAAAAAAGGTCGAACTTACCTTGTTTAATAAAATAGAACGCCATTTCTTGGCTAAACTTCCGGGCGAAGAAGATGCCATTATTACAGATACATCCAAAGTTGTAAATACGCTCAATTCGTTGTGCATCGAAATGGATGAACGCTATGAGCTCCTCAAAGACGCCAGTGTCAGAACCATCAAAGAATACAACGCTAAGTTTATTGGGCGCCGTCTGAATCCTGAAAAAGGACACCGCTACCTCCCATATATTGTCGTGCTCATAGACGAGTTTGCCGACCTCATCATGACCGCAGGCAAGGAAGTCGAGCATCCTATTGCGCGCATTGCACAGTTAGCGCGTGCCATTGGTATTCACCTTATTGTGGCCACACAACGCCCTTCAGTAAACGTAATTACGGGTATGATCAAAGCGAACTTCCCGGCGCGTATTGCCTTTAGGGTCTTGTCAAAAATCGATTCGCGCACTATTCTTGATGCTTCGGGCGCAGACCAACTCATTGGACGCGGAGACATGCTCATCTCTACAGGATCCGAAATGAAGCGCTTGCAGTGTGGCTTCGTTGATACACCAGAGGTAGAAGACATCTGTAGCTTTATTGGTTCGCAACGCGCGTATCCAGAGGCCTTGATTTTGCCTGAATACGTACCAGAAGGTTCGGAAGCTAGTGGCGATATCGACATGAATGAAATCGACAACATGTTCGTAGATTCTGCAAGAATTGTAGTCATTAACCAACAAGGTTCGGCGAGTTTGTTGCAGCGCAAACTCAAGCTTGGCTATAACCGAGCTGGGCGTATCGTAGATCAGCTAGAAGGCATGAATATCATTGGGCCTTTCCAAGGAAGTAAAGCGCGTGAAGTACTCTTCTCTGACGTAGATAGCCTAGACGAATTCTTGAGAGCGAAAGGACTATTATAGGTTTATTTCACTCTATTGAGCCCTAGAGCTTTGAGCATCCATTTAGGTAAATGTTTGCGTTTACCGCCCTGTTTCAAATTGAGGTAAAGTCCGAGCTTCTTGAAAATAGGAACTTTATGGGTTTCTACAAATTCTATCCAATAGCCATCGGGGTCTTCGATGTAAGCAAAACGGCCCGCAGCCTCACCCATATCGAACGAGTTGTCGGAATCAACTGTGAAGGGACTTCCAAATTCAGCACAACGCGTTTTGAGCGCGTCCATACCCTGAACATCGAAACAAAGGTGAATGAAACCCCAGTCACCCCAAAAACGGTTCTCAAATATTTGGCGCGCACCTGTCTGACTACTCAGCTCCACTAATTCGATTTCTGTAATTCCTAAAAGCTGTGCAAAATAACCTTCACGAACAGTTGCATGCGACAACAAAACCCTTCTAAAAGACTCTTTGCCACGCGGTAAAAAAACAAAATCTGAGAAAACTTGAGCGCTATCGTAGGCGACTTGTTCGAAACCAAGCAATTCTTGGTAGAAACGCTTGCTGTTGTCCATATTGGATACGCCAATGACAGCCCCAGCAACACCGCCACATTTAGAAGGATGCTTAGATGCCGCAAACCAAGATCGGCCCTCAACAATTTGAAAGTAATTGCCATTGGGGTCTTGTACGTAGCATGTCCAACGCCCAGCGGGGTCTTGTTGAGCGGCACTCACATTTGCACCCATTTGCTGAAGGTGCTTTTGGGTGTGGCGAACATCCTCAGATTTGATTTTACAAATAAAGACGCCGTAGTCACCAAGTTGAGGCTCAAAGGTAGGTTTAACCGTAGGGCGCGACGTAAACTGCCAGATTTCAAAACCGCCACCACCTGCCATGTTCAAGGCCAATGTTGCGGTGCGGTGCTGTACTTCTCCACCAGTATAGCGAGTCATGAGCGGAGCAGGTGCTGCTTCTTCAAAAATACGGACATCTAGGCCAAAAGCCTTGCGGTACCAAGTCCAGATATTTTGTACATCGGGCACACCAATGCCCATTTGTTGAATGCCGTTTAAATGAAAAGTATTGTTCATGATTTTAGCGTATTGCGCGTTCGTTAAATAATAAATAGCCAAATCCTAATTGAAATTGCAAAGGTTGAGCGTATTTGGGTAGGTAATTGATGGTGGCGCGTACAGGCCCCACCGGTGAATGATAGATGACATGAGCCGCGGCCAATAAACTACGCCCGTCAAGTGGTTTGGCATAGGTAAATGTTCCGTCGGGGTTCAGGACCAACTGAATAATTGGCAAAAACGCATAGGCGTCGAGTCTTAAATCAATGTTTTTGAGGGGGCTGACAACGAGTTGTGCGCCCGCACAGGCATATTGCGTAGATCGATAAGCAGCAATAAAGTAAGTATCTAAATCTGGTAAAACGTTGAGACCTGGCAGAGCCAACATACTTGCTGTATAGTTGGCAAATAACGATTGGCTATTGAGCACGGTTTTCAGATGCAGACCAAAATTGACGACTTGTTTCTTTTGAAATGGAAAAGTCAGGAGTTCAAGTTGAATGCTCAACCAGCGATGTTGCTTTGTTACAGTGTCGTCTATGATAGAAGTGGTTCCGGGAAAGGTAAGTTCTCTACCCCGAACATAACTCGTTTTGAACTCAAAGAAGTTACCCGAACTCGCAAATTGCTTGCGATTGAGTGTGTTTTTCGTGTAGGCGACACGTATGCTTTCCCCGATGAAGGAGGTATAATCGGCGGTGTCCTCTTTTGTGAAATAATCGGTTTGGTAATAGGAGTCGTCTAGCCAAAAAAATCGGGTGTTGGCTGTTATAACGCTATGTGTACCGGTTGGCATCTTGAATTGTAAACCGGTGTAACGCTCTTCTTGAATCAAGAAAGAAGGCTTGACATCTTCAAAAAAGGTGGAAAAACTCTTGAAGTAGTCCCAGCGGTTGAGTACAAAATAGGCGCTCAAAGAAACCGGTACGCTTCCGGGCAACACCAATTCGTAATTGACTTTGCCTGAGCCATAAAATTTGCCAAAATAAGAAGAAACATCTATCCGTTGCCCAACCAAGCCTGCCCTTCGATAGGCCAAACTTAAAAAGCCCGTATTGATAGCTCTTGATGATATGATACCGCCGAAATCGACGCGAAATGCATTGGCTTTGTTTACTTTGAGTTGCAAAGACAAACTCGAATCTTGTTTCATGGAAAAACTCGGACTCACAAAACTATAATATGGCGCGGCCAAAGCTTTGTAATAGCGTTTTTCGAGAGAAAGGCTGTCTAAAATTCGCTTGCTGAATTTGGGTAAGATGGCAGTTCGCACAAACGGTAGATCTTGCTTGCGGTCAGAACTCGCGCGCACTTCACTGACACGAAGGGGCAAGAGTTGTTGTTTGAAATTTTGTCTTTTTTGCTGCAATACTTGCGGGTCGGCTCTGCTGCTCACGTACTTTAAAATGCTATCCATTTGCGTCATGGTTGCTAAATAACCATCTTGAATAGCTTGTTGGACATCGGCGAAATCAAAAGTACCAACACTTGTATTGGGCTCGATGATGAGCCCCTCCGAACAAGGCATGGTGTAATTAGTTGGGGTGGTCATCATGCTGGTGAGCAAGCCAAAAAAATCGCGATCGGAAACGGGTGCTAAATTTTTAGAAACATTGCTACCAATAATGAAGTCGGGCTGAAATTCTTTATACAATACATCAATCGGAAAGTTATTGTAGAGGCCACCATCAAAATAGAGCACGCCATCAACCCTAACCGGATTCAAATAGAGCGGAAAAGTCATGGAGGCACGGACTATTTGATTGAGCTTGCCTTTTGAAAATGCGACGCTTTTTTTTGTTTCTACAGCAGAAGCCACACAGCGGTAGGGCACCAATAATTGATTGAAATCTTCTTGAACAGAAGCACTTGTACGACCAAATATTTTGAGCATTTCGAAATCCAAATAAGTGGGGTCAATGAATGCGAGCGGCAAAGATTTCTGAAGAATGCTGTCTTGGGCAATACTGAAATTAAACATCGAAGCATTCGCTGCATCTTGGTAAAACAAAAACTGCTGCTGGGCTTCTTCTTGGCCTTTGACCATCAGTTGAAAAGATTCGGAAAGCACATACGCTTCAATTTCGGCAGGAGAATAGCCGCTGGCATACATGGCGCCTACAAGAGCGCCTGCAGATGTACCTACAATAAAGTCAATTGGAATTTGATTTTGTTCGAGCGCTTTGAGCACACCTACATGCGCTACACCTGACGCGCCACCTCCACTTAAGACCACCCCAATACGCTGTCTGTCTTGGGCAAAGAGCTGCAGTGCAAAAAAAAGGAAGGGTAAGAGGTATTTGGTCTTCGACAAATTCGTTCTTTTGTACAAAGTTAACGAATCCCCAAACAATGCATTCAAATCAAAGCCCAAAAAGCGACCTACTCACCATCACACTCAAAAGTTTTTTTGGCTTTGAGGCCATTCTTGCCGATGAACTCAAAGAACTTGGTTATCCAGAACCAGTATTGCTAAATAGAGCTGTTCAAATCAAGGGCACCTGGGCCGACGTCTATAAACTCAATCTTTATTGCCGTTGTGCTATCTCTGTATTAGTCGAAATCGATAAGTTCTACATCCAAAGCGAAGAAGACCTCTACAAACGCGCCATGCGTATCAAATGGCACGAACTTTTTGATGTCAACAAAACCTTTGCGGTCAAAGGCGCCATTTTTTCACCTATTTTCAGCAATACGCATTATCCGTTCTTACTGATCAAAGATGCAATTGTCGATGTATTCAAAGCCAAAACAGAAGAACGCCCCAACATCGACGTCAAGAAACCAAGTATTCTTTTTGACCTTTATATCAAAGACAAAGAAGTAACTCTTTCTGTAAACACCAGCGGACTGCCTTTGTTTCAGCGCGGCTACCGCACAGCCGTTGGGCCTGCACCAATCAATGAAGTAGTTGCGGCCTGCTTGGTGAGAATGTCTGGCTGGGACCGCAAACAAACACTCGTGGACCCATTTTGTGGTTCGGGCACCCTCCTCGTGGAGGCCGGACTCTTGGCAAGCGGAATTCCAAGTAATATCGAAAGACAGCATTATGCTTTCAAGAATTTAAAGAATTACGATGCCGCTGTTTGGGAAGAAATTTATCAAAATGCACCCCGCATTGTGCGCGAACTACCTTGTACACTCATTGGAGGCGATATTTCAGACGAAATGGTCTTGAAAGCGCGTAGAAACTTGCGCACTTTCTCTTTTGGGCGCTTTGTTGAGATCTATTCCACTCCTTTTGACAAACTCAAAATTGAACCGCCTGTATTTATCCTGACCAACCCACCTTACGACGAACGCTTATCTACTGACATAGAGGAGCTTTACGGAACATTCGGTACTTGGCTCAAACACCAAATGGCAGGCAGTAAAGCTTGTGTAATTAGCGGAAGCCTAGAAGGTTTCCATGCAATCGGGCTCAAGGCATCCAAAAAAGACCGCATATTTAACGGCGACATCGAATGTGAATTCCGACAATACGACTTATTCCAAGGAAAAAAGGCGCTCAATTGAGCGCCTTTTTTGTATGTTCAAAGTAAGAAGTCTTAGCGTTGCTCTACTGGAACGTAGTTGCGGTTGGTGTGTCCAGTATAGATTTGACGCGGACGGCCAATTGGCTCTTTGTTTTCGGTCATTTCTTTCCATTGTGCAATCCAGCCCGGTAAACGACCGATGGCAAACATAACGGTAAACATTTCTGTTGGGATGCCCATTGCTTTGTAAATGATACCTGAGTAGAAGTCTACGTTTGGATATAAGTTACGCGCTTTGAAGTATTCGTCTTCTAGAGCTACTTTTTCTAATTTCTTGGCGATGTCTAGAAGTGGATCGTTCACGCCTAATTTTTCAAGGACGTCGTCGCAAGCTTTTTTGATGATTTTGGCGCGCGGATCAAAGTTCTTGTATACGCGGTGACCAAAGCCCATGAGGCGGAATGGGTCTTCTTTGTCTTTTGCTTTTGCAACCCATTTGTCGACGTTTCCGCCGTCTGCGTGAATGCGCTCGAGCATTTCGATAACTTCTTGGTTGGCGCCACCATGTAACGGGCCCCAAAGTGCAGAAATACCAGCAGAAACTGAGGAGTACAGGTTGGCTTGCGATGAACCTACGATGCGCACTGTTGAAGTAGAACAGTTTTGTTCGTGGTCGGCGTGCAAAATAAGAAGTTTGTTGAGCGCGTCAGTGACAACTGGATCTACGTGGTAGTCTTGAGTTGGCATTGAGAACATCATGTACATGAGGTTTTTGCAGTAATCGTACTCGTTGCGTGGGTACATGAACGGATGGCGAATGAGGTTCTTGTAAGACCAAGCAGCCAGCGTTGGCAATTTCGCCAATAAACGGTGAATGGTGAGGTTTTTCGCCTCTGGACTGCGGTTCGGGTCGAGGGACTCAGGATAGAACGTGGCCAAAGAAGCAACCATCGAAGAAAGTACACCCATCGGATGCGCCTTTGACGGATATGCTTCAAAAAATTGTTTCATGTCTTCGTGGACTAGCGTGTGCTTGCAGATGCTATCTTGAAAGGAATCTAGCTCTTTTTGGTTTGGCAAATTGCCATAAATGAGCAAATAAGCTACCTCTACAAAAGTTGCTTTCTCGGCAAGTTGTTCGATAGAGTAGCCACGATAGTGAAGAATCCCTTCTTCGCCGTCGAGGTAGGTAATGGCGCTTTTTGTTGCGCCGGTATTTTTGTACCCGGTATCTAGGGTTACATAACCGGTTAAATCGCGCAATTTGGAGATGTCAATTGCTTTTTCGTTTTCGGTACCAACTACAACAGGAAGTTCATAAACTTTACCGTCTAGCTCGATTTTGGCTGTTTCACTCATGTGATGGAAATATGTCGTTTGATAAATGTGTGCCTAAATTACAAAAGAATCAGGAAATGTTGTACAACAATTATGATAAAAACAATTAATGATGTTGAAAGTTTAGAGTTCGTCTAAAATATAATCGTGGATCATGTTAAAAAGGTGGTTTCGGGTGTTGCCCCCATAGATGCCGTGATTTTTATTCGGGTAGATAAATAAATCAAACTGTTTATTCGCCTTGACCAATGCACTGATCATTTCCATGCTATTTTGATAGTGTACGTTGTCGTCGGCTGCACCGTGAATAAGAAAGTACTTTCCTTGTAAATCCTTTGCAAAATTGATCGGTGAGTTGTCGTCGTAGCCCTTTGCATTCTCTTGCGGCGTTCGCATAAAACGCTCCGTGTAGATATTGTCATAGTAACGCCAATTGGTGACCGGCGCTACGGCAATCCCAACTTTAAATAAGCCATTTCCTTTGGTCATCGCTAATGAAGACATAAAACCACCGTAACTCCAACCCATGATTCCCAAACGAGCGGCATCTACATCGGGGCGCTGTGCAAAAACTTTGGTGGCATCAAGGACATCTTGGATTTCTAGCTTTCCGAGTTGCAAATACGTCGACTTTTTAAAAGCAGCACCGCGGAATTGTGTCCCCCTCGGATCAATACTCAAGACCATATAACCTTCTTGGGCTAGCAGGTTATGAAAAAAGTAGTCATTGCCATCCCAGCTGTCCAACACTTCGTTATGCCCTGGCCCGCCGTATACATTGACGAATACTGGGTATTTTTTGGATGGATCATAGTTTGTGGGCAGTATCAGTGAGGCATTGAGTTCTGCATTGGGCGTAGTGATGGTCAAGAATTTTTTCGGACTCAATTTTTCGTTCTTCATTTTGGACACCAATTGTGCATTGTCTTCCAATACCTCTACCAACTCTCCACTTGCTTTTCGAAGCACACTCACTGGAGGTGTGTTTGCATTTGAGAAACTGTGCACAAAGTATTTCATGCCGTTCAAGAACTCAGCATTATGGTAACCGAGTTCTGGGGTGAGGTTCTTTTTAAGTGCACCATTGAGTTGAATACTGTAAATTGATTTGTAAATAGCACCTGGCTCCGCGCTCGCATAATAGATTGTCTGGGTAGGTTCGTCTAGCCCTAAAAATTCGATTACATCCCATGAGCCCGTTGTAATAGCTGTGTTGCTTCCATCAAAACCAAGTCTGTAAATATGATTGAACCCACTCATCTCACTGGTTCTAAGAATGGATTTGCCATCCTGAAGAACCAATAAGTTGTTATCAACATCGACGTAGGTTTCTGAGGTTTCGGTGAAGAATTTCTTGGTTGTTACTGTTTTTTGGGTGGCGTCGATTAACCAGTAATTGAGTTCGTTTTGATGTCTGTTCATTGTTTGAACGACAAGTTGATTCGATTGAGTAGACCATTTTAAGCGTGGAATATATTCATAAGCTCCTAAATCGATTTTTTGAATTTTGGCACTCTTTATGTCAACCATATTTAAAGTCACCTTACTATTGACCTCTCCTGCTTTCGGATATTTGTATTTATATTGTTCTGGATAAAGTTCACCATACATCGCCATTTGAAATTCGGGTACTTCGCGCTCGTCAAATTTTAAAAATGCCAAGTATTTACTATCCGGTGACCAACCATAGGCTTTGGTAAGCGCAAATTCTTCTTCGTAAACCCAATCGGTAGTTCCGTTGATAATTTTGTTGCGCTTTCCATCGGCAGTGACCTTACTGACCTTTCCAGAAGCTAAATCTTTGATGAAAATATCGTTGCCATGGATAAATGATACCTTTTTGCCATCAGGGCTGTACTCAGCTAGTGTTTGAGGTGCGTGTTCGGCGTCTAGGGCTTCTAACTTTTGTGTGTTGAGGTCAAATAAAAAATAAAACGCTTCAAAACTGCGGCGATAAATCACTTTCGGTGCGGTCCAGAGCAAAACTTTTTGCTCGCTTGAATTGAACTCATAACCAGCCACAGCAATTGGCTGATCGTTATATACAAGTAAAGATTTAGGGACGAGAATCTTTGTTTTTTCGAGCTGATCATCAGAAACAAGCCCTCTGACGATGTCGCCATTTTCATTCATTTCGACAAAATGAAGGCCGTCGTTCATCATTTGATAGGCACTTGCTCCTTTTGCACTGAATTCATAATTGCGCCAAATGCGCTCCACTGTTAAATTTTGAGCGACAGCCTGTTGGAATAACAACGCAACAAAAAGAACTTTTAATATAATTTTCATGACTATTTAATTGAAACCTAAAATTACACAGATTTCTGAGGTAATACTAAGCTCATCTTGCGTTCACAAAGAAATCACCTAACTTTTTGCGAAACTTTTGTATAATTAAATGTAAAAGCTCTAAATTTGTACTAGCTTTTTTATGACCTCCTTGAAGCCAAATCCGTGCCGAAACCATAAAAAACGCACCATTAAACACAAAGCTGATTGTCAGTTGATCCAAACTTAACATCATGAAGCAAACTCTACTTTTCCTCTCATTTGTAATTTCAGCAAGTCTATTTGCACAAAACACTTGTAACGAACTCTTTATCTCGGAGTACGTCGAAGGTTGGTCCAACAACAAAGCACTTGAAATTTACAACCCTACCAATAGCCCAATAAACCTTTCTGGTTATTTTGTGAGTCGCTATTCAAATGGTTCTACAACCGCTACTGTTGCCAATTCAATTCAACTCACAGGTACCGTTCCTGCTAAAGGTGTTTATGTCGGTGTACTTCAAAAACTCGATCCAAACGGAACAGGACAAGAAGCTCCTGTCTGGGATTCCTTACAAGCAAGAGCAGATGGTTTCTATTGTGCCGATTATAACGTTTCTAATGCCTGGTATTGGAATGGCAATGACGCCCTGCTTTTAGCGAAAGGAACTTTGCCTACAAATGCAACGGCTGTAATTAACGCTACAAACGTACCGGGCTTTGCAATTGTCGATGTTTTTGGCAAAATTGGCGAAAACCCAGCCAATGAAACAGGTACCTCTTCAGGTAACGACGGCGCTTGGTCTTCCCAATTTCCATATAGTACAGGTCTTGGCGTGTTGCTCACTAAAGACCACAGCCTCATTCGCAAACCTGGTATCCTCAAAGGACAAACTTCCAACCCTTCATTTTTTGACCCACTTTTAGAATGGGACAGCATCCCACCGGTTGTTGTTCGCTTAGACGCTAACGGAAACATACTTTATGGTACAAGCGGAAACCCAATCCTAGATGGCAATTGGTCTTCACTCGGCACACACGAATGCAACTGTAACAATATTGGTCTGAATACCACTTCAAAAATCAGCCCGAGTGTTTATCCGAACCCTAGCAACGGAGTTGTTTTTGTAAAAACGCAAAACGATATCCGCAAAATTCAAGTTGTTTCTGCACTAGGTCAGCAAATCAAAGAAATCAACGTTTCTGCTGCGCAACAACTGATTGAAATCGACCTTAACAATCACCAAGGCGTTTATTTCTTGCGCCTCACGACCATCTCAGGCGAACAAAGTCTGCACAAAGTTATTATTCGCTAAGATGCGCCTCTTGTTTTTTGGGTTGCTTCTAACGCTTCCTAGCATTTCCTATAGCCAAACAGTTGGTAAAATCAGTGGTGCTGCAAAAATGTCTCCTGGAGATATCGCTGTGGCAGGAGCGAAAATTACCCTACTGAACCAAGGAACTGCCGTAACCAGAGTTGCTACCAACGACGAAGGCACTTATGAGCTCGCGAACATCCCATTTGGTAAATACCAAATCATGTTCACGTTGCCTTTGACCGATACCATTCGCATGGATATTCAGCTCAATCAAGCTAGACTTACCCAAAACTTTACCATTCGTGCAACTCAAGAAGTACATGAAATTCGCGTAATCGGCAACTTGGTAAATGGTCAAAACGTGCCAGTTGCCGTCACCAAAATTGACACCAAAAAAATCACCGAAGAGCTTGCCTCGCGCGATTTACCGATGCTATTGAACGGCACCGCTGGTGTGTACGCAACCAATCAAGGTGGTGGCGATGGCGATGCGCGCATCAATGTGCGTGGCTTTGACCAACGCAATGTTGGCGTCATGATCGACGGAGTTCCAGTGAACGACATGGAAAATGGTGCAGTATACTGGTCCAATTGGTTTGGTCTTGATGCCATAACTTCCCAAATGCAAGTCCAACGCGGCTTGGGGGCAACCAAAATTGCCATGCCTTCCATTGGCGGTACCATTAATATCATTACACAAGGTGTGGGCACCAAAAAAGGTGGCAGCTTTAAGCAAGAATACGCTACAGGCAACTTCCTGCGCAGCTCGCTTTCTTACAATACCGGCATGACCAAATCTGGATGGGGGCTCACCCTTTCAGCTTCTTACAAACAAGGTCAGGGTTGGGTTGAAGGTACGCCAACACAAGGTTTCTTTGGTTACACAAAAATCTCCAAACGCCTTGATAACCACTTGCTCACTCTTTCTGCATTTGCCGCACCACAACAACACGGGCAGCGGTCATTTTTCCAAGGTATCCAATATTGGGACGCCAACCGTTCGCAAGATCTTGGGGTGCAGTTCGATTCCACGCTCCTACTCAACGACATGGGTATCCGCTATAACCAACATTGGGGATACGTGACCAACGAAGCTGGTGAACGAGAAATACTCAATGAACGACTTAACTTTTACAACAAGCCGCAAATTACACTCAAAGATTTTTGGTCCGTAAATGATAAATTAGCGATCTCCAACCTAGCTTATCTTTCCATCGGACGAGGAGGAGGCACGAGCATCTTCAATTCTTCGGCCATCTTACGCGACGCCAATTCCAACATCGACTGGGACCAAATGATCACCGAAAACAAAGTCAACTCATTGTTCGGCACACCAAACATCGACCCTATTTATTCGCCGACCGAAATCAAGTCAAGTCAAATTTTATTGGCGAGTATGAACAACCATTTTTGGTTGGGTTATTTAGGACAATTCAACTACGACTACTCAAAGAAAACGTCTTTCTCTGGCGGTCTAGACTACCGCTATTATGAAGGGCGCCATTACCAAGTAATTACCAACCTTTTAGGTGGCGATTACTTTGTGAGCACTGCCGACTTCAATGACCCCGATCCAATGCAACGCGTTGGCGACAAAATTGCCAAGAATACTTTCAATGCCGATCGCGACGGCGTTGTGAGCTACGCCGGCGTTTTTGGACAGGTGGAACACAGCGGGGAACGCATCAATTGGTTTGCCAATGTCTCAGGTATACTGAATGGTTACAAAGGCATCGACTACTTTCAACGAAAAGTCCTAGACCTCGGTGATACCATCCTCAGAATTGGCGCCCTCGACACCATTCAATACAACGGTCAAACTTACCACGCTGGTTCTGCAGGATTGGAATACTTTGCCACAGACTGGAAATACATTCCTGGGGTCACGATCAAAGGCGGCTTAAGCTACAAAATCAATAAGTTCAACGATGTTTATTGCAATTTAGGCTACCTCAACCGCACCCCACAATTTTCGAATGTCATCGACAACAATACCAATAGCTTTTTTGGAGAAATCGTCAACGAAATTATTTACGCTGTAGAAGGTGGCTACCACTATGCCAACAAACATTTTGGCGTCAACTACAACGCTTACTTCACCAACTGGAAAAACAAACCCTTTCCTTATGGCGTTGCTGTTCCAGACCCCAACGATCCCACAGAATTCATTCGTGTGAACATCAACGGCATGGATGCCCTACACATGGGTCAAGAAATCGATGTCGCTTGGGAAATTTCACCCAAACTATCCTTCGACTTCATGTTCTCTATTGGTAACTGGATTTGGAACTCAAGCAAGACCGTATTTATCCCGCAATACGACTCTCTTGAATTCACCTTTGATGCGAAAGGTGTTCACGTAGGCGATGCAGCACAAACCGCAATGGCTGCTTCACTGCGCTATGAACCCATCAAAAATGCCTACGTCAAAGTCCAGGGGCAATTATTTGATCGCTATTATGCCAATTTTGACCCGTTCTCGCTCCAAGGTGCCAACGGTGGTCGCGACTCCTGGGTAATCCCAACTTACTCGCTCATCAATGTTTTTGCCGGTTACCGTTACAAACAATTTAGTGTCGGCGGAGCCATTACCAACCTACTAAATACCTCCTTTATCTCTGATGCCACCAATAATGCAAATGGCATTTATGATCAATTCAATGCGCAGTCTGCAGCCGTTATGTTTGGCCAAGGCTTGCGCTTTAATATCAACCTTGCCATACAATTTTAACTTATGAAAAAATTACTATTCAATCTAGCCATTTTGGTCATTGGCCAGCAAGCATTGGCCCAATCTATTGCACAAGTACGCAACCTTGGTATTGGCCAAACGGTAAGCGTTTCTGGTGTCGTTACAAATGGAAGTGAACTCGGCCCTATTCGTTATTTGCAAGATGGCACTGCCGGTATTGCATGTTATGGCACCAACCTAAATAGCGTTCAAAAGGGAGACTCCATTACTGCCACAGGAGTTTTATTTGAATTCAGCGGGCTTTTAGAGCTTTCACCAACAAATAGCTTTACCAATCATGGCCAAGCAGTCATTCAACCAGCTGCGCTCATTATTCCAATTCCAAGTGCAGGTGAAAACCTAGAAGGGCAATTGGTCCGTTTTGACAACGTTACTTTTGTTCAAACTGGGAACTTTGCCACAGGCAATAGCACGGTGCAAATATTTGATGGTTCCAATACCTTCGATGTGCGCATCAATGGCAGCACAAATATCGATGGTTCAGCTATTCCTTCAGGTCCAATTAGCATTGTAGGCCTTATGGGGCAGTTCAACGCCAACTACCAACTGATTCCGCGCACTACGCAAGATATCTTTACCTACGTTGCCCCTGCAAGAGAAATCAATGTCAAAATCAACGGCAATAGCGTACTTTCAGGCGACACCTACGTGGTCGGAACTACGGCAGCAACAACCATTACAATTGAAAACTATGGCGTTCAAAACCTAACCGTTTCCGGAGCGAGCTTTAGTGGTGCCAATGCTGCAGAATACAGCTGTTCTGCCAACGTAGTTGTAGGCGGAACCAGCAGCCAAAACGTAACCCTCAACTTCGCACCTACTGGTACGGGCTCGCGTTTAGCTACACTTTCAATTGCCAACGACGATACTGATGAAAACCCCTACATCATCAATCTTTATGGAATAGGCACCAACAACTTGGCTACCGAACCAACATCCAACCCAACCGGACTGACTTTCCCTACTGTAAAATCTTATTCGCTTTCTGGTGAATACACAGGTGTTAACGCAGAAAAATATATCGTTTTGTGGAGACAAGGCGGTGCTGTAGCGGGCTTACCTATCGATGGTGCAAGCTACAAACGCGGCGATGTTGTTGGCAATGCGAAAGTAGCTTACATTGGTTCAGGCACTGGCTTTACACCGCGTCACATCGAAGCAAATACCAATTATCATTTTGCAGTTTATGCCTTCAATGGCCCTGCAGGTTTTGAAAATTACCGCACCATGAACCCAGCTACAGGAAATGTTACAAGTACAGGTAGCCAAATTGGTACTTACTACAACGGTATCAACTCCGGATCAACTTCATTTCTTACGAACTTGAGTGCTTTAATCAACCCGCATACTTCCATTACCTACTACAACTATCTCACTACCATGATGAACCAATACGAGGTGCGCGACACTACAAACGGCCAGTCATATGTAGAATGTGTGTATTCAGGTGAGCGCAAAGTGTTCAACGATCCATTCACCTGGACAGCAGTTGGTTATTCAAGAGAACACACCTACTCTCATTCCTGGATGCCCACTTTCCCTTGCGATAGCCCAGAAAAACCAGAATACAACGATCAGCACAACCTTTGGCCAACCAACCTTCAGCAAGCCAACACACCACGTAGCAATTTGCCATTAATGGATATTGATGGAAATGTTGTCTTCACCTATTTAGATGGTCGGGTTGGTTACAGCGGCAACCAATTGGTTTACGAACCGCGTCCAGAGCAAAAAGGTAATGCAGCACGATCAATTTTCTATATGGCTACTTGCTACAACGGTCAGCTAGGCAACACATGGGAACTTCCTGCAAACCAAAGCCAGGAATCTTTGAAAACATGGCATTTTGCCGACGCACCAGACAACTATGAAATCGCACGCCATGAATACGCTGCTTTTTTACAAGGAAACCGCAATCCGTTCATTGACTCCGCTTACTTTGCTTGTCATATCAACTTTGCCAACATGAGCTACCTTGCTTGCGACATGGGCCTTTCTGAAAAATTAGACAACAATTTCTCTGTATTCCCTGTGCCTGCATCCCAGACGCTATACGCACAAGTAAACGGTCTTGACATCATTGCCTATCAAATTCACGATATCCAAGGACGCCAAGTTGCTGCTGTTCAAAACCTCAAGCTCCCAGTTTTAGCTTTGCCAATTAGCGCGTTTAAAGCTGGCGTTTATTTCCTTACAGTAGATACCCAATATGGTCAAGTGAAACGCGAGTTTGTGATTGAATAATGAAATCAAATCTTTGGTATATTTTTGTCGGAGCAAGCCTAATGGCTTGCTCCGCTCATTTTACACCTACTTTCAAAATCAGTCATCAATCGGTTGTCGATACAGCTCCTGATACAGTTTTACTCAAGCAGCTCCAACCCTACAGGGATACTTTAGTTCAAGAATTCAGTGCTTATGTGGCAACCTCACCCGTCGATTTAGTCATTAGCAGACCAGGTTCAAACCTCATGAACTGGTGTGCCGATGCCGTCCTAAGCTCACAAACGGCAAACAAACGTTTCAGTGAACCTGTCATTTGCTTACTCAACACCGGTGGTTTGCGCAGTTCCTTTGGTGCTGGCAAGCTTACCTTAGCAGACTTTTACAAACTCATGCCCTTCGATAACCGTGTCGTTTGGATCCATATGCCCGTTTCAAAAATTACCGACATTGAAAATTATCTAACGCAAAGTGGTGGAGAACCAATAGCTAATTGCGCTTTCAAAAATGGCAAGCTAGACATACCTAATCTGTTGCCAAACCACGAATTTATCTGGGTACTCACCACTGATTTTTTAGCAAACGGCGGCGACAAAATGAATTTCTTTTTAGGTTTGGAAAAAGAAGAAACTCCTATTCTGCTGCGCGATATCCTAATTGCCACCGCCTATCAACAGGACACCCTTCTTTTAGATCCACAAATAAGATATATCCGATGATGTTCACGCGTAGGAAACTCTTTGAAAAATTTGGTATTTTATCCTTGGGATTGCTACTTCCAAATTGGTTAAGTGCTGCATCAAGAAAAAAAAATAAAGCAAAGCTCGTTATTCTTCATACCAACGACACTCATTCTCAAATTGACGCGCTACCAGCTAATCACAGCAAATTTCCCAATCAAGGAGGTATTGTTGCACGAGGGGCAATTATCGACCAATACAGAAAAGAGAATGAACATGTATTGCTGCTAGACGCCGGCGACTTTTTTCAAGGTACTGCTTATTTCAACCGCTTTAAAGGTGTTCTTGAAATGAAACTCATGAGCACACTAGCTTATGATGTCGTTACTTTAGGCAACCACGATTTCGACATCGGCATAGAAGGTTTCCTAAATGCGCAACAACATGCCAACTTTAAGTTTGTGAATGCCAATTATAACTTCGGGCAAACAGCAATGGCCAAGGTTGTTAGCCCGTATCACATTATTCAAAAAGGACCCTACAAAATTGGGGTATTTGGTTTGGGAATCGACCTGAACGGACTGGTTCCCAAAAGTAATTTCTCTGGAATTGAAATGCAAGATCCTTACTTAAGTGCTCAAAATGCAATTCAACAACTCAAAGCCCAAGATTGTAATCTGATCATTTGTTTATCTCACTTGGGATACCAATACGAAGATCCAAACAAACCTAGCGATGTCTTACTGGCTCAAAAAGTCGCAGACATCGACCTCATTTTAGGTGGCCACACCCATACATTTATGGATGCACCAACGAAAATAAAGCAACCAAACGGAAAGGAAGTTTGTATCCATCAAGTAGGATGGGCCGGCGTAAGGCTTGGCGTCATAGAGGTTTCGGAGAAAAAGTTTAACTTTCTTCAAAAAATCATCCATTGATCCACAAAATAATTGGCCTTTATCTTGTTGCTTTCCTCCTTTATTCTTGTACGAAAGAGGTCAATATTAGCATTCCTGAATTGCCCCCACAATTGGTAGTCGATGGCAATATTGAAACCGGATGCAACCCACTTGTTTTGCTGACAATGTCGCAATATGCAGCAGACACAGTGAGTTTACTTAACTATTTAAACAGCGTAGTTAGCGATGCAGATGTAAGTGTTGTCAACGGCAACGATACGTTTGTACTCGTCCCCACTTTTGTCCAGGACCTTTCGCTTGAAAGTCAGAAAAGACTAGCTGAAATGCTGCGCCTCGAGCTCAACGAAGTACAATTTTTACCCATTCAAGTCTACACCTCCTCGTTACTTATCGGCAGTGCAAATCAAAGTTACGAATTGTGTATTTCGCACAATGGAAAGCTCTTTAAAGGCAGCACTTACCTCCTGCCACCGCCTGAACTCGATACTTTATTTTGGAAAAGAGAAACAGCTACAACTGAATATGGCTTCAGTTGGGCGCGCTTATCTGACCCAATAGCAAGTGCCGATGCCTATCGTTGGGAAGTGCGACGCATCGACAAAGTTGAGAATGGCGCCGACCTCGATCCTATTTTTAGACGTGCCCGTGGTGGTATCTTTTCAGATGAATTTTTCAATGGTCTCGCAATAGAATTTTATTTTCAAAATCCACTCAAAAGAAAAGACAGCACACATTTGAAGGAATACCGGAGGTATTATCGGTATGGCGACAGCGTTGTTGTCAAGTTTTCCAAAATGGACCAAGCTGTTTTTCTGTATTACGACCGCATGTCCGCTCAACTTGACGCGGCATCTAACCCTTATGCCACACCTATCAATATCCCGTCCAACATCAAAGGTTGCCTAGGTATTTGGGCAGGCTTTAGCCCTTGGTATGATACGCTCTTTTGTGTAGATTGATGAGTTTTTGTATAAATGGAATGTGAATCACTATGAATTCTTTTTATGATATTTTCCACTTTTGATATTGAACATTTACAGTGTTTTGGTGTTCATCAGAAACAAAACCTGAATTATGTTTCGCATTTTATTTACCTTTTCACTCCTCGCTTCTTATTTACAATTATCCGCTCAAACAACAGTTAGCGGAGGCATCTACCAAAACACCACCTGGACCGCTACCGGGAGCCCTTACTTAATGACGGGTTCAATGGTTGTTTTCCCTGGGGTTACCCTAACAATAGAACCTGGTGTGGAAGTACTTGTGACGCCAGATTATTCTTTCAACACAGGAAATTTACGTTATTTAGAAATCAGAGGAACACTCGTAGCTGTTGGTACAGACGCCGCACCGATTACTTTCAAGACAACTGATGCCAGTATTTTAGGACAACAAACTTGGTACGGTATCAACATCAAAGGCTCACAAGGTGGAAATGTTCAATTGGACCGTTTTCGTTTACACGACAGCTTTTATGGAATAGCCAACGACATCACGCAACCTGGTGTCTCCTACAACTGGACCAACTGCCAATTCAAGAATAACAATTACGGTATACAACTCAATGCCGACCTTATTTACAATAACTGTTTGTTCGAAAACAACGGCGTTGGGCAGGCAGCCCAAATCTTGTATGGCTCTCTCACCGCTGAGAACTGTCAGTTCATCAATAACTTTTGTTCTTTCACTTGGTCGAATAACATCAGTGTAAACAATTGTTTATTTCAAGGGAATGGAAACAACATTGTAGGATCTCCTGGCGTCATTACCAATTGCCAATTCATAGACAACGACTTTGGTTTGGCTGAAGCCTATGGGCACACGATTCAAAATTGTTATTTCGAAGGCAATGGTGTGGCTATTGACAACACAGGAGGTGCGAATATCAGCAACTCAACTTTTGATAGTAATACACTTGCAGTGCGACTTGGCGATGCGAGCACACTTACCAACAATATCATTACAAACAATGGCGTTGGGGTAGCGGTTTTGGCCTACAGTCCAACATCAACACTTATCGAAAATAACACCATTTGTTACAACACCGACTACAACCTACAAAACCTCACCGACAAAAACTTTCAGGTCAATGCCAATTGTTTTTGCTCTCAAGATTCTACCTACATTGAAAACCTCATTCTAGATGGCTACGACGACATCACAAGAGGCTTGGTCAACTACGCCATCTACGACGACTCCTGTGCTAACGTGTTAGATTACATCGTCAAAATAAACCTTGATGGCAATGCAGGCTTAAACATATTGGAAGCTTCAAACTGGAAATTGAAAGGACAAGATGCCAACGCGCTTTACATTGAAACCTCGCAAGCGTTACAACTAGAACTCCTCAATTCTTTGGGGCAAGTTCAAAAAGCAGTTGCGCTACAAAAAGGCGAAAATCAAATTGCAACAGCTGGCCTTTCAAGTGGCATCTATTTTCTGAAAAATACTTTCGGAAAAACTCAAAAAATTATTTTATAAAAAAAGGCGCCTTCGGCGCCTTTTTAGTTGGTTAACCATTTGTAGATATTACATCCACTTAGCTAAGAAAACATTAAATTCAGCCCTTAGTTCGGCAAAGTTCTTTTCAAAATAGCCCATGAAATCAGCTTCATTATCGTGGTTTTCCACTTTTCGGTGATCTACAGCTACCGGATTATCTTGAATTTCAGCCACTAAAGTGTTTTCGTTGGCCTTAATTTCGTGAGCCAATTCATCGATATGATTGCGCTGAATAAGAAACTGATTCTGAAAATGTTCCACTGACTTTAAGAAATCAGCATTATTGTTTTTGGAAGTAACCTCTTCTAAGCGTTCGCGCAAAATGATTAAATCTTCTTTATAAAAATCAAGGCGTTTGAGCCAATCTTGATTTTCGAGGTGTTGATCGTAAATGAATGTTTTATGTGTCATGGTCTTAGATTTTATACAAAGTTCAGCTATATGCTCGCTTCTAAACATGATAGAAGTCAATTACTAACATGATTCTTTTTCAAATCACTATCTTTGCAATCTATAAAAAACATTATGTCTTCAGTACCTGTTCGCGTTCGCTTTGCCCCTTCACCTACTGGCCCACTCCACATGGGAGGTGTGCGCACGGCTCTTTACAATTATCTTTTTGCAAAAAAACACAACGGCACCTTCTTGATCCGCATAGAAGACACCGACCAAACCCGCTTTGTTCCGGGTGCGCAAGATTACATTATGGATGCGCTTGCATGGTGTGGCATTATGCCAACAGAAGGCCCAGGTTTGGGTGGCTCATATGGCCCCTATGTTCAATCTGAACGCAAAGCCATGTACAAACCCTACGCCGAACAACTCATCGCCGAAGACAAAGCCTATTACGCATTTGACAGCTCCGAAGAACTCGACCGCATGCGCGACCAAGCCAAAGCAATGAGCATGCCCAATTGGCAATACAATAGCGTTACGCGCAGCAGCATGCGCAACTCCCTTACATTGCCGCAATCTGAGGTAGAACAACTTTTAGCTGCCGGTGAACCATACGTTATCCGCATGAAAATGCCGCGCAATCGCGATGTCCGTTTCTCTGACCTCATCCGCGGTTGGGTAGTTGTCAATACCAACAACCTCGACGACAAAGTCTTGTTTAAAAGCGACGGCATGCCAACTTACCACCTCGCCAACATCGTAGATGACCACACCATGCAAATCAGCCACGTCATTCGCGGCGAAGAATGGTTGCCGTCAGCACCTCTTCACGTTTTGCTATACGAAGCATTTGGTTGGCCTTGTCCTGAATTTGCGCATCTACCACTCCTGCTTCGCCCAGATGGCAATGGCAAACTCTCTAAACGCGATGGCGACCGCCTCGGCTTCCCAGTATTCCCTACCAACTGGACTACCGCTGAAGGTGAGCTTTACTCCGGCTACCGCGAAAAAGGCTACTTGCCTGGTGCGTTTATCAATATGCTTGCCCTCCTTGGCTGGAACCCCGGTACAACACAAGAAATATTTACCTTAGAAGAGCTCGTTGAGGCTTTTTCACTCGAGCGCGTCAGTAAAGCAGGTGCCAAATTCGACCCTGAAAAAACCAAATGGTTTCAACAAACCTATTTGCGTGCCCAAACTAATGCAGAAATTGCAGAACAGCTGCGACAAGTTCAGCCCCTCGACTTACCAAATACCGAACTTGAACAAATTTGTCACCTCATGAAAGAACGTGCAACTTTTGTCCAGGACATCCTCACAGAAGGTGCTTATCTATTCGGACGCCCTACTGCTTTTGATGCAGAAACCATCCGCAAAAAATGGAAACCAGAAACCGCAGCATATATCCAAGAATGGAAACTTCTAGTTGCCAACCTGACCGATTTTTCTGCCGGTTCTATCGAGCATGCCTTTAAAACCTTCTTAGCCGAAAAACAACTTGGTATTGGTGCAGTTCTTCTCCCTTATCGCTTGGTCCTTACCGGAGTTGGTGCTGGCCCTGGCATGTTCGAAATTTCTGAATTCCTCGGAAAAGAAGAAGTCCTTGCCCGTCTAGACCTTGGCTTAAGTGCAGTCGAAGCAATACTCCATGAAGCATAAAATTTTTGTCAACGGCATCAAGTGCTATGCTTTTCATGGCTGCTTGCCCGAAGAAGGTCGTATTGGAGGTCACTACGAAGTCGATATCGAAATGCTCACCAACTTTAGCAAAGCTGCCGAACAAGACACTCTCGCAGACACCATTGATTACGTAGATGTCAACCGGATTGTCATTGAAGAAATGGCCATTCGCTCAAAACTCATTGAGCACGTCGGCCAACGCATCCTGATAAGAATCAAAACAGAATTAAAAGGGATTGAAGGTTTGAAAGTAAAAATCACCAAGCTCTGTCCGCCTATCAATGGAGACGTACATTCGGTGGCCATACTCATCGAAGACGAAGCCTAAAGCGATGCCTTTTCTTGTAGAAATTCCAAAAATAGAGCAGTCGCCCTTGCTCTATGGCTATACTGATTCTTTTCAATGAGTGTCATTTGTGCAAAGGTCTTGCCTACATCTTCCGGTATAAACAAAGGATCATAGCCAAAACCTTCCGTACCTTTCTTATGCATTCCAATTCTACCCTTTACGATTCCCGTAAATTGGAGCGTTTGGCTTCCATCGCAATAAGTAATGACGGTTTTGAATTGCGCGCTTCGGTCATGTTGGCCGTCTAGCGCCTGTAAGAGTTTATCCATATTGGCTTGATCACTGCGCTGCGCTCCTGCATAACGCGCAGAATGAACACCTGGCTCGCCATTTAAAGCTCTAACTTCAAGACCGGTATCATCGGCAAAACAAGGCAAACCAAAATGCGCATAAACCCACTGGGCTTTAAAGGCAGAATTTCCTTCTATGGTAGGTTCATTTTCCGGAATTTCTTCCTCTAGCTGGAGGTCCTGCAAAGTGAGCAGCGTGAGGCCTTCAGGTAAAATAGAACGGATTTCTTCAGCTTTCTTTTGATTGTGACTTGCAAATATGATTTTCATGGGCTAAAAATAGGAAATAAAGCCCACGTGTAATTTACCTGCATTCAATTGCAAAGGTTGACCTAGTTGGGTCCCGAGTCCATAACTCAATTTGAATTGACCATTTTCTGAACCTAGCACCAAACCCAAGCCCACAGCGTAAACAAAATTTTGCTGTTGCCCCAACACTTTATTTTGGAGCCAGGCCCAATCAGTAAAAACCAAAAAATGAGCATACTGATCGAGTAAATAACGATACTCCAACCCTGAAAAGGCTAGTGTAGATGCAAAAAACGCTTCTTCATCAAAACCGCGCATGCGTTCTAAACCTCCAAAACGATACAATTCATTGCTAAATAAACTGGCTGACTGAATATGCGCAAACTCTTGGCTAAAGCTCAAAACCTGCCGCTTGGCAAGTGGCCAAAAATACCGTTGTGAAAGCTCTAAACGCCAAGTAAGAAAATCATTTTGTGCCTTTTTGTTACCAACCAAGTAACTGGCTTTAAATTGCATCCCTTGTCTTGGATTCGGCAAAAAATCCAGCTTTTGCCGTTGCAAACCAATTCCATATGAAAGTGTAGAGAAGGTTGCCAAATTAGTAAGGCCTGAAAGGTTTGAAAGGACATTAGATTGCCAGTAATCAAGTATGGCAAGCAGCTGCCAATTGTTCGCTAATAAATAAGTGAGGCCGATATTCCCTTTGAGCTCCAAGAAAGAAGTATCGCGGCGATACAGTGAAAAACCTGCATTCACTCCATAAGATGAACCACCAATGTAGGGCCAACTTAGTGTGCTTTTGAGTTGCTGGGTTTGAGGTGCAATACTGCGCCAATGCAAGGTGAACTTTTCGTTTTTCTGCCAAGTGTTTTGTAGCTGTAAATTCAGTTCTCCTACCAAAGCATTTTTTTGGGTACTTGGATTTTGCTGCAGCCCAATAATTCCTGTGGCCGAACTCATTTTAATCCTTTCAAGAAATAGATAGACAGCCGCATTTTGGTCCTCGAGGGTCCATTCAGGGGAACGCAATAATTTAAATGGCAACTGCCCTGCTACTTGCATTTCAGCTTGCAACAATTGTTGTTCACTAAACAAAGTTCCGGTTTCAATTTGCAATAAATTGGCCAGCACATTTTCTTTTATGACACCTTCTGGCTTCACATAAATTCTACCCCATTTTACCTCAGGACCTTTGGCACATTGCATAATTGCAATGGGCTCTGATCCGGAGCTCACTTTTAGTGAAATTTGAGCAAAAGGATAACCGTTGTTGACGTACCAATTCAATGAATCTTGAACCAAGCCTTGCATGGCTTTTGCTGATAAGTATCGCAACTCCATAGTATTTCTCAGCGCTATTCCTTCAAAAATAGGTCCGGGATTGATTTGATAATATTGAACTGAATCTTTATGCGTACTTGGCTCCAAGGTAAAGAGAAAATAACCTTCGGCTAGTGCCAACGACTGCCATTCATTGCATTTTTTCTGCCAAGCTGGCAATAAATACTTAGTGTTGAAAGCGCTTTGAAGTTCAGAAAGCTCCTTAGGTAATGGATGTTGTGAATTTTCAATAGCAAAATAGCCTTGCGCCCAGGCCGAACAAGTTAAGAACAATATAAACCCTATGCTAATGCAGCTGCGCATGCTTAAATATACAAGACTAAACGTGCTATTTTTTTAAAAATTGTAACTTTGTGATATAACTTCCGTTAAAGGCAGCAACAACAACAAAACAAACACCATGAAAACAAAATCAACATTTATTCTAGCGGCATTTGCAACGCTACTTGTATTAGCTTCTTGTGGAGCAGGCCGCAAAGCGAGCTGCGATGCTTATGGAAGTCTTGAGCAAACTACGCAAAACGCAGATTTAGCTACCCGCTAATCTTCCTTTACCATTCGAAGCGCTGAACGTGCAACGCCATTTGAGCTTGCATTTTCAGCGCTTCTTTTTTTGCTGCCACTGCAAAATCTTGCCCGGAACTCGCGTAAATAATTGCACGAGACGAATTGACAAGTAATCCGCATTCTGCATTTGCGCCGTATTTGACTACAGTATCTAGGTCTCCACCTTGGGCACCAACACCAGGTACCAAGAAGAAATAATTCGGAGCCGACGCTCTCACCCTAGCGATGTCTTCGGCACGAGTAGCGCCCACCACATACATCATATTTTCAGGCGTTCCCCACGCTGCTGATTTTTCCAAAACAGTTTCAAAAAGTGCTTTTCCATTGGCTTCCACTAACTGGAAATCTTTGGCTCCTTCATTAGAAGTAAGGGCTAGTAAAATGACCCATTTGTTGTTAAATTGCAAGAAGGGCAAAACGGAATCTGAACCCATATAAGGCGCAACTGTTAAGGCATCAGCTTGCATGTGTTCAAAAAATGTTTTGGCGTAATAAGCCGATGTATTGCCGATATCTCCTCGCTTGGCATCTGCGATAATCAGACAGTCATTAGGGATATAAGCTATTGTTTTGCTTAAAGACTCCCAACCTGCCGCACCATGACACTCAAAAAATGCGGTATTAGGCTTAAAAGCCACAGCATATGAATGGGTAGCATCAATGATAGCTTTACAAAACTCGAAAAGTGGATCTTCGGTTTGCAGTAAGTGCGGGGGTATTTTGGCAAGATCTGGATCGAGTCCAACGCATAAAAAACTCTCTTTTTGTTTGATCTGCGCGATGAGTTCGGCTTTCGTCATGCGGTTTCTCCTTTTAATTTTTCGGCGTTTTCGGCCATTTTAAGTGCGTCTAACATTTCTTGGATATCGCCATTCATAAATACACCTAAATTGTACATCGTTTTGTTGATGCGGTGATCTGTGATGCGGCCCTGCGGATAATTATAAGTTCTGATTTTTGCAGAGCGGTCTCCGGTGGAGACAAGTGTCTTTCTTTGCGCTGCGCGCTCATTGTGGATGCGGTCGAGCTCTAACTGATACAAGCGCGAACGCAAAACGGAAATGGCTTTTTCTAAGTTTTTGTGCTGTGAACGACCGTCCTGACACTCTACCACTAAACCTGAAGGAATGTGTGTGAGTCGGATGGCCGATTCTGTTTTGTTGATGTGCTGGCCACCTGCACCTGAGGCGCGGAAGGTATCTTTTCTGACGTCGTTCATGTCGAGTTCGAAATCGACTTCTTCGGCTTCTGGTAGCACCGCAACAGTTATAGCGGAGGTGTGCACCCGACCTTGTGATTCTGTTTCAGGAACGCGTTGCACGCGGTGAACACCCGATTCAAATTTCAAGGAGCCATAGATGCCCGTGCCGGTAATTTCCATGGAAATCTCTTTGTATCCTTTTACTGATCCTTCCGAAGAGTTGAGTACTTCGCAGGTCCAGCCCATGGCTTTAAAGTACATGGTGTACATACGGTAGACATCTTCCACAAAGATACAGGCTTCATCACCACCCGTTCCGGCGCGAAGCTCGATGATGGCATTTTTATCGTCTTCGGGGTCTTTGGGAATGAGTAGCAATTTGATCTCTTCTTCAAGAAGAGGCCTAGCTTGCTCGAGTTCGTCTATTTCGGCTTTGGCCATTTCGCGCATTTCTGGATCTTGCTCTTCTTCAAGCAAAACTTTGGCGCTCTGCAAGTTACTAAGCAAGAGTTTGAAACGCAAATAAGTACCGTCCAGGACTTCAAGGTCGCGGTATTCTTTGTTGAGTTTGACGTACCGACTCATATCCGAGATGATATCGGGGTCTGTAATCATTTTGCCGACTTCTATGAAGCGAAAATGAATGGCTTCTAACTTATTCAGTAGATCTGACATGCTGCAAAGATAGGCATAAAAAAACCACCCGAGGGTGGTTTTTAGTTAGTTAATCGATCCGGTGACCCGTTTCATGAAGCCATTTAAGGCGTCTCGTTTGGGTACACCATTCTGAATTTCTTTATGAACCTCGAGGGCGCCAGAGAAATTAGAAAGCAATTCGCCGATGACATCGAGTTCTTCGTCTTTGATGCCCGGGGCCTCAATTAAGAATTCTAGCGTTTCCATAGTTTCATTGATGTAGTCTTCGTCGTTTTGCTCGATGAATTCTACGAGGTGTTTAATGACTGGTAAGCGCATCTAGAACTTCTTGAATGGTTTCTATTTTATTTCCTTGTGCTTCTGCCACTAACTTACCACCTTCGAATGAAGCAAAAGTAGGTAGGTTACTGACGTTGGCAAACTGACGGGCATTTGGATAGTGCTCTGCATCGACATAAACAAATGCGATGTCGGTGTGGGTCTCGGCCAAACGCTTGAATTTAGGCTTGGTAATTTTACAATTGCCGCACCAACCTGCGCCGTATTGAACAATTACTTTGGCATTAGAAGCCAAAACCTGATCGAGCGTATCTGAAGTGAGGTCGCTAAACATCAGCTTAGTGTTTGCTTAGGTAGTCGGCAACACCATTGCGCGTAGCATTCATGGCATCTTTTCCTTCTTCCCAGTTTGCAGGGCAAACTTCACCGTGTTTTTGAACGTGTGAAAAGGCGTCGATTAGGCGGATAAATTCATGTACATTGCGTCCGACAGGGAAGTGATTTACAGATTCGTGGAACACCATTCCGGTTTCGTCGAGAAGGTAAGTTGCACGATAAGGTACGTTGTCACCGGCCATGTTGTCTTCGTCAAACATGTCGTAGTCGAGAATGCCTAATTCTTGAGCCAACAAACGCGTAGAATCTGCAATCAAAGGAAAACGAACGCCTTCGATACCACCGTTGTCTTTGGATGTACTTAACCAAGCAAAATGAACCTCAGCAGTATCGCAAGAAGCTCCAATCACAATTGTGTTGCGCTTTTCGAATTCAGCTGCTGCCTCTTGAAACGCATGGATTTCTGTAGGACAAACGAAAGTGAAGTCTTTAGGGTACCAAAACAAGACCACTTTTTTGTTGTTGTCGGTTGCTTGTTTCAATACGTTTAGTTGAAAGGCATCGCCCATTTCGTCGATGGCTTTCACTGTAATGTCTGGGAATTTTTTTCCAACTAGAGTTGACATATTTTTTTGTTTTTAAGATTACTAATTTGTGGAACAAAGATACTGCGCTTTGGTTGGAGAAGTGTTATAATTTATTTCAATTTCTTTTATATTTGTATAGATTCTTTCTATATGATTTCTATTCAACAAATGAACTACATAGTAGTGCTCAGTGAAGAACTACTCTTTCAACGTGCAAGTGAACGGTGTTTTGTGACCCAACCTACGCTTTCGATGCAAATCAAAAAGGCCGAAGACACACTTGGCTATGTCATTTTTGACCGAGACAGCAACCCGCTTCAACTCACGCCCTCCGGGCAAAAGCTGATCCCCATTCTCAGAGAAATTCTAGCTGAAACCGACAAAATCAAATTGTTATCAGATCAACTCAAAGGGCACGTGAAAGAAGAAGTGCGCATTGGTGTCATTCCTACCATTGCAGCTTACCTCCTACCGGACCTCTTTAGTACTTGGATCGCCGAATTTGGAAATATCAAGCTGAAGATCCGCGAACTCAAGACCACTGATGTGCTGGATGCTCTAGAACGAAAAGAACTCGATATGGCGATCATTGCTGGTCCCCACCTCGACCCTCGACTTAGGAGTGTTCCGCTCTATTTAGAAGAAATTCGGGTGTATTGTCCTGAAGTGAAAAGTGAAGAGATCAAATTTGAACAAATTCAGCACAAACACCCATGGCTGCTCAATAAAGGCAATTGCTTGCGTACGCAGATGCTACACTTTTGTCAATTGAATCATGACATCGATGCACAAGACTGGGATTACGAAGGAGGCAATTTGCCATTACTCATCGATATGGTCAATAAAAATGGCGGTTACACGCTAATACCTGCTCACTTTCAATTAAAGCCCGAAGAACAACTCGGCATCAAGTCAATTGCCGAATTACAAGCAGCACCTGCAAGAGAAGTCATTGCTTTGATTCCGAACCGCAGCATGAAGATGCCACACCTAGAAGCGATGATTCGGCAAATACAGCATTTTTACGGGCACAAAAAAACCAACAAAAATTTGTTGGTTTTAGATTGGGATGTCGCTTAATGATCAGTTGAATAGATCTGTAAATGCGCTCCTAGATATTTAGGCTTGTGCCATGGCTACGAAATCGTCGTAGGCCAATTCCTTTTTAGTTAGGGATATAGTACTTTTAAAGAAAGCAGTAAGTTTTGCCTCAGCCAAACGGTCGTAGATTCCGTTTGCTTGTTCTTTATTTTGCAACAAACGCTTTGCAGTATCAGTTAGTTCTGCGTCGTCAGGAGCTGGTAAACCGTATTGCGCGTAATTGCCTAGTACCAAAGATTTGGTGTAGTCTATGACCTCTTCGTTGGTCAGTTGAATGTTGTTGTCTTTGAAAATCTTGGTTTGAATCAATTGCCATTTCAAGGAATTGAGGTAGGCATCGAACTCGCGGTCGAGGTCTTCGTCTGTAACTGGTTTTTCTGAAGAAGATTTGATCCATCTTTTCAAAAAGGTTTCAGGGAAGGTCATTTTGGTCTCGGCTATTAGAAGATCGAAGGCTTTTTTGGTAAACAAGCGATCGGCGTCTTCTTCGAACATACGCGCGAGGTCTGCTTCTATGCGTTTGTTCATTTCTTCTTCGGTCTTTACTTCATCGCCAAACAACTTTTGAAAGAGCTCCTCGTTGAGTTCGGCCATTTCCATACGTTTGATGTCGTTGATGGTGAACTGAAACTTTGATTCTAGTGCGGCGTATGCTTCAGGCGCAATACCGAGCATAGCTGCGGCATCTTCAGGGCCTTTAGAAACCAATGTGAGGTCGAGCACGAAGGTGTCGTTGACTTTTTTACCGGTCAACAGTTTAACACCTGCTTTATCGGTCAAAAATTCCATTGAAATAGTGGTAGAATGGCTAATGCCGCCATCTTTTACGCCAGCTGCATCGAGTTCTTCGAATTTACCCATGACCATGTCTTTGTCTGAAACGACATCTGAAGAAATGAGTTTGCCATAACGGCGGCGGAGGTCTTCGGTTTGTTTGTCGAGGAGTTTTTTGTCGACTTTAACGGTGTTGTATTCCATTTTTGTTTTGCTGGAAATAGGCAACTCAAAGGATGGACTGAAGCCGATTTCGTAACTAAATACAAAATCTGCAGGCGCATCGAAGCTCCCTTCAACGCCGTTCTCAATAGGAAGTGGATTACCTAAGATATCGAGTTTTTCATCGATGATGTAACGGTAAAGCGCATCGTTAGTTAGTTTGTTGAGCTCTTCTAATAAAACAGACTTTCCGTATTGTTTTTGAATGAGACCCGCAGGTACATGACCTGGTCTAAATCCGGGAATTTTAGCTGTTTTACGGTATTTATCTAGCGCAGCCTTTACTTTGTTTTGGTAGTCGGCAGCAGCGATTTCTACTTTTAATACGCCGTTTTGGGCATCGATTTCTTGACGTGTAATTTTCATGCGATCGTTTTGTTAAGCCTAATATTAAAAAAAAAGGCCCCGTTGAACCAACGAGACCTTAGTGCGGATGGAGGGACTCGAACCCGCACACCTCTCGGCACCAGATCCTAAGTCTGGCGTGTCTACCAATTTCACCACATCCGCAATTTATGTAAACCTTATGCCGTTTGCACAAGACCCTGTTGGGGCTGCAAAGATAAGAAAGAAATCAATAATACAAAAATTGAAATAAAAAAAAGCAAGGAATTATTGCGCTTTTTTTTGAAGCAGAGAACGAATTTCTTTCATAAACGACGACGCATAAACAAAACTTTCGATCTCGGGGTTGGTTGTATTGATTATGGAGTGGCGGTCTCCCTCCCACCATTTTTTACCTTGATGAATAAACAAGATGTGGTCGCCGATTTCCATGACGCTATTCATGTCATGGGTAATGACAACAGTGGTTATTTTGTATTCTTGTGTGATGTCTCGGATGAGCTTGTCGATGACAATTGAAGTTTTGGGGTCGAGGCCAGAATTGGGTTCGTCACAAAACAAATAGCGCGGGTTCATGGCAATTGCGCGGGCAATACCGACTCTTTTCTGCATCCCGCCGCTACACTCAGAAGGCATGAGTTTGTTGCGCCCCGCTAAATTGACGCGGTCTAGGCAAAAATCGGCACGCGCTTGAATTTCGGCTTTGGTCATTTTGGTGAACATTTGCAGCGGAAACATGACGTTTTGCTCTACGGTCATGGAGTCAAAAAGCGCTGCGCCTTGAAAAAGCATGCCGATTTCTTGGCGAATGTTACTGCGCTCATTGCGATCCATTTCGGTAAAATTGCGCTTGTCAAATAAAATTTGACCTGCATCTGCTTCATACAAACCTACAATGCACTTAGCCAAAACAGATTTTCCTTGACCAGACTGCCCAATGATGAGATTGACTTGCCCTTCTTCAAACACATGATCTATGTCAAAAAGTACCTTTTGACCATTGAAGCTTTTTGAAACTTGTTTGACTTCGATCATGAGAGCAACATGAGTTGGGTAAGAATAAAATTGGCAATGAGGATCGCAACACTACTACTCACAACTGCTTGCGTTGAAGCCCTGCCTACATCGAGTGAGCCTCCTTTGACGTAATACCCGTAAAATGAAGAAATGCTGACAATGAGAAAACCAAAAACCAGTGTTTTGGTAAGGGCGTATGTGATGTGAAACGGATTGAAAAAAGAGCGGATTCCGAGAATGTAGATTTCGGTGGTAGTGAGGTCTGATACCAATAAAGACAGCCAGCCACCAAACATGGAAAGCGCCATTGAGAAAACGACCAATACGGGAAAGAAAACCAATGCGGCTGTGATTTTTGGCAAAACCAAGAAATTCAAGGAATTGACACCCATGATTTCTAGAGCGTCAATTTGTTCGGTAACGCGCATTGTGCCAATTTCAGAAGCTACATTTGAGCCCACCTTACCAGCAAGAATTAATGAAATAATGGTTGGGGAAAATTCTAGGATGGTACTTGATTGGGTAATGAAGCCAACGGTGTAGTCTGGGAGCAAGGGGCTTTCCATGCTCGAGGCCGTTTGTAATGCGATGACAGCTCCCATGAAAGTAGACATGAGGGCCACAATTGGCAAGGAGTTGATCCCGATTTGATCGATTTCTAGAAAAGTGTGCTTCCAAAAGAAACGCCAGCGATTTGGCCGCGTAAAAACGACACTCAGCATGAGTATGTATCGACCAAATTGTTGTAGGAGTTTCACTACGCTAAGTTAAACATTATTTTTGTGGTCATGCAGTCAAAGCGCCAACACTTCATAGATACCCTCGGAAAATTTGCTCCGGCAGCTTTTACACCTTATTTAGCAGATTGTATTTTAGGCGCTGGTGTTCAGTTTAAAATTGTGCCCGGACGCAAAACCAAACTCGGCGATTTTCGCACCCACCCACTACAAACCAAACCAATTATTACGGTCAATGGAGACCTCAATCCCTATAGTTTTCTAATCACCGCCCTTCACGAACTCGCACATCTCGATACCTACCGCCAATACGGTTGGAAAGTAGCGGCGCATGGGCTCGAATGGAAAACCGCCTTCCGACACCGCTTATTGCCACTTTTAGAAAGCAGGGCATTGCCGCCAGAGCTACATCACGTTTTAGAAAAAAGCTTTGTACGACTGAAGGCCTCAAGCGGTGGCGATGTGCAACTTAGTAGGGTTTTGCGCACTTTTGACCTCAAAGAAGAAATTACCTTAGAAAGCCTCCCAAGAAATGCACATTTCTACCTGAACAACAAACACTTTATCAAAGGTGAACTCCGAAGAACTCGTTATCTTTGTACAGAATTTGGCAGCAACCGTATTTATTTAGTACATGCGCTTGCCGCCATAACACCCCTTGGGCATGAACAGTAAAAATACATATGGTCTTATTATGGCAGGTGGCGTCGGAAGCCGTTTCTGGCCACTTTCTACCTCCGAAAATCCAAAACAGTTTCTAGACGTTCTTGGCATTGGCAAATCTTTGCTGCGCCTCACCTTTGAGCGCCTACAGAAATTTATTCCGGCAGAACACATTTACATCCTAACTAACACCTCTTACGAAGCGCTCGTTCTTGAACAATTGCCAGAGCTCACCAGTAGCCAAGTATTGTGTGAGCCAGAACGCAAAAATACAGCGCCTTGCATCGCCTATGCAGCCGCAAAAATCCATGCACTCGACCCCAATGCAACCCTTCTGATTTCGCCTGCAGACCACCTCATCATCAACGAGGCGCGTTTTGAAGAAATCATTCGTACGGCCTGGCAAACTGCCCAAGATGGCAAACTTGTTACGCTCGGCATTGAACCCACCAGACCTGACACTGGTTATGGCTATATCGAATTTGAAAAAACCGAACAAACGCAAAAAGGCAGTGCTTGCCCAGTGTTACAGTTTCGCGAAAAACCAAACTTAGCCACTGCTCAAGCCTTTCTCGATGCAGGCAACTTCTTTTGGAATGCGGGTATCTTTGTTTGGAAGTCTGCAGTCATCCTCGATGCGCTTGCGCAGTATCAGTCCGACATTTACCAAATATTTAGTGCACAGCCCGAAGTCTATGGAAGCGCTCAAGAAATTGCCTTCTTAAAAGATGCATTTGCCGCTTGCCCTGACATCTCCATAGATTTTGCAGTCATGGAAAAAGCACAAAACGTTAGTATGGTGCTTGCTGATTTTGACTGGAGCGACCTCGGTACTTGGGGTAGCCTGACCACCCATTTAGATAAAGACACGCAGCAAAATTCAATTATCGGACAAAATGTTTATGCATTTGACTCCGAAAATTGTCTGATCAACGTGCCGCATAATAAAACCGTATTGCTCGATGGCCTTCAAGACTACATCGTTGTCGATACAGCCGACAAACTCATGGTGTTGCGCTTGAGCAACGAGCAAAAGCTCAAGGAATACCTTAAAGCAATGGGCGTTAACTAACAGCACATATGGTTAAAATACGCAATATTGAACTCGGTGATTTCCCACTCCTACTGGCACCCATGGAAGACGTCAGTGATCCGCCTTTTCGCGCGCTTTGCAAGCAATACGGCGCGGACCTCATGTACACCGAATTTATTTCTTCTGAAGGCCTGATCCGCGACGCTGCCAAAAGCCGTCAGAAACTCGACATCTTTGAATACGAGCGACCTATTGGTATTCAGATTTTTGGTTCAGAGACCGACAGCATGGTGCAATCTGCACAAATAATAGAGGCCGTGCAGCCAGACCTCATCGATATCAATTATGGTTGCCCCGTCAAAAAGGTAACATGTAAAGGCGCAGGTGCCGGCTTACTTCAAGATATACCCAAAATGGTGCGCCTGACACAAGAAATTGTCAAAGCCACCTCCCTTCCAGTAACGGTCAAAACACGGTTAGGCTGGGATGACGACACCAAAAATGTCGTAGATGCTGCCGAACGTCTTCAAGACATCGGCATTGAAGCCATTTCTATTCATGGGCGCACGCGTAAACAAATGTACAAAGGCGAAGCAGATTGGTCACTAATCGCAGAAGTGAAAAACAATCCACGCATGCACATTCCTGTTTTTGGCAACGGCGATATCGACAGCCCAGAAAAAGCCCTGACCTACAAAAACAGATACGGCGTAGACGGCGTCATGATCGGCCGCGCATCTATTGGTTACCCTTGGATTTTTAGAGAAATCAAACATTATGTCCAAACGGGTGAAACCCTCGCAGGACCTACACTCGCAGAACGTGTTTTAGCCTGCCGCGAACATTTACTCATGAGCATCAAATGGAAAGGCCCTAAGCTCGGGATTGCTGAAATGAAAAGGCACTACACCAATTATTTCAAAGGGATTTCGCACTTCAAAGACTACCGAACCCGTTTGGTTACGAGCTCCGAACTCGACGAAATTCTCGGTATCCTGTCTTACATTGAACAACACCAAGACGAATTTATTTTCGCCTGATACCCCCCTTCCTAAATCAGTTTATTGCGGCGAAGTATAGACCTCACTGGAATTTGCAAGCTCCCAAAGATTTCGTAGCGGGTAAGTTTATCAATCTTAAAATAGTATTTAGTACCCTTGTATTTCCAAAGCACTTGGTTTTGCTTGCCGCGCACAATTGGTGGAGATGCTGCTGCAGAAAAATACTGGTAATATGGTCCGGACTTCTGAAAATGCAATAAAGGTGAAAACAGAAAGCGATAGCCGTTTTCATCTTGGCGCAAAAGTCCTTTTTGAGTTAACTTTCCAATAAATTGTGGTGCCAAACGATTCATGGAAGCCAAGACAGCAAAACCTGCAACAGTATCATAGCGCAAGCGCTCAACTTCTGTTTCGTTGAAATCGTCGTCGAGGATGGTCTCGATGTAGCGCACTTCTTGGACTTGCTTTCCGCCCTCTTGATAGACTAGATCGCCGTTCCAAGCCGCTAGAAAGCGCTCAAATGGGAAGCCGATTTTACGGCTTAGTTGAGCCAACTGGACATAAACAGAGTCTTGGCGTTGTTTTTTAAATTCACTCACGTCCAAATGTACGTCGATCAAACGATCGGTCTGGAGATTACTGTTGTAACTGAGCCCTGAGCTTTTAAGCGAGAAATAAAGCGGTGTGCGTTTTTTAATATAACTCTTCAATTTAAAACCTAAAGAGTCACTGTCATGGGCAAACATTGCGGTTTGGATGTCAAAGCGCTTGAGTTTAGACCAATTGGCATAAATAACGAGGTGCTCATCCTTGAATTGTTTTTGCCTCAAAAACTGCTTCCAAACTTTTTGCTGCGAACCGTAGTGAGCAGAAACCACATGGTTTAAGGTTTTGATGAAGTCCGTGCCCTGATAGATCAGTGCGTAATCTTTTCCATAATGTAAGTAAGATTGCTCCTTCTCGATATAATAGAATTTATTGCCTCCAACAACGGAGTCTTGGAGAGCAGCATACTTTAACAAACGTTCTATTCCTAACTGCACTTTTGAAGAATCGGTGAGTCGGATGAGTGCACCCCAATTGCCGTCTTCATTGGCAAAAAGGTAGAGATTCGATTCTAGGTCAATGCCGTATTGCTTGCCCTGACCCAACAAAAATTCATAGGTAGTGAAGTCCCGCATGGACATCTTGTTGTATTGGAGCATGGAGTTGGTTTCCTTGGCTAGCTCTAGGATATTCGCTTTACCGAGAAAATCGGCACTCGGCAAGCGGTCAATGAGGCGAGGTGTTTTGGGCTGCTCGAACAAAAAAGACTTGACGAACAAGACCAAACCAAGACTGCCCGCAATTAAAACAAGAGTCAAAAACTTACGGTACATTGCTTTAAGGATTCAATGTGTAAATGAGATAGAGCGAATTGACGAGGTCGAGAAGGTGTTTGCCAGTTGATTCTGCACCTGTATAGCTATAACTCAATTTAAATGTGGTGTGGGCCTCTGTTGTTTCGGAAGACGTGAGTTCGAGTCGGCCTGATTTACCTTTGAGCGAAGATATAATTTCGGCATTGCGAGGCGTGAGCACTTCTGTTGGGAAGCGACCGAGAGTTTCGGTAATGTCTACAGAACCATACATAAAACCACTTTTGCTGGCAGTTTTAGACTGTTTCTTACCTAAAGCCTGTGCGCCATAACCAGCAGAGTGGTTTCTTGCGAGGTCTTCGTCGTTGGTGAAAATTAGTAGTTTTCCGGTATTCAAGATATAAAGCGGTGCCGCATCCAAGATGGCGTTATCTATGCGCCAGTAATTTTCAAAGCGCTGAACACGAGAGGTGAGTCGGGCTAAATGTTTGAGTACCATTTCAGGAATATCTTTGCGGGCTGTCGAAAAGCCTAACGTAAATACGGGCATGTCGGCGTCCGCTTCTGTTTCACGCTCTTGGTAGGCAAAGGTTTCTTCGTCATAGTCAAAAATGATTTTTTTTGTTTTAATTTTTTTCACACCATTAAAAGTGCCAAACATACTTCCTTTGTAAGTGTCAAATAATGCATCCTTATTGACGAACTCATTTAGTAATTCTAAGGTAAGTACGTTCATTGCAATTTGTGCGTTTTTTTCATCGCTGAGAAGCGGCAACAAAATTTTATAGGCCTGCTCGTATGCTTGTTGCAGGTTGATGTTATAGGTAAAGTAAGCCGGGCTAGATGCTGGGATATATGCGAGAACGTTTTTATCAAAATTCGCGTCGTTCATTTGCGCATATATGCTACCGAGCGCAGGGCCATATAGGGCTTCAACTTCAAAATCAACTTGGTTGTCGCGCAAGAAAAGATCACCTAGAATGACGTTTCCGGCATAGAGTTCTTGAAGGTCTTTATAAAGCGTTGGCAAGACTGTCTGAAAATACCACAAGCCCTGAGATTTATCTAGGTTTCGGGCATTGTCGAGGTAAAAAGCGCCTTCCGCATTATGGGTGAGTTGTGCGGCAAAACGCGGGTCGCTATCGTAGAGATTGATACCTTTCAAAAAGAGTTCATTAATGACACGTGTGAGCTCGGTTTGCTGAAGAACAACCTGCACGCTATCGCGCAACTCATAATAATTTTTGATGGCAGGGTTTTCAGTGGCCTCGGGAAATACGTTATTGTTGGAGTTGTCTTCGTAGGTTTGCTCATTGAGGATTTGATCTTCTTGTGGCGCTTCGTCGAAAAACTCAAATGGCATTTCATTGCCGCGTGCATACCAAATAGAATCGGTAACCTCATCGATATAATCCATGGTTGGTTCTATACGAATGAGAATGGCTTTGTTGTCTTTGATCAGGAGGTTATTGAAAAAGGTACCGTAAATTTCCAAACCTGGAATGGAGCTCTGCAATACTTGAAAATCATCAAAAACTTCGAAAAGTGCGGCTTTATCAGAAACGCCAAAAGTGAAGCCGGTGAGCTCATGGGTAAAGGTTTTGCCGTAAAAAAGATTGAGTCTTTGATTGAAATCTAGACCAGCGTCTTTGAGTGTTTTGCCAGAGGTGGAGCCATCGAACAATTCTTGGTGTACTTCTGACATGAACTCATAATTAACGAGATCGTCCATGGAAATTTTTTGCAACAAGCTGATATTGTTGATGCTGAAAACTGTAACGGCATCTTTGGGCAAGAGCCGTTCAGATTGGATCGCTTTGAGTTGGGCCCAGGAATTTGCTGTAGCAAGCTGAACTACTACAAATAATAAAGTGCACTTAATAGATATATTCACGAGGGTAAATTAGATGCTGCGAAGTTAAACATAATACGATAGTATCATCTTGGTGTTAATACAATTGTATTGTCCAAGAGATGTTGATTTGATTTCAAATCAAAAGTGTTGGTTCTGACCATTACAGCCATTTGATTTTTACTGAGTGTTCCTAACTTATTTTCAAAAGTTGATACTGGGCGTTCAAAGCGCGCAATTGAAGTGTAGACACCTTCTTTTAGGCTCTCTTCGTTGTCTAACTTATAATTTTTTATTTGCTGCGTTACATAAGCTGGTATGGTGCGCACTAGGGTATTGCCGTCCCAACTGAGCCAGAATTGCTCGGCAGAAGTGCTGTATTTGTCGTTGGAGATTTGAGCCAAACTCAGTTTGATGCCGTCTTGTAAGTTCCTGACACTTGTAAAATCGCAAGAAAATTTAAATATGTAGTCGGTGTAGTTTTCTTCGATCAATACATTTGAAATACCTACTTGTGCATCTAGGAGCCTTACAAATTCATTGATTTTTGCACTAATTTGTGTTTTGCTTGGCACTGGCTTGCCCTCGAGGCTATCTAAGGCGAGAATGGAGTTGACTTTGATCTTGCTGGCGCTTAAGTTGATTTTGTAACGCAGGGTACCTGAACCATCGTTGTTGAGAGTGAGGTCATCAGAAATTTCAATGCAAGAAGAAACCAATCCAAAAAGTAAAAAAAGAAGCAAATATTTCATGAGGTTGTGCGCTACAATTGTAATGCCAAAGTTAGTCAAATAAGCCCTTCTGTTCAGGCAAATTATTGCAATATCTTTGGCTTATGATTTCCGAATTAGCCTCAGGGCTTAAAATTCGATTTTTATCGATTTCCCAAGCCTCTAATTCAATGTTTGTTCTGTTAGAAACGTCCTGTAAGGCGAGCGTTCCGTTCAACCAGTCGCTTTCTTCATCTAGCGCCAAAATGAGTGGCATACGCTTCTTGGCATTGTGGATATCGGCCATCAAAGTATTAGCCTCGGTAGTTAAAATCGTAAAAGTTTTTTCTTGAGCTCCGGTGGATGGGTTTAACCAAGTGTCAAATAAACCTGCGATGGAAAAAATAGGTTGTTTGATATCTTTTATAAAATAAGGAATCTTGAGTTTACCTTGGGATTGCCATTCGAAAAAACCTGAAGAAGGTACTAGGCAGCGCTTGGAATCGATCAAATGCTTGTAGGAAGCCTTTTCATGACATGTTTCTATGCGTGCATTGAGCGTTTTTGACGCGAAATCCATCCAATTAGAACCGCTATACCACTTTGGCAACAAGCCCCAACGCATTTGCTCTAGGTTTGGTGCGTTGGTAATGATATTCCAACTTGGAAATTGAAAACCCGATGCAAAGTAATATTGAAGTTCGATGGGCTTGCCCGGCTGCAGCTTCTGATAGCGCTCCGCTAGTTGTAAAGTGGTAGATGTTGACGAATTACTGTAACACATAGCTCAAAATTACACAAAAAAGAAAGCCACCCGAAGGTGGCTCTATATAGACATTTCTCGCTATCCGTAAGAACGGGAAGAAAGAAATGAAAAAGAGCCCGAAGGCTCTTGTATACATTACATCATGCCTGGCATTCCGCCACCCATGCCGCCCATTGCTGCTGCAGGATTGGCTTCTTCAGGTTCGTCGGCAATGACACACTCAGTAGTAAGGAGCATTGCAGCAATTGAAGATGCGTTTTCTACAGCGATACGGGTAACTTTAGTTGGGTCGATAACGCCTGACTTGTACAACTGTTCAAATTTATCGGTGCGCGCGTTGTAGCCGAAATCGCCTTTTCCTTCGCGAACTTTTTGAACAATTACAGCGCCTTCACCGCCAGCGTTGGCAATGATTTGACGAAGTGGTTCTTCAGCAGCACGTTTCACGATTTGAATACCGGTCATTTCGTCTTCGTTGGCACCTTTAAGCTTGTCGAGCGTATCGATGGCACGAATAAGTGCAACACCTCCACCAGGCACAATGCCTTCTTCGACAGCAGCACGGGTTGCCGCTAAGGCGTCATCTACGCGGTCTTTCTTTTCTTTCATTTCCATTTCGGTTGGCGCACCTACGTAAAGTACAGCCACACCACCAGCTAATTTAGCCAAACGCTCTTGAAGTTTCTCGCGGTCGTAGTCTGAGGTCGTTTGCTCTATTTGCGCGCGAATTTGCCCTACTCTTGCTTGGATATCTGCTTTTTTACCTTTGCCATTGACAATAGTTGTGTTGTCTTTGTCAATTTCGATTTTTTGAGCAGAACCGAGCATGTCAATAGTGACATTTTCGAGGGTCATGCCGCGGTCTTCAGAAACAACCACACCACCCGTTAAAACAGCGATGTCTTCGAGCATTGCTTTTCTGCGATCGCCAAAGCCGGGTGCTTTCACAGCAGCAACTTTGAGTGAGCCGCGCAAACGGTTAACAACTAGCGTTCCTAGCGCTTCGCCATCGACGTCTTCGGCAATGATTAATAGAGATTTTCCGGCCTGAACAACTGGCTCCAAAATAGGAAGCAATTCTTTCATGCTCGAGATTTTCTTTTCAGAAATGAGCACCAAAGGATTTTCCATTTCGGTAATCATTTTTTCGGCGTTAGTGACGAAATATGGCGATAAATAACCGCGGTCAAATTGCATGCCTTCAACTGTTTTCACTTCAGTTTCGGTGCCCTTTGCTTCTTCGACGGTAATTACGCCATCGTTGCCAACAACTTTCATCGCTTGGGCGATGAGCTTACCAATTGCTTCGTCGTTGTTAGCTGATATCGTAGCAATTTGCTCGATTTTACTGTTGTCGTTGCCTACTTGCTTGGAGATTTTGCGCAAGTTTGAAACGACCTCTGTAACTGCTTTGTCTATACCTCGCTTGAGGTCCATCGGATTGGCTCCGGCAGCAACGTTTTTGAGTCCCGCTGTTACAATGGCTTGCGCGAGAACAGTAGCTGTTGTTGTTCCGTCGCCAGCGATGTCTGCAGTTTTGGAAGCCACTTCCTTGACCATTTGTGCACCCATATTTTCAATTGGGTCTTTGAGCTCAATTTCTTTCGCTACAGTAACACCATCTTTGGTAACGTGTGGTGCACCAAATTTTTTGCCGATAACCACATTGCGACCTTTCGGCCCAAGTGTAACTTTTACAGCATTTGCCAATGCGTCAACTCCTTTTTTGAGTTTTTCGCGTGCTTCTACATCAAAGTGAATTTCTTTTGCCATTTTTTTTTACTTTTTTTAGATTAAAAAATACCGTAAATGTCTGATTCTCTCATGATAAGAAATGTATTCCCATCGATTTTGATTTCTGTTCCAGCATATTGACCATATAAGATGGAATCGCCAACTTTCACTGACATAGGCTCATCTTTTTTGCCCGACCCAGCCGCTACAACAGTACCGCGCAAGGGTTTTTCTTTTGCTGTGTCTGGAATGATGATTCCGCTTGCTGTTTTTTGCTCTGCTGGCGCAGGTTCTACCAGAACTCTGTCTGCCAAAGGTTTGAAATTTACTGACATAAAAAATATTTTAAGTTGTTGGACGCTCTTCGAAAAACATGCCAATTACCGTTTTGCGTCAAAATTGCATAATGGACAAAAAAAATGTCAGTATGGGTGACATACTGACATTTTAAAAATTGAAGAATATAAATTACTGACCTTGGCTTTGGCCTTGACCTTGACCTTGATTAGGTGCTTGCTGTTGGGTTTGTGGAGCTACTTGTTTTGGTGGTTTAGGCTGGCTAATTGAAATGCCAAGGCTAAAAACGACGATTGCAGCTGCTAAGCCCCAAGTGAGTTTGTCGATGAGTTCGTTGGTGCGCTGAACGCCACCAAGCTGTGAAGCTCCTCCGAAATCAGCGCTCAAGCCCCCACCTTTTGGATTTTGAACATAAACAACGAGAATCAGCAATGCGCTGGCTACGATGATTAAAAAAGAAAGTATTCCTGTCATGATTAAGCGTTGAGGTTTTTCTTAAGTACTTTAATTTGATTTGCAAAGAAACTCTTTTTTTCCGGATTAAGCAAAATTAATTGCTCATAAACCCCAATTGCTTTGGCTACAGCTCCTTGCATGGCGTATACCTTAGCCAGTGTTTCCGAAACAGGTATTTGGTCAGAACTCAAGCTTTCTTTTGCTTTTTTTGCTGGAGAATAAAAATCTTGTTTAGGTTTTTCGAACTTGAGGTATTCCTTTGGATCATCTTGTGCCGCTACATCAGTAAAATGCAACCATTGGGCAAAAGTCTGTCTTTCTTGTGTTACGCTTGGTTTTGCAACTTCTTGAACCTCATCATTACCAATCTCTTGCACCTTCTGTTCATCATGCTCTTCTTGTAAAGATTTGAGCTCATCGGTATAGGTGAGGTCCACAAAAGAACTACTAATGAGGCTTGCACGGAGCAATTGATCGAGCGGATCGGGTGCTGGAATTGTTTCGGGTTCTTCAGTTCGGTTTTCCTCAACAATTTGCTCTTCAATTGAATTTTCAGAAATTGAATTTTCTTCTAAACGCAGTTCTTCGATTGGATTTTCTTGTTGAATTTCACTTTCAATTTCTTCGAATATTGAAACTGTAGAATCTTTGTATGAAGTTCCTACATGCTTTGACTTTTCTTCAATTACTGAACTTTCTACCAATAAATCATATAAAACGACTCTATTTTGAATCGTGAAGGCGTGTTGTTCAAGCGCTTTAGAGAGTCTGACGTCTTGCTCTTTAGCTAGGGTTTTGAGGTACAGAATAGAAAAACTTGTTGCATATGGATAGGTTTGTTGCAAGGCCTCCAAATCGGTAAGATAAGAAGCCGAACATAAATTTGGATCCGCTATTTGGGCATGAAGTTGTTCTTGACTTAACACACTGCTAATTTACCAATTACTGTATAACTTATTGATGAGGTCTTGCACCATTTGCTCAGAGATTTCAGCAAAGAGTTTTTGCTCGACGTCAGCCAAATTGGAAGATGCAGAAAAATCGGCAAAACGCGTACTTACCATTTGCCATTCCTCCTCTTTGGGAGCCTTGATTTTAATTTTAAGTGAAAGCGCCATGGTGAGCCTGTTGCTACTGGCGTTGTCTGAACCTTGAATAGCGACTGGCTGAACTTGGTAGTTGGTAATTGCGCCTTCAATATTGACTTCTCCGGCGCCCAGTTTGGTATTGAGCACAAGACGCGTGTTGTTTTGAACACCATCTTTTAGTTGTTCGGTGAGCAAAGCAGCAAAAGAAAGCGGACAATTAGGCGCTGTATTCTCCAAATTTTGGATCGTGAAACTCTGCCATTCTACTGGCATACCGCCGCTGTCTCTAAAAGAAAAACTTTCAGGCCAACAAGAGGTAAGTACCAATGTAAGTGCGCAATATAAAAACCAGCGCATCATTCGACTAAATGGAATTCTTTGATTTTTCGGTACAGGGTGCGTTCCGAAATACCGAGTTCTTGCGCGGCATATTTACGCTTTCCGCGGTGTTTTTCTAGCGCTTTTTGAATGAGCTCGCGCTCGCGATCTTCTAGGCTTAAGGATTCTTCGAGTTCGATGTGTTCTTCGAATTCTTCGTGGTTTGGTGCACTTGATAGATGTGGAAGATCAGTATGAACAGCTGGTGCAGCTAATATTCTGGCTGGCGTTGCTGTTTCCTCGTAAACTTCTTGATAAAGACGCGTAACCGCAGCAGACTGATCTGCACTTAAATTGATATTTTGGGTGCCGCTGGCGATGTCTATGACTAATTTTTTGAGTTCAGTAAGGTCTTTTTTCATGTCAAAAAGAAATTTGTACATGAGTTCTCGTTCTGAAATAGATTCTGATGTTTGGTCGTTGAGTTGGAGCCCGTTGCTTTTCTCGGTAATTGGCGTGAGGTAGGCATTGAGGGTGAGTACGTCAATTTCTCTGGCGGTTTCTATGACGGAAAGTTGTTCTACTAAATTTTTGAGCTGGCGGATATTTCCAGGCCACGGGTAACTTAAGAGTAATTCAACAGCTGAATCGGTTAGTTTGATGGCTGGCATGCGGTATTTGTCCGCAAAATCATTGGCAAACTTTCTAAAAAGCAAGTGGATGTCTTCGGCGCGTTGGCGCAAGGCAGGCAGCGGAATAGGAACCGTGCTAAGGCGATAGTAGAGGTCTTCGCGGAACTTCCCAGATGCAATTGCTTTTTGCATGTTCTCGTTGGTTGCAGCTACCACCCGAACGTTGGTTTTGAGCGGTTTAGATGAACCTACTCTTATGTATTCGCCGGTTTCGAGGACGCGCAACAAGCGCACTTGCGTTTGCATGGGCAATTCGGCCACTTCGTCCAAAAAGATGGTGCCGCCGTTTGCTACCTCAAAATAACCCTGTCGGCTACCTTGTGCGCCGGTAAATGAGCCTTTTTCGTGACCAAATAACTCGGAGTCGATGGTGCCTTCAGGAATAGCTCCACAGTTGACAGCGATATATTCACCGTGTTTTCTGGAACTAAGTTGGTGAATAACCTGTGGGATGATTTCTTTACCTGTACCGCTTTCGCCGGTGACAAGCACAGAAATATCTGTAGGCGCCACTTGCATAGCGATTTCCAAAGCCCGAGTGAGCAAAGGTGCCGAACCTATGATGCCAAAACGCTGTTTGATCTGTTGAACGTTCATGGGTACTTAGTTGGTATTAAGGTTGCGCTACGATTTCGCCCATGAGGGTTGCGGAGGTGCAGCTAGTGATGCGCACGTGCACATAGTTGCCTTTTTCTTGATTTTCTTTTGGGAAAACAACCATGGCATTGCTCCCTGTTCTACCACAAAGGTGTTCATCTGATCTTTTGGATTTTCCTTCGATAAGCACTTTTTGAATGGTACCCACCATGCGCTGATTGGATGCCAAAGAATGGGCAAGTTGCTTTTCGATGATTTCGTTCAGGCGGCGTCCTTTGACTTCTTCTGGAACGTCGTCGGCGAAGCGTCTTTCGGCTAATGTTTTTGGACGCTCTGAATATTTGAACATGTAAGCAAAATCGTACTGTACGAGGTCCATCAGGCTCAAGGTTTCTTGATGCTCTTCTTCGGTTTCACCACAAAAACCTGTGATCACATCCGTTGAAATTGCACAACCAGGAATGATGCGTTTGATAGCGGCTATACGCTCAAGGTACCACTCTCGTGAATAACCGCGGTTCATGCGGTAAAGTACGTCTGTGTTGCCAGATTGCACTGGTAGATGGATGTAAGGACAAATGTTTTCGTATTTGGCCATGATTTCAAGAACGTCGTCGGTCATGTCTTTGGGGTGTGAAGTACTGAAGCGCACGCGCAACAGCGGAGAAACCAGCGCTACCATTTCCATGAGCTGTGCAAAATTGGTTGTAGGTTCAGCTTCATTTTTGATTTCGCCTTTCGCACTGATATTCCAGCGATATGAATCGACATTTTGGCCAAGTAAAGTGACTTCGCGGTAGCCTTTATCAAAAAGATCTTGACATTCGGAAACGATTGTTTGAGGATCGCGGGAACGCTCTCGGCCTCTGGTAAACGGAACAACACAAAAAGAACACATGTTGTCGCAGCCACGCATGATGGTAACAAAAGCAGAAATACCGCCTTGATCTAGTCTGACCGGAGAGATATCTGCGTAGGTTTCGTCGCGAGACAAAAGCACATTGACCGCCTTTTGGCCGGTTCCGACTTCATCGATGAGATTGGGTAGATCGCGGTAGGCATCGGGGCCCGCTACTAAATCGACGAGCTTTTCTTCGTCGAGTAAGTTTTTCTTCAAGCGTTCGGCCATACAGCCTAAGATACCGACCACCAATTCTGGATTGCGTTCTTTTTTGATTTTGAATTCGGTGAGGCGGTTGCGCACACGCTGCTCTGCGTTTTCACGGATAGAGCAAGTGTTGAGTAAAATGACGTCGGCATCGTCGATGTTGCGTGTGGTTTGGTAACCCTGATCTGATAGAATAGAGGCAACGACCTCGCTATCCGAGAAATTCATTTGACAACCATAACTTTCTAGATACAATTTCTTTGCATCTGAATTGTCTAGAGCTGGTATTTCTAAGGCCGAGCCCTGAATGGACTCATCTATTACTTTGTTTTCGTATTCCATGGGTTTTCTTGAACTGCAAAAATAAGGCAAATTCAAACTACTGACAAATTGGCAGCAAAGGAAGTCTCGAAACAATTCAAAAAAAATAACCATAGGTTAAGGAAAAATCCGCACAAAAATGCAACTGACATGTTGATGTATGAATTGTTTTCCTTTTACATTTGTCCCCTAAAATCTCCTTATGGCCAAAAATCTTGTTATTGTCGAGTCTCCTGCAAAAGCAAAAACAATCGAGGGTTATCTCGGTAAAGACTTCATTGTAAAATCGAGCTACGGACACGTCCGAGACCTTGCTAAAAAAGGAATTGCGATCGATCTCGAAGCCAATTTTACACCGCAATACGAAGTCAGCCCAGACAAAAAACAAGTGGTCGCCGAACTCAAAAAATTAGCAAAGGCAGCCGATACGGTATGGCTAGCAACCGATGAAGACCGCGAAGGAGAAGCCATTTCTTGGCACTTATACGAAACACTTGAGCTCCAAAAGAAAGATACCAAGCGCATCACTTTCAACGAAATCACCAAAACTGCGGTAACGCGTGCCATTGAAAATCCGCGTCAGATCAACCAAGAACTTGTTGATGCACAGCAAGCCCGCCGTGTGCTAGACCGCATTGTCGGTTTTGAACTCTCGCCCGTTCTTTGGAAAAAGGTGCGCCCAAGCCTTTCTGCAGGTCGTGTTCAGTCTGTAGCCGTGAGGTTAATTGTAGAGCGCGAACGCGAAATCGACAAATTCAATACCGAAGGATTTTATCGCGTACAAGGGCAATTCATGAGTGAAAACGGCTTATTCACCGCCGAATTAAACCAACAACTCTCAGACAAAAAAGCTGCACAAGCACTCTTGGCAGAGGCGCAAAACGCAAAGTTCAGCGTGGAAGATGTGCAACAAAAGCCCGCTACCAAAACTCCAGCAGCTCCGTTTACAACCTCAACGCTTCAACAAGAAGCCAGTCTTAAAATTGGATTTTCGGTAAGCAAAACCATGAGTGTTGCCCAAAGACTTTACGAAGCTGGACACATCACCTACATGCGTACCGACTCCGTCAATTTATCGCAAACTGCCATCGATGCGGCACAAATTGCGATTACCGATTTATACGGAGCCAACTACTCCAAACCGACAAAATACAGCACCAAAAGTGCAGGCGCACAAGAAGCGCACGAAGCCATACGCCCGACAGATTTTACCAAACCAAGCATCAATGCCGAGCGCGACGAACAACGCTTATACGAACTCATTTGGAAACGTGGCATCGCCAGCCAAATGGCCCACGCACAACTCGAAAGAACCACCATCAAAATCAGCGGACTTAGCAATCCTTATTATTTCCAAGCCAAAGGCGAGGTCTTGATTTTCGACGGATTTTTAAAAGTGTACCTAGCTGCCAATCTCGACGAGGACGCAGAAGAAGGCAACGAAACAGAAGGCCTACTTCCAAAAGTAACCGTTGGCGCACCGCTAACTTTACAACAAAGCACCGCTACTGAGCGCTTCAGCCGACCGCCATCGCGTTATGTCGAGGCTTCATTGGTAAAGAAACTAGAAGAGCTCGGAATTGGACGTCCGTCTACCTATGCCCCAACAATTTCTACCATTCAAAAGAGAAATTACGTCGAGAAACAAGAACGCGAAGGTGCTATTCGCACCTATGCACAGCTGATATTAAACCAAGACGGCATTCAGGAAATCGAAAAATCTGAAACCACAGGTAAAGAAAAAAACAAGCTCTCTCCTACTGATATTGGTATTGTCGTAACTGATTTCTTGGTGTCAAATTTTGAACAAATTCTTGATTATCAGTTTACAGCAAAAGTAGAAGCTTCTTTCGATGAAATTGCCAATGGACAACTCAACTGGACCGACATGCTCCAGTCTTTTTATGGTCCATTTCATTCTACCGTAGCAAACACACTCGAACATTCAGAACGTGCTACAGGTGAACGCGAGCTCGGAACTGACCCTAAAAGCGGACGCAAAATCATTGCCCGCATAGGTCGCTTTGGCCCCATGATTCAAATTGGCGACGAAAAAGCCGATGGGCTCAAACCACAATTTGCTTCTTTGCAAGCCTCGCAATCTATCAATAACATTACCCTTGAAGAAGCACTCAAACTTTTTGAATTGCCAAAAGTTCTCGGCGAATTCGAAACAGAAGTGGTAAAAGTCAACATTGGTCGTTTTGGTCCTTATGTACAAATTGGCAAGCGCTTTTGCTCGATTCCAAAAGAAGAAGACCCGATGTCGATTAGCTTGGAAAGAGCAATAGAACTCGATGCTATCAAACGCGACGAAGCGGCAAAGGCTATCATCAAAACCTTTGATGAAAACCCTGACGTGCAATTGCTCAATGGCCGTTACGGCGCCTATTTAAAGATAGGTAAAGACAACTTTAAATTACCAAAAGACTGTAAGCCAGAAACTTTGAGCTTAGCTGAATGCTTAGAAATTGCTGCCAATCAGCCTGCAAAAAGCGCAAAAAAACGCCCAGTTCGAAAAAAATAACTATTATTGATTGAAAAAAATCAAATGAACGGTAGTATCAACAAAGTTATTTTAATCGGGAATCTGGGCAAAGACCCAGATGTCAGACGCTTGGAAAATGGAGCTGTTGTTGCCTCATTTCCACTTGCTACTTCAGAAATTTACACCGACAAACAAAGCGGCGAAAAGAAAGAAAGTACCGACTGGCACGACATCGTACTTTGGCGTGGGTTAGCTGAAGTAGCTGAAAAATACCTTCGAAAAGGCACCAAAATATACGTTGAAGGAAAGCTTAAAAAACGTTCCTGGACCGACAAAGAAGGTCAGACACGCTACGCAACAGAAGTTGTTGGCGACGACCTCACCATTTTATCGCGTCCAGAACAACAAGAACGCCCTTCAAATTACGGCAACGAAGGTAAACCCAATCCGCCATCACCCATGACAGGTTTGAGCGCCGCTCCCGACGACAACCTTCCTTTTTAACTTATGAACAGTTCTATAGAACCTCCGAGTCTTCATGCATCGCTAATTGGTCTTCCTTCCCACATAAGCGATGCAAGTTACCTCTATCTGCTCATCATTATTTTGCTCCTATTGCTATCGGCTTTTGCATCCGGTTCGGAAAGCGCTTATTTTTCGCTCAAACCAAAAGACAATGCAGCGCTCAAAGAAAATCCTTCCGCACGCGCCAAACTGATCCTCAAACTACTTGCAAAACCTCAAGAACTTCTTGCTACTATACTCATTTTCAATAACTTTGTTAATGTAGGCATCGTCATTTTATCTTCTTTTGTACTCAACGATATTTTTCCTCCGCAAGAAGGGTTTGCCCCACTCCGCTTTGTAGTAGAGGTCATTGGCATCACACTCATCATTTTGCTATTTGGCGAGGTCATTCCTAAAATATTTGCCAACCGAAATGCCCTTAGTGTCAGCTTACTTACCGCCTACCCCTTGCGTTTCATTAGTAAATTACCCCCCTTTTCTTGGCTGAAGCATGTTTTAGTTTGGGGTACCAATTTCATTCAGAAGTTAAACAACAAAGGTGCAGCTATAGACCAAAACGAACTCGAACAAGCTGTTGCCCTTACCAAAGCAGAGGCAGGTTCCGAAGAAGAACAGCGCATTTTAGAAGGAATTGTGCGCTTTGGACGAACAGAGGCCTCGGAAATCATGACCCCTCGCGTAGATGTAGAGGACATCGATGCAGCTGATTCATTTCACGAGGTATTGGCTAAAATCATTGAGGTTGGCTACTCTCGCATTCCTGTTTTTGAGCAAAGTCCTGATAATATCATTGGCATACTATACATCAAAGATTTACTGCACCACTTGGATCAAGACGCTGCATTCAATTGGAAACAAGTACTTCGAAAGCCTTATTTTGTGCCAGAAAACAAAAAAATCAATGACCTCCTGCAAGAATTTCGCAATATGAAAATGCACATGGCGGTCGTGGTAGATGAATATGGTGGTGCAAGCGGCATAGTTACCTTAGAAGATATCCTCGAAGAAATCGTTGGAGATATTACAGATGAATTCGACGACACCGAAATTCAATACACAAAGCAAGCTGAAAATATCTATGTTTTTGAAGGCAGAACCTCGCTCAACGACCTACTTAAAATTATTGGCGAAAAGCACGATGAACACATTGAAGCTGCTCGTGGGGAAGCAGAAACACTTGGTGGCCTGATCATCGAAGTTGGTGGACGCATTTTAAAAAACAATGAGTATATTGTTTTGGGCCCACTTAAATTTATAGTGGAATCTTCGGACAAAAAACGCGTTAAATCGGTAAAAGTACAGATAGATGAAAACGAATAGTTTCCTTTTAGGCTTGATTTTAATTTTTCTAGCAACAAGCGCTTGTAATGAGACCAATCCGGTTCCTAAACCAAGTACTTTTCTTCGGACAGAATTCCCTGAACATGCGTATCGCCCCTATTTGAGCCCGCAAAACTTCAGTTTCAGCTTGGCCGATTTATATATGCCAAAAACCTTCGAGCAAGCAAAATCCAATTATAGTGTTCAAGAAATAGACTTGGGCCCCTTAAACGGCACGCTTTTTCTATACTACTTGCGCTTGCCTAACAAAGATTCCCTCTCGGAAATCATCAATTTTGCCAACGATAAGGTAGATGAGCACAAAATAATGGCTGACAAAATCGATTTTGAACAAATTATAGAACCTAAAAAGCGTGTCTACGGTACTTTCTTTGAACTCAAAGGAAATGTAGCCACAAATTTCCAATTTTACCTCACCGACTCTGCTCAACATTTTCTGCGCGGCGAAGTCCTACTCAACTGCAGACCTAATTACGATTCCCTTCGACCGACCTTACAATATCTGAAAACCGACTTGCAAACCCTGATCAAGAGTTTCAAATGGAACTAATGGGCAACAACAGGGTAGTCATCGCATTTGGGTCTAATCTAGGAGACAAAGCAGCAAATATCAATAACGCTATTGCTCAAATAAACAAAACCTGTGGAAAGGTTGCGCAAGTTTCTTCATTTCACAGAAGTGAACCAATGGGCTTTGAATCCACTCATGAATTTCTGAACGGTTGTCTTTTGTTATTGACCGATTTACCACCCAAACAATTACTTCTTCATCTTAAAGAGATTGAGTTATCAATGGGTAGAATCAAAACATCCGATAACTATGAAGATCGCCTCATCGACCTCGATATTATTTTGTACGAAAATTTGTGCGTCCATACACCAGACTTACAAATTCCGCATCCGAAATATCAAGAGCGAGCCTTTGTTCTTGAACCGTTAATGGAGCTTGACTTAGGTTTTTCTCCCTTTTGAATCCATATCCCAGCATCAGAATTGCAACATCTTTGTGCAAAAAAAGGGCATGTTAAATTAATTCCTTAATTTTGCAAGGAATCATAAAATTTAAACTCATGAATTTCACTCGCTTAAACGGAACCTTACTTATCGGAACTGCTGCGTTTTTTGTTGCTTCTTGCGACCTCGTTAAAGACATCACTTACACAGTCAATCCCAATCCATTAGAAATGCACGGTGATTCCGTGAAAGTAAGCATTACCGTTAATGTTCCTGAAAAAGGAATTCAAAAGAAAGCAAAAGCGGAAATCACGCCTAAAATTGGTACAACAGCTATTGGCACATGGTATGTAAATGGTTCGAAAGTAACCGGCAATGGCACGAACATAGACTTTAAAACAGGCGGTACGGCAACCTTTGAACAAACAATGGCATATGATCCATCAATGGAAGCTGCCGATGTCGTTATCACAGGTAAACTCTACAAGCAAACCAAAGAAAAAGGCGCCTTGCCAGAAACCAAAATTGCAGATGCTACTATCATTACACCTTACTTAGTAGACAAAACTTTTAAAGTCCTCACTGAACAAGATGCTTTGGTGCGTCAGTTCGATAAAACAACTACAGCAACCTTTAATTTTGAAAAAGGCAAATCTGAGGTTCGTGCCAACGAAATCAAAGACGCCGACATCCTTGCGCTCATGACTTGGATGCAAGCTGCACAAACCAATCCTAAAATCAAAATCACTTCAATAGAAATCAACGGTTATGCTTCGCCAGACGGAGAAGTAGCAAAAAACGACAACCTTTCAGCTGATCGTACTGTTGCAGCGCGCAAAGCACTTGCTGAACTAATGAAAAAAGCGAAACTCACTGCCTATGCCGATACAAGCGTTTACAAGCTCGCTAAATTTGGTGAAGATTTCGAAGGATTCAAAAGCCAACTCGCTGCTACCTCTTCTATTACAGAAGCCGATAAAAATCTTTTTATCCGCATTCTTGAAATGACCAAAGATCCTGTGCGTCGCGAAGAAGACATGATCAAACTTGGCAATGCGTATACCGAACTTGAACGCGATGTTTTCCCATTCTTACGCCGTGCTGTTGTTGTTGTAAAATATACCGAATATGGTCTTACCGACGACGAATTACGCACCGCTTCTGTTAAAAACCCTAATAGTTTATCAGTCGAGGAACTACTATTCACAGCTGGTAAATTGACTACCGATGCCAACGAAAAAGCACGTATATATGGTATTGCAGCTAGCAACTATTCAGCTGACTTCCGCACGCACACCAACTTAGGTGCAACGCTTTTTGAATTAGGCAACACAAAAGACGCTGCTGCATCTTTCAAAAAAGCAAACGAACTCAAAGCGAATGCGGTATCAGATAACAACCTAGCAGCTAGCCTAATTTTAGAAGGCAATCGCGCTGCTGCCAAAAAATTACTAGCGAAGTCCAAAACAGCTGTTTCTGGCTACAACTCAGGTATCATCGATATCATGGAAGGTAATTACAGTGCGGCAGAGAAAAATATCAGTCAAGACAGCTATAACAAAGTGCTTGTTCTAATTCTTTCCAACAAACTAGATGCCGCTAAAAAAGCCAGTGCAGCCCTCAATGAAACTGCCGAACTCGCTTACCTCAAAGCCATCATCGAAGCGCGCAGTGGCGCCAGTGCAGATGTCGTTGTTGCGAAATTGAAAACGGCCATTTCTAAAAATAGCGCGCTTAAAGAAAAAGCGAGTAAAGACAGAGAATTCATCAAAATCATGAACGACGCTTCTTTTATCGATTTGATCAAATAACGCATTAACATACGCTAAAAAAATCCTGGATACGTTCAGGATTTTTTTTTGTCAAAAAGTAAGGTTCAAAGCCAACCTTTATCACTAAATTTGAGACTCTAAAAATAAAAACAATGGATAGCAACGAATTTCGCAAATACGCCACCAAACACATGGGCATCAGCAGCATGAACGTGGATTACTATATCGAGTCTTCGATGACTCCTTATATCATCGAAGAACGCCCTTTGAACATGACACAAATGGATGTTTTCTCTCGATTAATGATGGACCGCATCATCTTTTTGGGCACCGGTATCAACGATCAAGTAGCCAACATCATCAATGCACAGTTGCTCTTTTTAGAATCTGTCGACGCTAAAAAAGACATCCAAATTTACCTGAATTCACCAGGTGGTTCTGTGTATGCGGGCCTAGGCATTTACGACACCATGCAGTACATTCGTCCTGACGTCGCTACCATTTGTACAGGTATGGCTGCTTCAATGGGTGCTGTATTGCTTTGTGCAGGTGCCGAAGGTAAACGCAGTGCGCTAAAGCATTCACGCGTCATGATCCACCAACCACTAGGTGGCGCGCAAGGACAAGCATCCGACATCGAAATCACCGCCCGCGAGATCCAAAAGTTGAAAAAAGAACTCTACGATATCATCGCCACACACAGTAAGCAAGATTTTGATAAAGTTTGGGCCGACTCCGATCGCGACTACTGGATGACCTCCGAAGAGGCAAAAGCTTACGGAATGGTAGACGAAGTATTATTGCGCAATCCAAAATAAAAAATGGCTAAAAAAGAAACAACTTGTTCTTTTTGCGGTTCTCCTCGCTCTGGGGTCAATATGCTTATTGCTGGCATCAACGGCCACATCTGCGACTCCTGCGCCAACCAAGCCAGTAAAATTGTACAAGAAGAACTCTCCCTGAGCCCTAATGCCGCTAATGCGAGTGCTCAAGGACTCAACTTACTCAAACCACAAGAAATTAAAGCGCACTTAGATCAATACGTCATTGGTCAGCAAGACGCCAAAAAGGTCCTTTCTGTTGCAGTTTATAATCATTTCAAAAGATTAAAGCAAAAAACAACAGAAAACGAAGTCGAGATTGAAAAGTCAAACGTAATTCTTGTTGGGCGAACAGGCACAGGCAAAACTTTACTAGCTAAATCAATCGCTAAACTTCTGAACGTGCCGTTTTGCATAGCCGATGCTACTGTTCTTACCGAAGCTGGGTATGTAGGAGAAGACGTAGAAAGTATTTTGTCAAGATTGCTTCAGGCCGCAGACTACAATGTAGAAAGCGCACAAATGGGCATTGTTTTCATAGATGAAGTCGACAAAATTGCGCGAAAAAACGACAACCCAAGCATCACGCGCGACGTTTCCGGAGAAGGTGTTCAACAAGCCTTGCTGAAACTACTCGAAGGTGCAACAGTCAATGTTCCACCGCAAGGCGGACGCAAGCACCCTGAGCAAAAAATGATTTCCATCGACACCAAAAACATCTTGTTTATATGTGGTGGTGCATTTGATGGTATCGAAAGACTCATCGCCAATCGTGTCAATCGCCAAACCATTGGATTCTCCACAGCAGACGAACAAAGCATTGAAGAAGACTCCTTGCTCAAATACATCACGCCAAGCGACATCCGCACCTTTGGACTCATCCCAGAACTTATCGGGCGCTTCCCAGTACTCACTTACCTCGAGCCACTTAAAGAAGCCGACCTCAAGCGCATCCTTACCGAACCCAAAAATGCTTTGGTGAAACAATACACCAAACTTTTTGACATGGATGGCGTAAAGCTTGAACTCGATCAAGAAGTTCTAGATTTCATCGTAAAAAAAGCCATGGAATTCGGATTAGGTGCTAGAGGACTTCGCTCTATTTGCGAGGCCATTCTCACCGATGCCATGTTTGAGTTCCCGGGATCCTCCAAAAAAACACTATCTGTCAATCTAGATTACGCCAATCAGCAATTTGGCAAATCAAAAATAGCAACACTTAAAGTAGCATAAGCATTTGTAGTTTCTGACTTATTTGTAATTTTGCTAATTGTAAAAATGACACTATGAAAACCCTACAGTTCAGAGAAGCCCTTAGAGAAGCCATGTCCGAAGAAATGCGTCGCGACGACAGCGTATTTTTACTCGGTGAAGAAGTCGCCGAATACAACGGTGCTTATAAAGTATCTCAAGGGATGCTCGACGAATTCGGTCCAAAACGCATCATCGATACCCCAATTGCCGAACTCGGTTTTTCAGGAATTGCTGTTGGGGCAGCCATGAACGGCTTGCGCCCTATTGTCGAGTTCATGACCTGGAATTTCGCTATTCTTGCAGCCGACCAAATCATCAACTCAGCAGCAAAAATGTTACAGATGTCGGGTGGTCAGTATGGTTGTCCGATTGTATTTCGCGGTGGAAACGGCCCTGCTGGTCAATTAGCGGCAACGCACTCACAAAGTTTTGAGGCTTTTTATGCGCACGTACCTGGTCTAAAGGTCATCACGCCTTCCAACCCAGCCGACGCAAAAGGTCTTCTGAAAGCAGCTATCCGCGACAACGACCCTGTGGTTTTCCTAGAATCAGAAAAAATGTACGGAGACAAAGGCGAAGTACCTGAAGGAGAATACATCATTCCTATCGGCGTTGCCGACATTAAAAGAAAAGGTACAGACATCACACTCGTTTCCTTTGGCAAAATCATCAAAGTGGCTCAAGAAGCCGCTGACGCTTTAGCCAAAGAAAACATCAGCGTAGAAATCATCGACTTGCGCACCATCCGACCAATTGATTACGGTTGTATTGTTGAATCGATCAAGAAAACCAACCGTTGTGTGGTTGTCGAAGAAGCATGGCCTTTGGCGAGCATTTCCTCAGAAATCGCTTACCACCTCCAGCGCTATGCATTTGACTACCTAGATGCGCCAGTGCAACGCGTTACCCAAACCGACACCCCATTTGCGTTCTCACCAACACTCATCGACGAAGCTTTGCCAAATGTAGAGCGCATCGTGAAGGCCGTAAAAGCTACACTTTACAGATAAGCAACTTTTCATTTCATTTGAAAGTCAAAACGAATAAAAGGAATCCAAATGGGTTCCTTTTTTTTGCCACAATTTTTATTCTACCTTTATTTCATGAAAGAACTGTTATTCCTCACGCTGCTCTTCGCCTCAGCACAACTCTTCGGCCAAGCACCCATCCATTTTCTCATCACTAGCGACAAACAGATCAACATCACTGAGCCGCTGTGCGAAGACATGATCAAAGAAACAACTCAGCTTCTTGAGCAACACCTAAAGCGTGGCGAAAAAGGATTAAAAAAAGAAAGAGAAATATCTTTAACGCAATCAGCTCAAATAGAGGCATACAGAAATACGGTACGCAATCCTCGAACTGAAGTGCCTTTATACAAACTTGGGGGTAACTTAGTTCGGTCTTACAGCATGACTAATCTTTCCGAAGTTAATTTGAGTACACAAAATATTTCTCTTTCAGCGCTTGGCCCAGCATCGGTTGAAATTTCATTAACGAATATAACCGTGAGTCCGAGTCAAACTTCAATGGATGTATCGGTTAAAAATCCGATTGCAAACACAGCACCAATTCGCACTCATCTGAGCTTGGCAACTGGTATTATACTTCAAGATATCGAAGGTCTGACCGAAGCACAGTGGTGGTATTTTTGGAGTGCGTTTTATGAGCACACCAACATCAATGATTGGTTAGAAACAACCATCGCAAGTGTGAATCCAGCCGTATTAAGCGTTTCTAAAAGTCTTGAGCTACTCCACCTATCTATTAAAAATTCTAAGTTCTTAAGTGCTGAGTATCTTGAGCAAGCCAAAACAGATGCCCAACGGATTCTAAAAGAAGTGCCCTACCCGATTCCATTTGATGATATAACCTGCATTTTGATCAGTCAGGATGAATCTAAAATATATTTCAACGCAACCAGAAATGAAATTTACCCCTGGAATGAGGAGAAATATTCCCGAGTGGTAAGTTGGGCATTTGCTAAAAAAGACAACCATTGGATTTTATCCAAAGACGACGCATACAAATACATAGAAAACGAAGAAGACAGCCTCGATAGGAAAATCGAATTTTACCAAGTTGCCTTTGACCTACAACAAACACCCTGGACTTATAAAGAAGAAGAATGGACACCGGTCGTTGATGATATGGTTAATGACATGGTTGTCGGCTACAACGCCATAGAATTTAAGCATGTGATTTCCTCTGAAACGAACCATCAATTGATTGAGCAATATATCAAACCACAGCTTGCCAAACTCTTGCAACAAGATACTTACGCCTACAACAACTTTTACCAACGACAAAGCCCTGAATTTGACAAGTACGGAGAAGAGGACAACAACATGTATACAACAACCGATTTCTTAATTTCCAATCCAGAGCAAACCGCTTTTATTTATCCTGTGCTACTCAACCACCGTAATAAACAAGAGCGCTACTACTATTATACCAATGAAGACTTCAAGTTTTATGTGCTACTCAAAAATAGCGATGGTTCCTATACCCTTAATGATTGGCATTATTTCAAGACGATTCCTTACAAGAACTATTACAACTTAACAAACTGCGTCGAAAGCCATTTAACGAATATCACCGATTATAATAGTGGCCAAGAAATCATCAACGATACCAACTTCTGGAATAACTATGTATACAAGAATTCTGCGCGTGGTTACGATTATTTAATTCCTATTGTTGCTCAAGATGAATCAATACTAATCAGTAAAAATCAATTTGATGCGCAAGTTGCAGACTGCATTGAACTCATTCAGCAGCACGATATTTCTGATCTCTACCCAAACCAGCTCAAACAGGTCATTTTATGCCTCAACACCATTCAAACCTTTAATTTGAAAGGTAAGGATGAAACGCAAT